>NZ_JAMYOU010000039.1:0-38463 GCF_040319995.1 Mesorhizobium sp. M0815 | reverse complement strand
CACGGGGCCCAGCGGGGGGCAACCGGTGGTGCCAATGTGGTATCCGGGCGCGGGCTGGGTGCCGCGCAATACGTTAATGTATTTGGTGTCACCCCCCCGGGGGCGGGGGTTTCCCCCCGCGGGACCACTTCCTGTTGCCGGACTCCAGCTTAGCAAGGGGGGAATTGCCGTCATGGATCCCACCATCAAAGTCGTGCGATGCTCCGAGCCCGGCAGACTGGTGTTGAGGAGCAGCAGGCACCAGACGCTCCGCCCGAAGGCTGGGCACTGGTCAATGTCGCCTTTGTCGGGATATGCGAAACCGACTACCACATCTTCGAGGGCAGGCATCCTTATCTCGCCTATCCGCGCATCATGGGCCATGAGGTTTCGGGAACAATCGCGGCAATCAACGCGCCCGTGGACCTGTCGGTCGGAGAGCAAATCCTCGTCAATCCCTATCTTGCCTGCGGACATTGTGCCGCCTGCCGCCAGGGCAAGCCTAACTGCTGCATGTCGATCGAGGTGCTTGGCGTGCACCGTGACGGTGCCATGAGTGAGCAGATTCTCGTGCCGGCGCAAAACTTGATTCCAGCGGCCGGCCTGTCACTGGTGGAGGCGGCCACGGTCGAGTTTCTGGCCATCGGTGCCCACGCAGTCCGCAGATGCATGGCGGGGCCGGGCATTCGCACCTTGGTTATCGGCGCCGGGCCGATCGGCCTCGGCACGGCGCTTTTTGCGCGAATCGCGCAACAGAACGTGACCGTCATGGACGTCGATACCGAGCGGCTGACCTTCGATCATCGAAACGATAGCGGCGCGAACTGCGGGAGCAGGTTTCGACGTCGTCTTCGACGCAACGGGAAACAGCCGTTCGATGCAGTCTGCCTTGCCTATGTTGCTCATGGCGGCGTCATGGTGATGGTCAGCGTCGTGCCGGACGACATAACTTTCTCCGATCCAGAGTTCCACAAACGGGAAATGATGCTGATCGGCAGTCGCAACGCGACTCGTAGCGATTTCCAGCACGTCATTGCCTCGATCCGCGCTGGAAAAATACCAATCGACCAGCTTGTCACCCACCGCACCACCCTGCGCGACAGCCCACGCGACATCGCAATCTGGGCGCAGCAGAAGTCCGGTCTGATCAAGGCCGTTATCGACGTAGGATCTGGCTGACTTCAGCAACACGATCAAGACATGTCATCGCAGCCCTGGTGCTGCATTGTGGGAGGGCGAGTTGCTCGGTGACGCCACGCTAAGCGTCGCGCTTGACACGGTATTCCGTGCGGTTTTCCTCAGATAACAATTGTCCCTGCCGAACTGGCTTGGCGTTTCGCTGATTACCGCGGGCGCAGTTTTCGTCGCATAAAGGTTGAAGCCGCGGAGCGACGATCTTTCCGGCAAAACGTGTTCCACGCAAATCCGCCGGGTATTCGCACCGCTTGAGTGTCCGACGTAGCTAGTCCACATCATGCGTGATGTTTGATGCGCGTCAGGAGAGTGATATGAGAACCACACTGGCGATTGATGACGACGTCCTGGTCGCGGCCAGGGCCATGGCCCGGCAGCAGGGTCGTAGCCTCGGCGAGGTCATTAGCGATCTCGCCCGGCGCTCGCTGCGCCGGCCTCAAGCTGGCGGCGAGCGCAACGGGATTCCTCTTCTGTCGCCTCGGCCGCATGCACCTCCTGTCACGCTTGAGACGGTCAACGCCTTGCGAAACGAACTGCCTTGACCTTCCTGCTCGGTGTCAATGTGCTGATCGCACCGATCGATCCTGGTCACGTCGCCTATGGCGACGCGCATGGCTGGTTCGAAGAGACGGGCAACGCGGCATGGGCTACTTGTCCGATCACCGAAAACGGCGTCCTGCGCATCGTCGGGAACCAAAGATATCCTAATTCTCCCGGCTCGCCCGCCATCGTTGCGCAAATCGTTACCAAGTTGCGGGCTCTGCACGGGCACAGCTTCTGGCCCGACGATGTGAGCCTGGTTGGCTCCGGCGACATCGATGCAGCGAAAATCCTGACTTCGGCACAGGTCACGGATACGTACCTTCTCGCGCTCGCCAAGGCGCGAGGCGGCCAACTTGCCAGCTTTGACCGCAAGCTGTCAGCGGCGCCCGTGAAGGGCGGGAAGTCTGCACTGCACCTAATTCCCACAAGGTAGACCGCCGGGCTCTTCGGTGCAGTCTGCCTTTCGATCTTCTTGGCTTTGAATTGAGGCTTGCGCAACTTGTCGCGCTCAGCGCACTCCAGTGGATCGCGAGCGGCTATCTGGCCATAGTTTGCGGGGCATTCATCTTCTCCCTTGAGCGTCCGCGCTTGGACAGTTCGGCCTTGCCGCAATTGCCCTTTCAGCTGAATCGACTAGCGCGAAACGTTGCAAGCATGGGATGCGGATTGCCTGAGGCGATTTCTTTGGCAAGCAATTCGCCGACGATCAATCCAAGCGTGGCGCCGCTGTGGCTAAAGGCGACGTGAAGCCCGGCGACGGTCTCGACGGAGCCAAGCACTGGCTCGCCGTCGCCCGGGATGGGCTTCGGGCCAACTGCATAGGTAGCGAGTTGGAGCCGCCGATTGCCCTCGAGCACCGCACTAGCCTCGTCGAGCAGTCCTTTGACGGTCTTGTCGTGCACGGTGTAAGTTCCATCAGAGTTGACCACGACTTCTTCCTCCGACCACGCCGAATCCAAAACAAGTTCGCCATCCGGCGTCGGGCGCACCGCCACGCGCGGCGTATTCAGCACGGCACGGAGCTCGGTCTTGATCGGCTTGGTTTTCAAGAGGAGTGAAATCGGCGTGGCGTCGGGGACACGAACTCCGATCTCCGCAAGCATGGCAGGCGTCGCTGGCCCAACGGCAAGGACCACTGCATCCGCCTTTAACGGCACACCGTCGGCAGTGACGACGCCACGCGCGCGACCACCTGTGGCATCTATCCGCACGCGTCCGGCGTTCTGGACGAGCTTGCCGCCGCGGGAGCGGAACTCATTGAGCAGCAGATCGATCAGGCAGGGCAGGTCAACCCATCCTTCGCCAGGATTGAAGATGGCACCCTGCGGGGTGATTGCGCTGGCGTTGACACCGGGCGTCACTGCGCCGACTTCGGCAGGGCCGAGCAGAAGCGCGTCATAACCAATATCCTGCTCCAGCTGGCAGATGGAGGCGATCTGGTTCGTCCCATCATCCGCATCCCAGGTGAGGCCGCCGTCAAAGCGAAGCCACGACGCCGTTTCCGGCCTTGTGGCCGCCAGGGTCCGATAACGGTCGATGCCCGCAAGCCTCAAGCGGTGGTAAGCAGTGTCAGCACGTCGCGCTGAGTTCAGCCAGGAAAGTGAACGGCCGGATGCACCGTTGGCCGGCGCGCCGTCGTTGACAATGGTTACATCAAAGCCAAGACGAGCGAGGTGCAGCGCGGAAGAGATGCCGAAGATGCCAGCGCCGATGACGACGACTTGGCGCGGTTTTGGGGATGCAGTCATAGAAAAATCCTTCTACGCAGAAGCCGGGCTGGGAGTTGTTGGATGGCTGCAGAGCGCGGCGGAACTAGTAGTCCGTGAGCTTCTTCATGTAGCGCCGGCCTTCGAGCATCGGCTGGCCGCGCAGACCAGCCAGCGTATAGGCAAAACGCCATAGAGTGTCGAAGAAGACCAAGGGCACGAGATAGGGTTTGATGTGTTCGGACATACCGCTGAGGTCGAGTTCCGCTCCATCGAGCACCAGGATGTTTTCCCGGCTGCCGTGCTTGAAAAGGAAATCGCGAGCGCGTTCCGTAAGGTGCCTCGTCTCGTCCAAACCCATCAAGACCACGAAGCAAGTATCCCGGTCCACCACCTCGAACGGGCCGTGAAAGAACTCGTTGGCGTGTATGGCTTGCGAGTCGTACCACTGCATCTCCATCAACACGCAGATGGCGTAGGAATACGCCGCACCGTAGCTTGCACCGCTGGCCAGTGTGTAGATCGCTTTGCGCGGCGCGAAACGGGGTACGAAGGCCTTAAACCGGTCGGCATAGGTCCGGTGCGCACGTTCGATCGCCGGCTGAAGATGGCTCAGGCTCATCAGCAGATCGGCGGTCAGCCCGGCATCCTCCCGAGCATCGATTAGGCCGGCGAGCAACATGTAGAGCACGCCGTAGTTGCTGCGGGCTGCATCGATCGGTTTGCCCGTCGTGTAGGAGGCCTGGTAGGCGACTGCGTGGTCGACCGCCTGCGCGAGGGGCGATATCTGGTCGAGCGTCATGCCGATTGTCGTCGCGCCTTGATCCTTTGCATGATTGGCCGCTCGCACGGTCTCCTGGGTGGTGCCTGTCTGCGAGCAAAGGACGACGAGCGCGTCAGGTCCCAACCGTCGCGGATCTCGGCAGACGAACTCATCCGCGTTGTAGATATCGCAGGCGAATGTGCCGCTGTGACGGTCGACAAAGTATTTGCCTGCCATCATGATCGAGAGCGAGCCGCCGCACGCCACGAGGAATAGATGCGAAAACTGCCTGCCCGCCGTAGCGGCCAGGGCGCGTTCAACGTCGGCGGGGAGGGCGAAAATCATTAGGTTCCTCTTCTCGTTGACAGAGCTTGGGCCGGCGCACAATTGACAATGGCGGGCCATTGTGCGAACGTTATCACACCCTTTAAACTGAAAGTCCTGCGATGGTCAAGATTGCCGCGATGGGCGACAACGTGGTCGATTGTTATCTCGCTCGCGGCGAGATGTATCCTGGCGGAAATTGCCTCAATGTCTCGGTGTATGTCAGCCGCTTCGGCGGGCAGTCGGCCTATGTTGGGGCGATCGGCAAAGACCGGGCAGGGGACTTGATCCACGCCGCACTCAAGTCCGACCGCGTGGACATCACCCGATTGCGGCGCCTTGAAGGGCCGACCGCCTACTGCCTCATAGGTCACCGCAACGCCGATCGGATTTTCCTGGACTTCGATCTCGGAGTTTCGGTGTTCACGCCGACGCAAGAAGATCTGGATTTTCTCTCGGGTTTTCAGGCCGTCCACATCGGCCAGTCCAGCGGTTTGGACCCGTGGGTTGCCGCTGTATCAAGTAAGTCACTGTTGTCTTATGATTTTTCCACCCGCCGGGAACCGGGACACCGACGCGAGATTGGGCCCTATTGCTATCTGGCTTGTGTCTCGGGTGACGGTCTCGACGACAAGGAATTGGCCGCAATCGCAGCCGAATTGCTCGCATTTGGTTCAAGGTGGGTTCTTGTGACTCGCGGTCGGGCCGGCGCGGTGCTTCACGGCGACACCGTCTCTTACCGAACCCCGGCGCGGTTGGTCGAACCCGTCGACACCCTGGGCGCGGGCGACACCTTCATCGCAAGAACGCTATTCGGCCTGCTTAAGAAAGAGGCGCCTCAGGACATTCTTAGCCAAGCCGCGGAGGCGGCGGCTGCTACCTGCCGGTACTACGGGGCGATCGGCTATGCGGCAGCAATTGATCTAGGAAAGATCACGCCGGAGGTCCTCCGCGGAGCTCGGCGCATTCAAGACGAGAGAACCGTCTAGTTGGGGAATTCAACTGAGCAATTGACGCGAGAAATGGACAATGCTAGTCAAAGTGATAACGTTCTCATTCATCTAACCAACGCCATGAAAGAGCGTTTTGATGGACGGGTCGTCGAGTGGGACCGCAGGCCGACTTCGGCCAATCGTAAGAGGAGAAGACATGCAAACGAATTCGAGCAGGCGCCAATTTGTGAAATCCGGTCTGGCGCTGACGATCGCGCTGGTGACAGGACTTGGCACGTTGGCCGCATCAACGCAGGCAAAAGCGGCCGACAACCCCTACAACCTCATCGACCCGACGGTGATCAGCGTCGGAACCATGGGCGATGCGAAACCCTATGTCTTCACCGACGCCAACGGCAACTTCACCGGTTTCGACGCTGAACTCTTCCGCGACGTAGCGCGCCGGCTCGGGTTCAAGGAGGAGCAGGTCGTTTTCACCGGTCAGGAATTCTCGGCCCTGCTGCCCTCTGTCGCCAACGGTCGCTTCGACGTCGCTGTCGCCGCCATTGGCACGACCGCGGAGCGCAAGAAGACCGTGGATTTTGGCGACGGCTATCTCGCTGGCTACCTGTCGATCATTTCGCCTGATCCGGCTCTGACGAGCAATGAGAGCACCGCCGGAAAGCGCATTGGCGTGATCCAGGGGACGTTGCAGGAAATCTATGCCGAGAAGAATCTGAAGGGCGACATCGTCAAATTCCCGGACAACAACACTGCCGTGGCGGCGCTGAACAACGGGACGATCGATGGGCATTTCACTGACTATGAGTCGGCCAAGCAGTATGTGGAGCGCTATAAGAACCTGAAGATAACAATGAACGTGCCGTCCTTCGATGCGCCAGCCGGTTTCGTGGTCAAGAAGGGCAACGACGCCTTCCGAGAAGCGCTCAACAAGGCATTGCGAGAGGCCATGGACGATGGCACCTGGAAACGGCTTCACGAGAAATGGTTCCCGGGTACCCCGATGCCGGATCAATATCTGCCAAAGAAGTAAATTCGCGCGTATTCGTTAGCGTTTCCGGCCGGGCCCGTGAGCAACGGTGCCCGGCCGAGTTATAGATGGACTTGATATGAGCTGGTTCGACAACTTCGCCCGCAGCTTTCTTGATTTCCAGGCGATGGCAGAAGTTCTGCCGAACATGGTGATGGTCGGCCTCAAGAACACCCTGATCCTGGCCCTTGCCTCGACGTTTTTCGGGACGCTGATCGGTATCGTACTCGCCGTGATGGGGATTTCCGAGAACCGGCCGCTGAAACTCCTTGCCCGCGTCTACACCGATATCTTCCGCGGGCTTCCTGCCATCGTCACAATCCTAATCATTGGCCAAGGCTTCGCGCGATTGGGCCGAGATCTGTTCGGTCCATCGCCTTATCCGCTGGGCATTCTGGCGCTCAGCCTGATCGCCGGCGCCTATATCGGGGAGATTTTCCGCGCCGGCATTCAGAGCGTCGAGCGTGGTCAGATCGACGCCACCCGCACTCTCGGCATGACCTATGGCCAAGGCATGCGCTTGGTGGTGATCCCGCAAGGCATCCGCCGCGTCCTGCCCGCACTGGTCAACCAGTTCATCGGCAACGTAAAGGACTCCAGCCTGGTCTATTTCCTTGGTCTGCTCGCCTCCGAACGCGAACTGTTCCGCGTCGGCCAGGACCAAGCCGTGCTGACCGGCAACTTGTCGCCGCTGTTGCTGGCCGGCGTGTTCTATCTCGTGATCACGGTGCCGCTAACCCACCTCGTCAATTACATCGACGCGCGCATGCGCGTCGGCAAACGTATCACCGCTGTGCAAAGTGGCCTCAAGGAAGTCGCCGAGCTTGCCGAAGCGGGCGTGCCGGGCACAGCGACGTTGCCTGCAGCAGAGCCCACACGCTTCAAGGGTGGCGGTATTGAGGTCAAGAATATCGACATGGCCTATGGCGCCGTCCAGGTCCTCCATGACGTCAGTCTGAAAGTGGAGCCGGGGACCGTCACCTGCCTCATCGGTCCATCCGGCTCGGGCAAGTCGACCTTGCTGCGTTGCCTCAACCGCCTCGTAGAGTGTCGAGCCGGTGACATTCTGCTCGATGGCGAAAGCATCTACAAACAGACCCCTGACCAACTCCGGCGGCGCGTCGGCATGGTTTTCCAGCAGTTCAATCTGTTCCCCGACCGCAGCGCGCTCGCCAACATCACCTTGGCGCTTCGCAAAGTTAAACGCATGTCGCGCGAGGAGGCTGAGGGCGCGGCCTTGGCGAGGCTGAATGAAGTCGGACTGCTGGAGCGTAAGGACCATCGGCCGGCCAATCTCTCGGGCGGGCAACAGCAGCGGGTGGCCATCGCGCGCGCCCTGGCCCTCGAACCCGAGATTATGCTGTTCGACGAGGTCACCAGCGCGCTCGATCCGGAATTGGTCAAAGGCGTCCTGAACTTGATGGCCGATCTCGGTCGGGGCGGGATGACGATGGTGGTCGTAACACACGAGATGAATTTCGCCCGCAAGGTCGCGAACCAGGTCGTATTCATGGACGAGGGGCGAATTGTCGAGGCAGGCCGACCAGAGGACCTATTTGATAACCCGCAAAGCCCGCGTCTTGGGCGCTTTTTGTCCGAGGTGCTGTGATTGCAATGGTGTGCGCAACGGCGGCTGTTCCGGTGTTCGGCCTTGCGGGGCGGGCTTAACTGCCGCTAGGTCGCCGGCACAACGCGCGCATGGGCGGTAGGTTTGCCGAGTGACTCAAAGATTACCCAAAAACGCAACTATCATAGAGGTCGCTCGCCGGGCCGGGGTGAGTTCCGCCACGGCCGGGCGTGTTCTTGGTGACTACGGCTACAGCAGCCCCGAGGTTCAGGAGAAGGTGCGGGCCGCAGCAGCTGAGCTGGGCTACCGCCCCAATCGCCTTGCCAAAGGTCTGATCACCGGTAAAACGCAGACTATCGGCGTTGTGGTTGGCGACATCGAAAGCCCATTCTACGCCAGCGTGCTGCGCGGAATAGGGGATGTCGCGCGCCGTGGCGGCTTCGGGGTTATCGTTACGAACAGTGATGAAAATGCCGAACTCGAGCAAGAGGCGGTGCAACTGCTGCTGGAAAAGCAGGTCGACGGTTTAATTGTCTCATCGACCTTCGTGGACGAGCCGGATCATCTTCGTGAAGCAGTCGCGGCTCGCTGTCCCGTCGTGCAGTTCGACCGCATGGTGGCGGGCCTGGAAACCGATTCAGTCGTGGTCGACAACGTTTCTGTAACGCATAGCAGCATCGCGGCGATGATAGCGGCCGGACACAGCCGCATCGGAATATTGGCGGAACTCGGGCCGGGCCAACGCGACGATGTTGGCTCGTTTGTGGCAAACGTTGATCTCTCCAGCGCTGATCTTCGCTACCATCATCCAAGCTGGCAGAGACTATTGGGTTATCTCGAAGCCCATCGCGCCGCGGGCATTACGCCGGATCCGCAGTTGATCCGTCGCGTGGCGGTCTATTCTAGCGAGGCAGCCCGCAAGGAGGCGCTCGATCTGCTGACAATGCGCAATGCACCGTCCGCTCTGTTTACGGCCGATGGTGTGATGTCGACAGGGGTTCTGGAGGCCATTTCCGCATTGAAGCTTGCGATTCCAGGAGACGTTTCGCTGCTCTGCTTCGACGATCTCGACTGGATGCAGTTCGTGACCCAGGGTATCACAGCCATCGCGCAGCCGGCACATTTGATTGGAGCGGCGGCAGCGGAGCTTCTCTTGAAGAGGTTGGCGGAGGCCACGTTACCTTTCGAGCACCGTGTCCTTGCGGCCCGCTTGGTGGAGCGCAATTCAATTGCAGTTCATCTCAACCGCGAGGCCGTCTGACCCGGCCGCAACGGTCTATGGCTGGGGCTGAATTGCAGAGCCTCTCTATATCGAGGTCGATGCCATGCAGGATATTGACCTGCCGTATGTTTCTTCGCTTGCCTACACGCCATCGGCCATTTGCGGCTCGGCTCGGCTGAATGACAGCCCACGCGGACCGCTGGATTTCAAAGAGGAATGTGTTCGGCGTGGTTTGGCCGACTATGTCCAGGATCACGGTTTTGATCCGCTATTGCGCGCAACAGTCCTAGCATGCTGCCGGGCGCAGGCCCCTTCAGGAATTTAAGTAGTCCTAAAACGCGGTTCGCGCCGCCTCATCCAATAGGAGTATGCTCGCCGATGGCCCAAAGGAAATCTCGTGCAACCAAGGCCATTTGCATGCTCCAAGATGCGTTCTGCTCGGGCGCCAACGACGAGGATGGGGCTGCAAGATGCCGTATCGCATTCAGGTTTTCCCGTCCCTGAGAATGTCGAAGAAAGATGTTGCCGGACGCCTGGCTCAGCTTCTTGAAGACATTCTAGTGGAAATCGAGAGCTATCCGTCGAACTCAGCCCGTCCGGAGAAAGGATGATAAACTGTGCCGTTCGTCTTGGAGGCGATGGGCACACGGCGAAACCCGACCGCACGAACACGACCATCAATACCCTCACGCGAACGGTCAACCGCGGACGGCAGGTCTCTGGGACAGCAGATGTCGTTCGTCTACAGGACGAGAGGACGTTTTGGGGCCGATATCGACGACCATGATCTCCGGCGACACGCCGAAGCGCACCGGCAGCCACGATACGCCCAAACCCCCGGATACGATCATGTGCCTCCCACCCTCGACGACATGCCCATAAGCGAAGCGCTGTCCGTAGGCTGAATTGATGATGGGGGGGCCAAGGAATGGCAAGCGCACCTGTCCGCCATGTGTATGGCCGCATAACGTCAGGCTGACACGGTCAGGGACAGTAATGAAGATGTCCGGTTCATGCGCAAGGAGCAATATCGGATTGCCGTCGTTGGGTATTCCGGCCATTGTTCCAGGCAGATCGTCGACGCCCTTGTACACGCCGCGAGAAAACTGCATGGCCCACTGGTCGCCAAGACCCGCGAGCCAGAATGCTGGGCCATCCTGCTGACGGATAAGAGTGGCGGTGTTCTCGAGGACCGGAATGCCATTGTCGACGAGGGCTGCGCGGACGCTATCGACACCGTGCCACCAGTCGTGGTTGCCGAGAATGGCGTGGCAGCCGAGTGGCGCGGAAAGTTTCGAAAGAGAATTGCCCCAAACAGTGTCGGGCACGATCCCGTTGGCGTAGCGCGGCAGCACGCCCATCACGTAGTCGCCAAGGAGAAGGATGATGTCGGGCTGCAGGCTATTCGAAACACCGACGATCTCGTCGATCCTGGAAACCGGCATCCAAGGCTCGCACGCGTGAATGTCAGCGATCACGACGATGCGCAGGGGCTTGGCAGTGGTCGGCCAGCGCGGCGGAAGGAGCTTGTAGTGCGTGACACTCAGTCGAAACCGAGGCTCAATCGCGATGGCATAACTCGACAGACCGAATGCCGCGAGCGACACGGCGCCAAAGAGCTTCAGGAATGAGCGCCGCGATGTCAGCACTTGTATTTCCCAGCAGAACTAGCTCGGTTTTAGAGATCGCCACGAATTCAGCTGCGGCAGCCTGAACCACATCAACCGCGTGAGAGGCCTCGCGGGGTCAATAGTTTCCTAAATCGGCGTCACCTGCAAGCATTGGTCTTTATTGCGCAAGGGAGGGAGCTCGGGCTAGGACCGGTCAACTGCTCCGATTTGCCACTGATCTCGGGCGGATGGTGTAGTTCCATTCCGGATGAATGCGTCGCGTTAGATGGCGAGTGCCTCCATCTCGACATCGTTCACTTGGTCCCTTTTTTCGTCGGTCGCGGAATCGACCGCGCACCCAACCTCGGGCCCGCTTGGTTGTCGTGACTGCGATCAGCTCGACCAGGGCCACGCGATCGAGGAGGGCGCCGTCTGCGCCAGGTTTGCGTGATGCGGCAGAACAGGGGTGTTCGATGTTGCTCCACGTCGATGTGCCCGTCGAATGGTGATGCAATGTGGAGCGTGAGGCCTGTCTCGTGAGCGAGTTTGTTGCAATTCGACCTTCCATAACCGGCTTTGGTCATCCAACTTCGAGCCGGCCGCTTCCCGCCTTTGACGTATCGCCTCGACAAGATTGCGGCGCTCTCGAGTTGAAACCGGAGGGCGGGATGTCCATTCGGACCCGAAGCTTGGTAACTCCAGTCTCCTTCGGTTCGGTCCGAATGGACAACCTACACGAAGCTCACAGCTAGAAGCGGTTCCATCCCGATGGCATTGGGATGGAACCTCATCTCTTTTGCATGAGCGGATCTTCTCCGAGCACCGGGCTCCCGCCTTTGGTACACTGACTTCGGTTCGGGATCATGGCTTTGAGGTGCTGTTTATCCAGTCCCTATTTGGCCACGGCCGCCCCCGTTCCTTCAGGTCACATAGAATGAGGCTGCGGCGAGCGAGAGATGTGGGGAAAGAGTGGCGAACTGGGTTTGAGATGCGCCGCCGGCTCCGTCGCTGTCGAAAGAGAGCGCCCCGGTTGCACTGTCGTAGATGATATGATCGGAACTGTCATGCGCGGCTGCACCAACAAAGAAAGCTTTGGATGGAAGCCCTCCCGGCTGAAGCCCGGCAAAAACGGTATCGCTGAGATGGAACGTATCCTGGGAGCGCTTGAAGTCGGTGATCTTATCGACATTGCCGGCTCCAAGAGCAGTATTGAACGAGAAGGCATCGTGGCCTCCGTAACCGGTCAAGACGTCGGCGCCGAGCCCGCCGTTGATGACATTGTTGCCGGCATTGCCCTCGATGGTCTGGGCGAACTCGTTGCCGGTGAAGCTCATCGCCTTCGTGCCGGACGGGTTGTTGGTGGCGAGATGCTCGATCTCCGAGCTGGCCGAAAGCGCATAGCTCACCGAGGCGATCACACTGTCGTTGCCGCCGCCCACTGCCTCAACCGCCTTCTCGTTGGCATTGTCGACATAGTAAGTGTCGTTGCCGCCATAGCCGATCATCGTGTGGCCGCTGGTTCCATGCAAGACATCGGCGCCGCTGGTGCCGTACAAGGTGCCATCGCTGGTGTCGCCGGACGGAGGGACAGTCCCGGTTCCAGACGCAGTCTCGGTCCCGGTCGAGCCAGTGATTGGGGGAGCGACGTTCGCACCCGTGACGGTGTCGCCGCTGCCCGCCTTCTGATACAGCTGAACCCCATCGATCTGCATCTGCATCGATGAAGGGGTCGAGCTATCGAGAGCCGTGTGCCATCCGGCCGCGTTCGAATTCGCGACCTGGTTGCTCATGATCAATTCCATCGGTTCATTCGGGATCGGGACCTGTGCGCTGGTCACTTGCGCCATCTGTTTCCCGTCGAGATACCAGGTGATCGATTGACCGGGATCCCAGTTGATGCCGTACGTGTGAAAGCCCGCCGTGAGGTCCATGCCGGTGTCGAGGACGCCGCCGAAAGTCCCCGACGCACCAGCGTGAAGGTGCCAGGAGAACGTCTGGTCTGCCGGCCCCGAACCGGTAAATCCACCCTCATGCATATCGAGCTCGAAATTGTCGCCGCTGCTGCCGGCGCCTTGGCCGGGCATCAGCCAGAGGGCTGGCCATGCGCCGTCGCCGCTCGGCGCCTTCATGCTGATCTGAAGATAGCCGCCATTGAATTCGAAGTTGCCATAGCTGGTGACGGCGCCGGACGTAACAGGGAATGTCTGCGCCGACCCCTGAGCCACGCCGTTGACGGGCTGTTTGATTGCCGTGAGATTCAACAGCCCGTTGCTCACCGTATCTTGGCTCGGCATATCGTATTCGGCATTAAACTGGTTGCCCATCCCACTTCCACCCGATCCATTGCTGTTCCATGGCCAGCCGTTGGCGGCATTGCTGGTGAGGTATGGATGCCAGTCGCTGCCGAGCGCCGTACCGGAGAAGTTTTCCTCGAAGACGAGGTCGCTGGAGGCAAAGCCTGCGGGTGCGGAAAGAGCCATTCCGTGATCCTTATTTGGCGTTGAAAACAGGGAATTCCACTGCCGCGCATCGCCAGGCGCGCGACATATCGCATGCTCGCAGTTGGGCACCGCGAACGGATTTCAAAGTAGCGGAGCTTTGGAAGTCCTCGCCCAGACTTATTGTCGAGCGAGTTTACCGTTGAACTCGCCATCGCAGGGAGTTTTGTCGACGGGGATACTCATCAGGCCATTCCTCGAACGGTGTCGCTGCCGACGCACGCAAGGTGTTCAACGGTTCGAGCCGCAGCGGAATGAAGTCTAGCGTCGCTATTCCGGCGCATGAGCCGCCTGCCGTTTAGTAAAAACAAAGGTTGATCCTTAGGTTATTGCGTCTTTTTGTTGTCATTTCACCCGCGCGCTAAGTAAAACGCAGGCATTGCCGCTTCCTTGCTTATCCACACGCCGTCTTGTACCCTTATGAATGGATCATTCGTGGACGATGTACGCAAGCCTACTACCGTTTGCGGCGAGAATGAGGCTGGGCGAAAACTTATTAACACCTTCTAATATATTTGGTGCGTCGAACAGCCGCGACGAAACAGCCTTCCGGACGTCCTGCGAAAACCGTGTCCGTCGGCTAGTTGGGGGCCTATGATTCGAGCGGGTCGTTCGCACATGAGGTCGTCGAGGCGGACGGCCGGGTGTCTTCCGAGCTGCGTGGCGGACGAGCCCGTGGAGCTTGAGCCGCCGGTCAAACAAGGCCATCCCGGAGACTTTCCATATCGCAATAGGCCGGCGCCCAGATGAAGGATTCCGTTTCCTTGCAGCTCTCAGCCTTGCCGCCGATCCGTGCTCGGCCGCTGACCGACAATCCGAGCTTGCGGCACCCGAGATCCGGCGCGAAGCCACCGGTGCGCCCCAGCCCGTCGGCGGGTACCGACATGTTCGCCCCGATTGAAGTGCGGATGCGAGTCGCCCCTGCATGCGTGCAGCCCACGACCCTGTGGAACTCGCCGGGAAACCAGGAGGGCGCGGGCGCCTGCCACAACGGCTTGAGCCGGGCCGCCTGTTCCACGTTCGTCCAGCCTAATTGATGCTGCAAATCGATTCGCTGCCATTAAATCAAAGCGCTCACGATTGTCGCGTCATCCATTTCCATGCGTCGCGGATCTGAATTTCCAAGTCAGATCGCTCTGGTTTCCAGCCGAGCAGGGTTCGTGCTCGTTGGAGAGCACCAATCAAAACTGCGGGATCGCCAGGCCGTCTCGGCGCCAGCTCGATTCGGATTGATTTGCCCGTAACGCGCTCAGCCGTGGCCACTACTTCCAGTACCGAGTAACCCCGGTCATTAGCCAAATTGACCGCGCAGGTGGCCCCGCCGTCGATTAGATACCTGAGTGCCTTCACATGAGCATCAGCGATATCAAGCACATGGACGTAGTCGCGGATACAAGTTCCATCCGCCGTGTCGTAATCGTTCCCGAACACCTTGATCGCCGTGGCGTCACGGGCGGCGGCGAGGACGAGCGGGATTAAATGGGTTTCTGGCTCGTGAGCTTCGCCGATTTCTGCTTCGGGGTCAGCACCCCCCGCATTGAAGTAACGCAGCGAGACCGAACGAACATTGTGAGACGCGTCGAGATCCCTGAGCATCTGCTCAACAACAAGCTTCGAGTAGCCGTAAGGATTGATCGGTCGTTGTGGTTGATCCTCCGAAATCGGAAGCCAATCAGGCACGCCATAGGTCGCGCAACTTGACGAGAACACCACCGGCATTTTCTTGAAGCTGATCAAGGTTTCAAGCAGGGAGATGGTTTCGCCGATATTGTTGCGATAATAAAGCAGAGGATTTACGACCGATTCCCCGACGTAAGCATAAGCGGCAAAATGCATCAGAGCTGACGGACGGTGTTTTTCGAGTACCGAACGCACCCGAGCGGGATCACCGACGTCGCCAAATTCGAACGGGCCGAATCTCGCGGCCCAATAGTTGCCACGCGAAAGATTGTCGTAGACAACCGGCTCAAATCCGTGGCGCGCCAATACTTTGCAGGTTTGGCTGCCAATATAACCAGCGCCGCCCGTTACCAGGATCTTCGTCACGGTCTATATCACCTCAAGCTCAACACTGCGCGAAAAGAAGCTCTTCCTTAGCTGTTCGGCGACCATAGCTGGCTATGATTGGGCGAAATGAGAGCGCACAGGTCACCACGGGTTCAGCGGCTCAAAACTTAGAGGTATAGACTGTCGCGAAGCAGCTTCGGGCGCCGGAGATGCGGTCGACAGTCGGAATGGCCGAAGCTCACGATGTGCGAGGGTTATCCAGCTGGGAGGAAGTCGCCAGCAATGGAACGGACCCATCGTTTCCGCTCTTCGAAAGCGATCAGCTGTGGCTCCTCCAGCGAGCGCGATCGGCGTGCCTGGTCGCGGCGAAAAAATGCAACGGTTGGCTTCAGCCCGTCTTTGAGTCCCATGGTCGGTTGCCAGCCCAATTCGGCTTTGGCGAGGGAAACATCGGGTCGGCGTTGTCTTGGATCGTCGCAAGGTAACGGCAGATGGACGAGTTTTGACGACGAGCCGGTTTCAGTGAGCACCAGTTCCGCAAGCTCTCGAATGGTGAATTCTCCATCATTTCCCAAATTGACTGGTCCGGTGAATGAAGCTCGACTGTCCATGAGGCGTACAAGACCATCTATCAAGTCATCAACATAGCAGAATGAACGAGTCTGGTTGCCGTCGCCGTAAAGCGTTATCGGCTCGCCGCTCAGTGCCTGAATGATGAAATTAGAAACAACTCGACCGTCAGCCCGATGCATGCGCGGGCCGTATGTGTTGAAGATGCGCGCAACCTTGATTTCAAGGCCGCACTGTCGGTGATAATCGAAGAATAGCGTCTCAGCGCAGCGCTTTCCCTCATCATAGCAGGACCGAGGACCAATCGGATTCACGTTGCCCCAATAATCCTCGGTTTGAGGATGAACCGCGGGGTCGCCATAGACCTCACTTGTCGAAGCCTGCAGAATTCGACATTTGAGCCGCTTGGCGAGGCCTAACATATTGATCGCGCCTTGCACCGACGTTTTTGTGGTCTGCACCGGATCGTGCTGGTATTGGATGGGCGATGCGGGGCAGGCCAAGTTGTAAATTTCGTCGACTTCGACGTATAAGGAAAACGTGATATCGTGGCGCAGAAATTCAAAGCGCGGGTTTGCGTGTAGATGTTCAATGTTGTGCTTGGTTCCCGTGAAGAGATTGTCCACGCAGAGAACCTCATGACCGTCGGAGAGCAGTCGATCTACCAGGTGGGAGCCCAGAAAGCCGGCTCCCCCAGTGACCAAAACGCGTTTGCGACTCTCATAAATCCGTGGCATGTGAATCTCCTTGCGAATGAATCGGCTGACGCTGCATTGTGCCAGTAGCGGCGCCAGTCACGTCCTGGAGGTAACGCCCTTCTGTTCCGGGGCTATCTTTGGACCCTGCGAGATGGTGGCCCGTGCCCGTGCCTGCGTGTAAGCAATTGAAGTAGTCGCCAATCCGACAAAGATGGCGAGCGCCTGACCGATCTTCCCAGTCGCTGCGTATTCGAGTACGGAGCGCGCCAGAGTAAGAACGTAATGCCGCTCGGAATCCAGCCCATCCTTAGTCCCCGCTAAGCCTGCGAGTACCGCTTTGGAGGTCCCCTCCATGCGGCACCGATGGAGGAAATACTTCCAGGTCGTGCGTTCCGCTGTAACCACATGGCGAACGGTGGCCTGGGGTTTGTATATCCATACGCCTCCAAATGTTTTTGCGGCGCGGATACAAAATTCGGTGTCGTCGCATGTATTGGCTGAGCCTCTACCGCCGCCGATGCGTCCCATTTGACCGGCAAACCCGCCGCAGCCATGCAGCACGTCGGCGCGCACTGACATGTTCGCGCCTATCACATTACGCACTTCGCCACCGTCTTGTGCCCGCATTCCGCGATAGGTGCAGCCGATGATCCAGTCGAATTCAGGCGGGAACCACGAGGGCCGAGGTTTGCGCCATAGAGGCTCAATGCGCCCGCCGACGCCAAGCACGCGCGGATCGGCGTAGGGCACCAGCAACTCATCCAGCCAACGCTCATCGGCCATCGCATCGTCGTCGAGAAATGCCACGACCGGTGCGGTTGCCAATCCGGCACCCGTGACGCGACCGCCGCACAGTCCACGCACGTTGTTGTTAGGTGTGACGACGACACCCTCGATCTCACGCCGCGCTCGCTGCAAGAGAGCCTCATTGTTGTCGACGACGAGAATGATCTCGCGGGCGGGCCTGGTCTGGTTGCGCACCGACGCGATGGCCGCGTTCAAATCGTCCCAGCGATCGAGCGTGTAAGCACAGATGACAACCGACGCATCGATCATGGCTGCTGGTTCTTTTCGCGGGTCTGTTGCGTTGCGGCTATTACGACGATATCGCGTCTGGCGGCGCGCGGTCGGGTACGGACGGACCCCACCGCACCGCTCAACTCGTCCCAGCGGTCGAGTGTGTGCGCACAGATCACGACGGAGACGTCGCTCATGGGACTTCCCGGATGCTTCCTGAGGCCCGGTTGGCTTCTCGGGTCTGCGCCGCCCGGGCCGTCGCGGCTTTGAGGATGTTCCAAATCGCGCTTCCGTCGTTGCGAATATCGAACTGGTCGTATTCATCGACGGGATAGCGTCCGCTGTCCTGCCGCGAGGCCAGCCGCCACACGATCCAGCCAGCGCACTTGGGATCGCGGCTAAGCGTATCGAGCCATTTTTCGTAAGCATCGGCGAAGTCCCGATTGGAGCGGGCATAGCCGAATTCCTCCAAAAGGACCGGCTTATTGGCGCGGGCCGCCAGTTGGCAGAACTCGGTGATCAGGTCGTTAAATTCCTGGACCGTAAGGTTGTAGTAGAGCGGGTAGCCGTGCCAGGTTCCGAAATCGAGAGTTGGGATCATCAAGTCGGACAGTTTCTCGGAAACGTTGGCGTGCCCTGAGCTGACAAGGTGATTGCCATCGAGTGACTTCACGTAGGCCGACATTTCGGCAGTCCAGGCCAGCCGCAAAGCCTCTGGGCGCGCATTGCCTTCGTTCATCAGCTCCCAGGCCATGATGGTCGGGTCGTCCCGGTAAGCAAGTCCGGTGAGTGGGTTGACGCGCTGCACGACGTGGCGGACCCAAGTCCTGTAGTCCCGCTTCATACGTGGGTCATTGAAGAAAAACGTGGACTCGTCGCGGCTCCCATACCAGGCCCGCATCTGCTGGACCCCGCCCGTATAGGCCCAGAAATCCAGGAAGGCTATGATGAGCCTGAGGTGTCGCTTGCCGGCTTCGGCGATGAGGAAATCAATCTTCTGCATGCCGTTCGCGCCGTCATTGATCGCCATCCTGTTCTCACGAGCGTCCCAGGAGAGCAGGTACATTCCTCTCACAGCGAGATCGCTGGCATCGGCCTCAAGCCGCCAGTTCCAGATCGTAGCAGTGCTTCCGTCGAGTGACCCGATCACTGGCTGGAGAAAGATGCGAACCGCATTGGCTCCCATGGCGACCGCGTCATCAAAAAGGCGGATGACCTCGTCCTTCGACCCGAAAGTCACAGAGAAGCTGTTCACGCCGGTCAAAAAGAATGGCCTGCCGTCGACTGTAAACTCCGTGCCGGAAGTCTTGATGAAGGACGCTGGCGCTAAGTTGTCTGCGGCGCTCACGGCTGTCGGAACACACAACAGTGCCAAGACCAGCACACGCCATCCGGCATTGCGTAGCCCGTATTTCGCCCGCAGCCCGTATTTCGCCCGTTGCCAGCCGACTGTCATCCCGCCATGTGGCTCTCACCGGGCGCCGAGTGCAATGGCGCCAAGGGATTACCCCCTCTGGCCTCGCACAGCGCGGCGTCAGTTGTGCATAGTGGTGTTTGGCCGATTACGGTCCCTCGGGTATGAAACCCATGCTGTCAGACACCGCTCCCAACCAAGAGTTCGGCTCTTCGCATTGGCGAGTCCCTGCAGTAGTAGTAGGTGGGGAGCTGAACGGGCTCGGCGTGTGCCGCAGCCTTGCACTGGGCGGGATGCCCGTTTGGGTGGTCGACCGCAAGCGATCGAACCCAGCGCTGTGGTCGCGCTACGCCCACCCGATCCTGGCAGACTCCCTGCATGGCCCTAGCTTCGTGGACTTCCTCCGCGATCTTCGGAGGCGGATCGGTGAGCGGCCCTTCCTGGTCATCACGGATGAGCTGGCACTTCTTACGATCTCGGAATACCGCAAAGAGCTGGAGGGGCTTTACCACTTCCGCCTCCCAACTCACGATACCGTTAGTATGCTGCACGACAAAGCCAGGTTCCATGAGAGCGCCGGGGAGCATGGTTGGCCAGTGCCAAACGGCGTGGTCGTGCGGGACCTCGCGGGGGTTCGCGAGATCACGTCGCTCCGCTTGCCGATGATCCTGAAACCCGCCGACAAGCGCCACTTCCACGAGGGGCATGCTCCCCGCCTGATAAGCGCGGAGAGCTACGCTGATGCCTTCTCGGCCGCGGAGAGGCTGCTGGCTCAGACCGGCGAGGTCCTGGTGCAGGAGACCGTAGAGGGACCGGACGACAGCATCTATTTCTGCCTGTTCTACCGGGGACGCAACGGCGAGACGCTCGGCATGTTCACCGGGCAAAAACTCGCCAGCACCCCGCCGGGCACCGGGAGCACGGCGTTCTGTAAGGCCGCAGTAAACGAGCAGTTGGAACGCACCACTAAAGACCTTCTCGATCAGGTTAACTACTTCGGATTTGGCGGCATCGAGTACAAGCAGGACATCAGGAGCGGACGCTTTCTGATAATAGAGCCGACGGTCGGGCGCACTGACTGGCAGGAGGAGCTGGCGACGCTCGTCGGCGTCAATATCCCGCTGATAGCCTATCGGCACGAACTCGACCTGCAGCCATTGCCGGCCGGCCCGGGTGACGGTCGCGTGGTCTGGCAGGGTTCATGGATCGAGCGGATCCGCTTTGGCGCGAAGCCGATCCCGCCTCATTCTGTCGTGATCGATGGCTTCTGGCGCCGGGAGGATCCGCTGCCGGCCCTGGTGTATTACCCTTGCGATGTGGCGCGCGCTGCAGCTCTTTATCTGCCTCCCTGGCTCGCGGGCTCGCGGCGGACAGCTGGCAAGGCGCGTCGCTCGAGCTGGTTCTCGTCAAAGCTGTCGTCGTCTTGAATTCGCCGTGAGAACAACAATGCGCATTTGCTTGAGTCTCGATCCGTCGCGGCCGCTGCGCTGGCATCTGTGGCTGGCAGAGGCGCTTGCTGAAGTGCCCGGCAACGACGTCTCCTGCCTTTTCGCGACCGGCTGCCACCCGCTGCCGTTGATCTTCCGTCTGCTCCTCGAACTCGAAAGACTAGTCTATGGCTTAGGTGTCCACGGCGCCACCGACCCCGTCGAGGCGGCGCTGCGGTCCCTGCCGTCGCCTCCGGCCGACCACGTGGACGTGGTGATCGATTTGAGCGGAGAGGAGCCCCTCCTGTCGGGGCGGCGCGTACTGACGCCGCTCTTCAACGGCGTACCCGGCGAGATCGGAGTCATGGCGGCCTTGGCGAATGATCAGGATCTTCTCGTCGACCTGCACGACACCGCGCGCCCGTCGCGGCCGTGGATGGCGCGTCCGGCCAGTGTAGACCGTGAAGTGTTCGCGGCGAGCCTCGACAGCGTCCTCTCCTGCGCTGTGGTGCTGATCCTAAAAGCCTTGCGCGAGGAAACCGGTTCAGCTGCGTCCGATGTCCCCGGCCCACGCACGGCCGTGCCTTCGCTCGGCGCGCTTTCGGCCCTTGCAAGAGCGACACACACAGTGACATCGAAGGCAATCAGATTCTTGGACATCCTGGCGAGAGGCGGCAGGAGGTGGGGGATTGGCTGGCGCTTCGACGAATCGGCGAGCCTGCTCGACAAAGGCGACGCAGCATTCCGGGTGCTTACCGGGGAGACCGACAGCTACCTTGCCGATCCGTTCCCCTTCCGGCACCAGGGGCAGGATTTCATCTTTGTCGAAAAGCACCTCTACTCGAAGAACCGGGGGTGCATTGCAGTCGTGGCAGCGGACCGGGACGGGACCGTCGGCGCACCCCAGATCGTCTTGGAGGAACCGCATCACCTCTCATACCCGTTCGTGTTCGAGCAGGACGGGCAGATCTGGATGATCCCCGAATCGGGGGCGGCCAGGAATGTCAGCCTCTACAGGGCAGTGGAATTCCCTTACCGGTGGACGCGGGAGGCCTGCCTCATCGAGGGGATCGAGGGCTACGATACCACGCCGCTCTGCCATGAGGGCGGCTTCTGGTTTTTCGTCAGCCCAAGGCTGTGGAGGTCCACGTCCTGGGATGTCCTCAGCCTCTACCATGCCGAGAGCCTGACTGGGTCCTGGACGCCCCACGCCGCAAACCCCGTCCTGCTCGATGCCACGCTAAGCCGCCCCGCAGGCGCCGTCATCCGACACGGTGGACGGACGCTACGCCCGGTCCAAGATTGCGCGCGCGGCTATGGCGGCGCGGTGACGTTCTGCCGGATCGATGCGCTCGGCGAGTCGGAATTTGCCCAGACACCGGTCGGTCGCATTCGGTCCGGAGCGTTCGGGTGCCACACCTACAACCGGCGGTCCGGCCTGGAGGTGATCGACTTGTTCGGTCATATCGGGGGTCTGCGAGAGGTCACGACCTCGTATCGGTTGCTTGTATCCGATACGCCGGTCTCGGGACCGCACGGGCAGCCCCTCTCTTGGCCGGTCCCGCGTCCAGGTTAGCTACCTGCAGCCAGTGGTCGAGCGCAACGTACACCGCCTGCGAAGGGCCGGGTGCGCTCGACCCTTCTCGGCGTCAGAATAAGCTCGGAAAATCAGGACCGAGTGAAGGAGCGACCCCACCTGCGTAAGTCGCCGTTCGAACCACCGGTGCGCTCTGGCAAGCTATGGGCGACGTCTGCAACCTCTTCTCGCCAACCGAATACACGAAAGCAGGGTACCGACTGACTCAAACGTCCGATGCTCTATGCCGACCGCGGGTCGATGAATGTCCTCGCTGGCGTTGAAGGTGGCCCCAGAGGTCCAAAACGGGTTTGGCAACGCTGCCGACACAGCTGCTGAAGATGATCGGTGCCGCCGCCGTACTATCCCCGAAAATGCTACGGGCTGGAAATAACCTGAAGGGATACTCCTAAAGAGCTAATCACATATTGTCTTTCCCTAACCATCTATTGTTCTTTCATTTCAGAACTGCATCAGTAATTCTAAAGTTACTAGAGCTAAAGAGGCCGTCTAGGTCCAAATCTTATTTCATATAAGCTTGATTTAAGGTCCGGGGAGTCTGCACATGGCTAGATCAAACACATCCGTGGATGTGGCGGTCATTGGAGCTGGCCCCTACGGCTTGTCGCTGGCCGCGCATTTACGTGCGCGAAATATCGAGCACCGGATTTTCGGGGAGCTCATGGGGTCATGGAAGCACAACATGCCGCCTGGTATGTTGCTCAAGTCCTATCCCTGGGCGTCGAGCCTGTCGGATCCGCGGTCTGAATTCGCACTGAAGACGTTCTGCGCCCAACGCGCCCTGACCTATCATGACGAGCTGCTTCCGCTGTCGCTCAGCCGGTTTATCGAGTACGGCGAAGCCTTCCAGAGGCGTTACGTCCCCATAGTTGAGCGCAAGACATTGATGGCGCTGGAACCCGGCGCTGGCTGCTTTCACGCCACTTTCGATGACGGCGAGATAGTCGATGCGCGCCGCGTGGTAGTGGCGGTCGGCCTCCATCCGTTCAAACGCCTGCCGCACCAGGCCGTGCATCTGCCCGCCGATCTATGCTCGCACAGTGGCGAGTACGGCTCTCTGCAGCAGCTGGACGGCAAGGAAATCATCGTGGTCGGATCCGGATCATCGGCGTCCGATCTGGCGGCGCTGCTCTACGAACGCGGGGTGTCGGTTTCGCTCGTTGTGCGCCGGCCGCAGCTGGATTTTGCCGGCTACCCGCGCCCCCGAGCCCTGTTCGAGCGCATTACCGCCCCGATGAACGGCATCGGCCACGGCTGGACCTTGGCGACCTGCGCCAAATATCCGCGATTGATCCGGCTTCTGCCGAAGGATCTGCGGGTCCGACTCGCCAACATCAGGGCGCTGGGCCCCCTTGGCGGAGCTTTCATGAAGGACCGGGTTATCGGGAAAGTGCCTGTGTGGCTCGGTCGCACCCTTCAGAGCATCGAGACTCGCGACGGCAAGGTGCTACTCGCTTTGACGGACGCCAGTCGCGCGCGCCATTCGATGCGCGCCGACCACGTCATCTTCGCGACCGGGTACAAGATTGATGTGGGCCGGCTAGGTTTCCTGGGTTCAACGCTGTTGCGCCAGATCCGCTTGGTTGAGGGCGCGCCGCAGCTATCGGCCCATTACGAGACCTCGGTGCCTGGCCTGCATTTCATCGGTCCCGCCGCCGCGAACAGCTTCGGCCCGGTGTGTCGATTCGTATACGGGACCTATCACCCGGCGCATCATCTCGCCCGACACTTAGCGGCAGTTCTTGCGCGCTTCCAGCCCGCTCCCCGGGTGCCATCGCTCGACCTGACGGCGCTGTCATGAATGCCCCTGTCTCCAGCATTCTCGCCCGGGTCGGTGCCCTATCGCCGCCTGACCCAATCAATGTCGCGCTGCGGCGATCGCTGACGCTACCCCGAGTCAGCTTCATCATCCCGACGCTCAATGAAGCCGACAACCTTCCTTGGCTTCTGCCGCGCATCCCCAACTGGGCGCATGAGATCATCATCGTGGATGGTCGCTCGACCGACGAGACGGTCGCGGTCGCGCGCCGCTTGCGTGAGGAGGTGAAGATTGTCATGGAGCCCCGCCGGGGCAAGGGTGCTGCACTGCAAGCGGGATTCCTGGCCGCCACAGGCGAAATCATCGTCATGCTGGACGCCGACGGCTCCATGGTGCCGGAGGAGGCGATCGTCTTTGTCAGTGCGCTGATGGCCGGCGCGGATCTCGTCAAGGGTTCACGCTTTATCCAGGGCGCCGGCACCGAGGACATGTCGCTGTTCCGGATGTTCGGCAACAAGGGGCTGACCCTGTTCGTGCGGCTGCTCTATGGCGGTTGGTTCTCCGATCTATGCTACGGATACATAGCCTTCTGGACGAAGCACGTCGCCACGTTGGACTGCGATTGCGATGGGTTCGAGATCGAGACCCTCATCAACGTGCGGGCCTTGAAGAACCACCTCAATATCGTCGAGGTCGCAAGTTTCGAGGCTCCGCGCATCAGCGGTGTGAGCCATCTGCGCGCCGTCCCGGACGGCTGGCGCGTCCTGAAAACTATCCTGCGCGAGAGGGTCCACCAACACCGCAGGCGGAGCGCGAAAGCCTGTGTCGTCGGTGGACAGACCTGATGCGAATTCTGATGGTTGCCGCTCGCTGCTACCCTCTCATAGGTGGCATCGAAACTCACATCCAGGAAGTCGGTCCCCGCTTGGTGGCGTGTGGCCACGCCGTCGACGTGCTCACTACCGATCCCTCGGGGGAGTTGCCGGTTGAGGAGGAGGTGCGCGGCATGCGCGTGCGGCGCGTGCCGGCCTGGCCGAGGGCGCTGGACCTCTATTATGCGCCCGGCATTTATAGCGCGATCCGGCGCGGGGCTTGGGATCTGATCCATTTCCAAGGTTACAACACCTTCGTGGCGCCGATCGGGCTGCTCGCGGCCATCCGCGGAAACCTGCCGTTCATTCTGACCTTCCACAGCGGCGGGCATTCCTCCCGGCTGCGCAAGGCCGTGCGCGGCACCCAGCAAGCGCTGCTCCGGCCGCTGGTGGCCCGGGCCGCGCGGCTGATTGGCGTCTCCGAATTCGAAGCAAGCTTCTTCAGCAGGAGGATGGGCGTGCCGCGGGAACGGTTTGTCGTCATCCCGAACGGCGCCGCGATGCCGGCCGCGAGCCCCGGTACCAAGGTCGATCCGCACTTGATCGTCTCGGGCGGCAGGCTCGAGCGCTATAAGGGCCATCACCGGGCGATTACGGCGTTGCCCGAACTGATCCGCCGGGTGCCAGACGCGCGACTGCACGTCGTCGGAACAGGCCCGTATGAGGGAGAATTGCGGCGCCTCGTAGCGACACTCGGCCTCGAGAGGCGGGTCACTATCGCGAGCATCCCCGGATCGGACCGGCAGAACATGGCTGACCTCCTGGCGAGCGCCGCGCTTTTCGTGCTGTTCAGCGAATACGAAGCCCATCCGATCGCCGTGATGGAAGCCCTGTCGCTGCGCCGTCCGGTCCTTGTCAGCGACACGTCCGGGCTGCGGGAGTTGGCAGCCAAGGGCCTGTGCCGAGCTGTCCCGCGCAACGCCGGTCCGAAAGAACTGGCCGCCGCCATGGCCGAGGAGCTGAGGGCCCATCGGGAAGTGCCGGATTTCGCGCTATCGGACTGGGAGGCCTGCGCTCAAGCGCTGAGCGATGTTTATTGTGGGGTCCTGAGCAGCCGATCCACGGTCCGATTGCCCCCCGGCGGCGTGATGTCGTGGCCTCCTGCGACGGAGGCATGACGCCGATGATGCCCGCTCATTTCACGACAGCAGCCGGGATCAACCCGCTCCGGGCCGGAATCCAATTTGTCTCGCTGGTTATCGGCCCGGACCTTCGCGGGGGCAGCGCCGATGCCCCGCCGCGACTGGCGAACTCCGGATGGATTGCGGCTCTGTGCCTGACGGTCGCTACCGCTCTGCTCCTGGTCGTGGCCGGGCACGGGGCCGGGCGCCGCGGCGATACGGTAGCGCCGCTATTGTTCTGGTCTGGTGTCGTTTTGCTTATCGTGCCGACCAGCCTTCGCATTGCGTGGCCGATGGTCGCCCGGGGTGAGCGCCTCTTCCTCCTGTTCCTGCTTGCCGAGGCCATGTTCTATTACAAGGTCGTCTATTCCCCGACGAGCTTCATCCATCACGACGAGTTCTTGCACTGGGTCGCGGCCGACGATCTCTTGACGGCACGCCGGCTATTTCTGTCCAGCCCGCTTCTGCCGGTCGGGCGAGCCTATCCGGCCCTGGAAATCCTGACGACGGCGATCGTCAATCTGACGGGATTGCCATTGTTTGTGGCGGGGACTCTATTATTGGCCGTCCTCAGGGGCACGTTCATCGGTGCCCTGTTTCTGTTCTTCGAAAGCATCACCGGATCGCCGCGCATCTCGGCCATCGCCTGTCTGACCTATATGGGCTGCTCAACCTTCGTCCAGTTCGAGTCGATGTTCTCCTACGAGAGCCTCGGCATCGTGCTGTGTGTGCTGATCTTCGCAGTCGAAGCAGCGTCCAAGGATCTTGTCGGGCGACCGAGGCTGAAGGCGCTCGGGTTGATTGCCTTGCTGTTGGCGAGCCTCGCGGTCACGCACCACCTCTCGGCCGCCTTCACCGCCATCTATTTCATTGCGCTCGCGGCCCTCGAGGCTTGGCGCCGGCACGGCCCCTTGCGGATTGGGGCCAGGACCGCCGTGAGCCTCACGGCGCTCCTTGCCCTAGCCCTGCCGCTCCTTTGGATACAGGCCCGTGGCAACCCTCTCACAAGCTATCTCGCCCCGGTGGCCGAAACCGGCTTCAAGACGTTGCTCGGAAAGATCCTGGGCGCGCCCACTCCATCGTCGGAGCACCTCGGAGGGCCTACCCAGCCACTCGGCATGCGGCTGACCACCTTAACCGCGATCCTGCTGTTGGCACTCGGGCTGGCGACGGGTTTCTTTCGGTCGCTGGCCATGGCAGCGCCGCGCGACGCGCAAGCGGGCTGGCGTCCGATCCAGGACATTCTCAACCGGCGCTGGCGCGACAGCCGCATCATGCTCCTTACCTTGCTGGCCTTCGCGTTCCCAGTCTCGGTGGCCTTCCGGCTGACCGTCGCTTGGGAAATCGGAAACCGCATGGGAACGTTCGTGTTCCTCGCCGTCGGGCTGGTCGTGGCGGTGAGCATCGTCCACTTCTGGCAGGGCCACGTGCCACGCGGGTGGCGGCTTATCGCACCGGCCCTTGCCCTGGCGGTCATCGTGCTCGGCGGGGTCACGGCCGCGTCGCTCGCACCGATACGTGGACCCTACAGGGTGGCGGCCGACCCGCAATCCGTCGAGACCATGGCGATCGAAACGGCACGCTGGACCAGGCAATGGCTCGGTGCCGGCAATCGCTTCACCGCCGACCGCACCAATCAAATGCTGCTCGCGGGCTACGGGCGCCAGGACGTCAGGATCAAAATCGTCGGAGGCGTGTTTTCCGCGCGCGTGTTCGAGGACGAAAAATTGGGGCCTGACGAATTTTGGGCCCTGGTGAGAAGCGACGTCGATTTCCTGTTGGTGGACCTGCGCCTGTCCACGGCCTCCCCAATGCTCGGCTTCTACTTCGAGCCGTGGGAAGCGCGGAGAAGGCCGCTGTCGCCGGCGGCACTACTCAAGTTCAACAACATCGATGGCGTCACCCGCATTTATGACAACGGCTGGATCATCATCTACGACGTGAGGGGATTGCATGGGAAATCCTAGCAAGCGGGATCTTCTGGCCGCCTGCCTATGGGCGGGAGTTACCGTTGCCGTCGTTGCGCTCAGCGACGACATGCTCCTTCGCATCATCCTGGGCTTGCCCATGGTGCTCCTCGTCTCGGGCCACACGGTGCTGCGAGCCATTGGAATAAGAACCACCTCCGTGTCGGAACACCTCGCCTACGCGGTCGGAGCAAGCCTTGCCGCCGGTATTGCCGGGGGCTTTGCGCTGAACGCCGCAGGCTTCCTGACGCCGCTCGGCTGGGCGGTCTGGTTCTGGGCCGTCACGGCCGGCGCGGCGCTGGTGGCCGCCGGCCGCCGCGACGCGTCCGATCTGCCAAGCTGGCCGTCTCCGGTGCGGGTTCGGTTCTGGCAGGGAGCTGTGATCGCGCTGGCGGCGCTGGTGGCGACCGGAGCTTATGCGCTGGCCGTCCGCGACGAAGCGACCTACCGGGAATTCAAGTACACCGAGCTCTGGATGGTGCCACCGGCCAGCGGCGAGCCGGGCAGTCTTACCGTCGGCGTCCGCAGCGCCGAGACCCAGACGCTGCGGTTCGACCTGGAAATCACTCTCGACGGACGGCTGTTCGCCGTCTTCCGCTCGCTCACCATCGCGCCGAGCGATACCTGGACGCGCCGGATCCCGGTGCCCGTCCTGGCCACCCCGCAGAAAGCCGAGGCCCGGCTCTATCGGCCGGAAGATAATCGACTCTATCGGAGCGTTTCGACGCTGGTGCCACGCATCTAAGACGAGGTTCGACCATGCGCATCCTGCTGCTGTCGCAATTCTATCCGCCAGTGATCGGGGGAGAGGAGCGGCACGTCCGCAATCTCGGCGCAGCGCTGGCGCAGCGCGGCCATTGTGTGAGCGTCGGGACCTTGATGCATCCTGGATCGCCCGACACCGAACTGGACGGCGCGGTCCGGGTGCATCGCCTGCGCGGCGCGCTCCAGCGCCTGTCAGGCCTCCACACCGATTCCGAGCGCCGCCACGCGCCGCCTTTCCCGGATCCCGAACTGGTGTTGGGCCTTAAACGGCTGGTCGCAAAGGAGAGGCCGGACATCGTCCACGCCCACAACTGGATCTACGCCTCCTACCTGCCACTCAAAGCCCTCAGTGGCGCCCGCCTCGTGGTTACACTCCACGACTACGGCCTTATCTGCGCCAAGAAGAACTTCATGCACCTGGGTACCTATCTCTGCAGTGGCCCGGCATTGGCGAAATGCCTGCCCTGCGCCGCCGGACACTACGGCGCGGTGAAGGCAACCGCGACCACGTTTGGCAACTGGGCGTCGGGCTTCGCCGCCCGGCGGATGGTGGACCGCTTCATCGCGGTCAGCCACGCAGTGGCGCGTCATAGCGGACTCTCGCGAGGAGGCGCTCCCTACGAGGTCATCCCCAATTTCGTGCCCGACGATGTCGGGGTGCTTGGCCCAGAAGATCCCTGCCTGCGCGAGTTGCCCGCCGACGGATTCATCCTGTTTGTCGGTGACATGATGCGCCTGAAGGGCATCGACGTTCTCCTGAAGGCCTATGCTGGTCTCGAGCGGGCGCCTCCGCTGGTCCTGATCGGGCGCAGGGTCGCCGATACGCCAACCGAGTTTCCGCCGAACGTCCGGGTTTTTAGTACATGGCCGCATTCCGCCATCATGCATGCATGGCGCCGCTCGCTGTTCGGCGTGCTGCCATCGGTCGGGCCGGAAGCCTGCGCGACCGTCATCATGGAAGCGATGGCGTCCGGCAAGACCGTCGTCGCAACCGACGTCGGCGGCATGCCGGATCTCGTCGATCACGGCGAAACCGGGCTTCTGGTGCCGCCGGGTGATGCGCCAGCCTTGGCCGATGCGATGCAAACGCTTCTGGAAGACCGCGCTTGGCTGGCCAGGCTGGAGGCGACAAGCCTAGCCCAGGTGGGGCGCCTCAAGGCCGCAGCGGTCGTGACCCGGATCGAGCAGGTCTACCGGGATGTGCTGCGCCCGGCCGCCAAGGGAGCCGCGGTGCCGGCGCACCAGGGTTCGGGAGGGCCATCATGCCGGTAGACCTCGCCCGGACCGCCATCATGCGCGTGCGCCGAGTGCTTCAGAAGAGCGCCACCCTCATTACAAATTCCGGCGCTCTGGCGATCGGCACGATAGCATCGGCCGGTCTTGGGTTTGTCTATTGGTGGCTCGCCGCCCGGACATTTCCGCCGGCGGTGATCGGCAACGCCGCCGCCCTCCTGTCCGTGATGGGCCTCATCGGTCTCTTAGGCGAGGCCGGGCTCGGGACCTTGCTGATCGGCGAAATCGTCCGGCATCCGGGCAAGGAGCGCGGTCTAGTGGCCGCAGCAGTATCCATCGGGGCGATGCTGACGGTCGGCCTGGGCCTGTTGTTTATCTTCGGGGGGGCTAACCTCGTGAACTCGCCCGGGCCGATCAATGGTTGGTTCGAGGGCGTTGCGTTCGTCCTCGGCTGCGGCCTGACCAGTCTCAGCGTGTTGGGCGATCAGGCGTTCGTCGGTGCCCTGCTTAGCAGCGGCAGGATGACCCGGCAGGTGCTGTTCTCGACGTTCAAGCTGATGCTGATCGCCGCCGCCGCGGCCGTCGGCTACGCCTCCACTACCGCGATTCTTCTGACCTGGGTCGCCGCGATCCTGGCGTCCTGGATCGGCGTCGATCTCTTGACCCGCGGCGGTGCGCGTCGCCTCGTTGGCGTCCCCGATTTCCAGCTGCTGCACAAGCACCGACGCAGGGCGTTGGGTCACTACGCGCTGGATGTTGCCTCGCAAGCCCCAACCTTCATCATGCCGTACCTTGTGCTGGTTCTCTTGTCACCGGCCACCACTGCCGCCTTCATGGCGTTGTGGATGCTGGTCTCGATTGCCTCGTTGATTCCTGCTGCCCTGGCCACCGTCCTGTTCCCTGTGGTCAGAGCAAGCTCGGAACAATCCGGGCACGACTTCGTTTTTTCTCTGACGGCGTCACTGCTCTTCTCGCTGGTTTGTGCCGTCTTCATCTTCGCCTATTCGCAGCAGATGCTTGCGATCTTCAATCCGGCCTATCCGGAGATCGCCGGGCCGAGCCTGCGCTTTCTCGGATTCAGCCTGGTGGGATCAACGCTCAAATTCCATGCCAACACACTGGCGCGGCTGCGCGACAGCATGCTCAAGGCATCTCCCTGGTTCGCGCTTGGCGGATTGCTGGAGCTTGGATGCCCGGTCGTAGGGGCGAAGCTTGGAGGGCTCGAGGGCTTGGTCCTGGGCTGGACGCTCGCCGTCAGCATCGAGGGTGCGTGCGTGGCCCTCGTTTGGACGATCGCGACGAAATCGGGTTCTCGCGCAGGCCCTTTGAACAAAGGCGGGGGCCCGTCGCCGCTCCAAATTTGAGGAGACCCCGCTCATCGCGCAAGGTTGTCGACTGCAGGAAGGCGCGTGCCGATCCCGGCCAAATCTAATCTAGTGCGATCCGCGTGTCGGAAATCGTCGTTGCCTTCGTTGCGCGCATCACCTTACTGCAACACAGGCGCGCCGGCTTCGAGGCGAGCCGGACCGAAATCACAGTTAGCGCTGGTTCGTCGAGGCGCAGTTCGGCTGGCTCATCCGTGCCAGAATCCAACTGCCGAGCGCAAGAAAAGGCAACAAGATTATGCCAAGTAGTAATCGTTAACCAGCGTCTCTACTAATTTTTCACCCTGGAACATTTCCATATAATGCCTATAGCCTGCCTCTCCCATCCTCTTCCAAGCCTCTGGTTGCTTGAGCATGTCCCGGATTGCTTTGGTTAAGCTGTCTACATCATCCGGTGTACATACGACGCCAGCTTCGCCAGCTTCTCCGTCAGACATAAGTCCTACTCGAGTCGTCACGATGGGCAACTTCAATGCCATCGCCTCCATTACTGCTATCGGACCCCCTTCCGATCGAGAGGACTGAACATAGACATCGGCTGCAGTTAAAACCTTCCAGCCTTCGTCCCGAATTCCCGCCCAATGAACATGGTAGGCTATTCCTAAATCCCTTGCCAAAGCCGGCAATTTCGATGTCTCAGAATCTACACCGATTATGATCAAGTGTACATCGGGGCAATCTCCGTGTACCTTCTGAAAAGATTTTAGCAAGATATCTAAGCCTTTGACTGGAGAATCGAAGGCGATACACGCAAGAACTTTCTCCTGGCCAGAAATTCGAAATTCACCCCTGAATTTGTCTCTTAGTTGCGCTGAGTTTACTGGAGTTAAAAACGCGCCGTGAGACAATGTCGACAAATTACTGCTTGTAATGCCAGAATAGCTCATTATATTTCGTATTTCATTCGAAACACATATAACACTATCGTATAGGCTTAGCACGTATTTTCTCATTATGGGGCTTGATACGCAATGCTCAGTATCAATTAACCTCTTAACTCTGAGAAATCTAGCAATAATTGCAATTTCGAATAGAAGAGCTGAATTCGCAAAATTTACATGAATAATGTCTGGCTTCGAATTGAAAATAAGTTTAAAAATCTTTAGAGGATTCCATTTCAATGGTACCGTGACAATGTCAACGCCCAGATCCTTTAGATCGTATAAATAGGCGCTGCTTTTAGGCCGGTCCTGATATTGCACAACAGTCTTGTAACCCAATTGGCGGCAGTGGCGGGCCGTCTCAAGAAAAAAATGTTCTCCTCCTCCGTATTTGGTGCTTTGCGAACAGGTTATATACAGAACGGTCTTTTCCATAGTGTTCCTCAATATCTTGAAACAGATTTGGCGCGCTGCTTATCTGCCGCGGCTTGATGATCGCGAAGACCAAGGTTTGGTATATCTGCAGCACGCTTCTGAGGAGTCCGAGCACCGGAATTTAGCGGGAAGACGGCATTTGCACTCACCGCAATCCGCAGGAATTTGGCGGTAGAAGGGCCGAGCGTTCCTTGCCCGGCCGTTATCGGACAAGCGTGCGTTGAAGGCATCCGAGCGCTTTGATCAGCATTCATCAGCTAAGCCGCCAGACCTTTCTCGATCTGAGATGAGCAATAAGTTCTCAGGCGTCCGCGAGGTCGCGATACAATTTCAGAATCTTTGACCAATGCCGCTTGATGGGGCCCCATTGTCCCGTTCGAATTCATCTGACCGCGCTCGTGCCAATGCTCCGAATCCGTCTACGTAAGCGGACATGCTTTGAGACCTAAGCTGCGGAGGAAGTGGTGGTTTCAAGCTTTTCACTCGTCCTCCCGATGGGAGCGCGCAGCGCGCCCTAGTCCTCCTCATCCCTGGTTGGGTCCCAACGGGGTTATCCATGCAGATGAAACCCATCCAGCAATCTCCTTGCCGGGCATCAATTCGGACCCACCCTCTACTCCCTCACCACGCGGGAGAGCTCGACATCGTTGGGGTTGGATGCGGCCGGCAAGCTCTCGCTGGTCGGCGACGAGGTCGGGACCGGCGAACCGGCCGGCTTGCTTGGTCCGTTTTCGCCCACGATGATGTTGACGAGGTCACCTGGCTGCAACAGGGTCATCCCGACGGACTCAATGCTGACCGGCCCGGATGCCGATTGCCGCACGATTTGATAGGTTGCGCTGCTCGCGTCCTTGGCAAATTGGACGCGGGTCACCGGCAATGTGTACAGGACGCCTTCGCTGACGTTAAACTCGCGCACATTGGCAGCGATCTGGCTCTCCGTGGTCTCGATCTCGACCTCCAGATCGTTCCTGAGGTCGGCCCGGGTCCGCAACACCTCAGACTCCAGCGAAGCGAGGCGCTGGTTCGCGCTCGCGTATTGGTTGAGGGCGTCCTGCCGACGTTGTTCCGCGTCGGACAACTCACTCTGGATCTGATCCATCACCGCCATGCTGAGCACTTTGCGATCCACGAGCGTGCGCATGCTGTTGACGCGCTCCTGGCGCAGCTTGACGAGTTTGTCGAGCGATTCCGTGCGCCCATAAGCGACAACATCCTGCTTGGCCGCCTCCAGCGCCCGCAGGTTCGCGCGCTCACGATCCTTGTGCGCCGTGGCGACGGCCTTGCGCCGGTCGCTCTGCTCGTTGACGAGGTTAGCCGCTTCGGTCGTGCCGGCCAGTTCAAGCAACTGGCGCGGGATAGTGGGTGCTGTACCGTCGCGCTCGGCCTTCAGCACCGCCGCGCGCGCGAGCAATTTCAACAAGGCATCGATCGCCCCGCTCCGCTTCTGGGTCTCACGCACGGCTTCGATCTTCTGCCACGGCTCGCTTTCGGCCCGTTCGAGTCCGCCGGCCAGCGCGATCGCGTGGAGGATCGTCATGCCGGGCGCGTACTTGAACGAGCCTGGATTCTTGACCGGCCCCAGCACATAAATGGGCGGGCGCTCCAGCGCCAGGATGTTGACCAGCCCCTTGCGGCCCAGCAGTTGATCGAAGGTTTCCACCAGGTCAGCCTCTACCTGTTGCGTTGACCGGTTGGCGACCGGAATGGAGCCAAGCAAGGGCAGGGAAATCGTGCCGTCCTCTTGGACAATATATTCCCCGCTCAGTTCCGGACGTTGCAGGATGCCGTGCAAGGCCGAGGACGCGCCGCCCCACTTGTCTTCCTCGACGTCGACGCGCTCGTAGAATGCGACCTTGAGGCGGTCGCCGATGCCGAACAGGGTTCCGGTTGACGCGTCGGGCGCCTTGCTGAGGTTCTTGAGGCGCTCGGCACTGGCGGGGACGGCAGAGACGATGCTCCGCTCGACCAACGCCACGGCCGACGCATCCGGTCCCGTGCTGCGGTTTTTGGGGGGCTCGGCACTAGTGGCGACCGCAGGGACGGCGCTCCGCTCGACCGACGCCACGGCGGACGCATTCGGTCCCGACGCGATCGTGCGGGAGAGTTCGGCCGAGGCTTGAACCGGTTGTTCTTGCCAGCTATCGATGGCAGCAGACACATTCTGCATCACGGTTCCGGAGACATCCTCGACCTTCTGCATCACGGTTCCGGAGACATCCTCGACCTTCTGCACCACGGTTCCGGAGACATCCTCGACCTCCTGCACCACGGTTCCGGAGACATCCTCGACCTCCTGCATCACGGCTGCGGAGGCAGCCTCGACCTCCTGCATCACGGCTGCGGAGGCAGCCTCGACCTTCTGCATCACGGCTCCGGAGACATCCTCCAGCTTCTGCATCACGGGTCCGGAGACATCCTTGACCTGTGCCGCGGCTCTGGACGCAACCTCTAGTGCCCCTAAGTTTTTGACCGCGGCCCCTCCCAGGGCGGCGATCCCGGAAAGCCCGAAGACAAGCAGGACGGCCTTCAATCCCCTATGGTGGGCCGCCTGTGACGAGGGAGTGACGGGCTCGGAATTGAATTCTCTATCCACGGCCATAGCGTGTGGCTTTCTCTTTCTATAGTGGCCATCCCGTCCGACCCGTCCGATCTGGTCGAGCAAGGGTCGACGAGCAAGGCTCTGCCGTATCGTGATCCTTCACCGCCGGCGGCACAACTATCCCTTTGTGGGCACTCCTTTCGGATAAAGCACAATCTGGGGCGAACTCGGCCAACCAGATTGCTGCGCTCCAGGAGAGCTTCCTCGATGGTAACGGGACAAACGCGATCGAACGCAACGGAGAGCCGGAAACGTGGTTTACCGACGCAGCGTCTCGAATCGCCTGCGGCTCAGACATGCATTCGCAGGATGGCTGGGCCGTTTCCCACTATGTTGTCCAGGCCCAGAAGAACGACGCGACGAAGCCGTCAGTCTTGGCAATCCTATCGGGTAATCATAGCGGAACTGGCCGCGTCACTTTCTTTCGTCGGCTCTCACGTCCGGCTCGAATTCCGGCACCTGCCAAAGCACGATCCTAGGCCGTGAACTCATAAACACGTTGCGCGATGGTTGACGAGAGTCTGCTTGGGCTGACCTCCGGAAGTCGGTCTTGGTCGGGCCACTTCCAGAAAGCGCCAAGGGCGGCAATGTATAAAGGGACAGGTGTCTCAATTCCGTTGGTTGTAGAGGAACGGCATATCAGCAGTGAAGTAGTTCCGCCGCGGCCGCTTGGCTGATATGCTTCGCTCATCGCACCGCCCCTCGCTCGCCTCCCTCGCCGGAGTCTGAAACAATGAAATCAGCCAGAATTTGCCTCGCACTCCTAGTGATGCTCGCGCCTTGCGCACTCTCGGGACAGGCGAGAGCGGAGGAGAAGCCATCGCCGGTCGATTCCGCCGACCAGTTCTTCAAGGCGGGGGAGTTTGCTGAGGCCGGCGAACGATACGCCAAAATCACCGCCGACCACCCCGATGACTATTCGGCAACGCTCCAGTTGGGTCGGATCGCGCTGCTTTCCAACCGGCTTGATGATGCCGAGCATTGGCTGAAAAAGGCCATCGACCTCAGGCCCGGCGAGGCCGACACCAAGGTCATGCTCGCCGAGGCCTATTATCGCCGCGACGATTTCGAAAAGGCGGCGGCTGCGCTGAATGGCGTCGACGTGGGTACTAACCAGTTGATCGTCGATCAGTATCCGACACTCAATGTTGCGAAGTTGCAGAGTTTCAAGGGCCAGACACCCTATGAGGTGCAGGGCGACGGGCAAATCATGCGTCTCAAGTTCCTGAGGACAGATCCGCTGCCGTTGGTCAGTATCCGCGTAAACGGGGGCGACGAGGTCACTTTTTTCATCGACACCGGGGGCTCAGAGGTTGCACTCGACACGGACTTCGCCAAGGAGCTTGGCGTCCAACTATTCGGAACGGTGCAAGGCACTTTTTCCGGCGGCCAGACCACCGAGGTTCAGCAAGGGCGGATCGAATCGCTCACGATCGGCGACTGGACGGTGAAGAACCTGCCCGTCGCGGTGCTACCCCTCCGCCAGCTCTCCGAAGGCCTTCAAGCCAAGCGGATCGACGGTATCATCGGCACCACGCTCTTCTACCATTTCCTTGCGACCCTCGATTTTCCGAACGGCGAGCTCGTCCTCCGCCGGAAAAACGCGGCAAACCTCAAGGAATTCATGGCTGCTTCGGGCAAGAGCGTCGCGGTCCCTTTCTGGATTGCAAGCGACCATTTCATGGTGGGCCGGGGGCGCGTGGAGACGCTTCCATCTACGCTTCTCTTCGTCGACACAGGGCTGGCTGGCGCGGGAGTCAAGCTGGCGGCGTCTGTGATCAAGGAAGCCGGGATAAAGCTTGAGGAAGACAAAGCTACTTCAGGGGCGGGCGCTGGCGGGACGCTGAAGACCGTGCCCTACGTCGTGCATCGCCTCTCCTTCGGAGAGGTGCAGGAAGAGAACGTCCCGGGCCTCTACGATGGGCCATTCCCCTGGGAGAACCTTTTTGGCTTCCACCTCGCGGGCATGGTCGGCCACGATTTCTTCATGCCTTATGCAGTAACCTTCGACTTTGAAAATATGAAGATCCTGTTGCAGTAGGGGCTTCGATCCGATGGCTTGAGGGGTGTCCTGTATGGGTCATTTGCGAAGTAGCTGGGCGGCGCGGCCATCGCACGACAACCGCCTCTGTTCGGTCCTGCTTGGTGAATTGCAACCGCGGACGACGTTGCTGGCGGATCGCGGATATGACGCCGACTGGATCAGAGAATTCGCCATCAAGAAAGGCGCATGGGCAAACATTCCTCCGAAGCGGAACCGTCGAGGGCCGATCTGCTTCAACCCTTACCTTTACCGAGCGCGGAACTTGGTCGAGCGGTTCCTTAACAAGATAAAGCAGTGCCGACGTGTCGCAACCCGCTACGACAAGCTCGCCGCCAACTATCTTGCCTTCGTCAAGCTGGCGTCTATCCGTCTATGGCTGCGCGATTATGAGTCCACGCCCTAGGGTTGGGGTTAGCTCTGTTTCGACTGGCCCGAACAGCTTCTTTATCTCACGACGATTGACTTCGGTGCAGATCAACTCCCGAACGGCTTCTGCAAGGGACTGGTGTCCGGCTTTGTCGCGCTTTGTCATGTCGGCCGAGGTTCCCCGCCTGTCGCGCAACTCGCAGAGCAGGGAATGGTTGCATTAGGGATCAGGAATGTTTGGGAACTGGCTCGGGTAACTGGCACATTCGGCCCTAATCAGACGAGCGTAGCACCAACCCCTCCTCCTTGGCAGCCGCCAAGAATGCCTTGCGGCACTCCTCCGTGTCGCCCGGTCCTCGACGGCTTCGATGCACACTTGCACAGCCTTCCTCCACTTCGGCCGAAGCAATATGCGCTCACCCGAATGGGACCCTACGGGCCGTTGCCAGACGGCCAGCAAGGACATGGCCAGTCTTCCTGAAACTTTCATTCCTCAAGGGCTGCCACCATTCATTTGAGCCATCGACGGGCGTGGTCACGAGCAGGGATTTGAGGTAGACTTTGCCGTCTTGAAATCGTGCCGGGTCCTCGGGCTTGCCTTGGGAGATGCGAAATGCGCGGCTTCTTGCTTTTCATTCCGCTACTGCTTGTACACATCCCGATTGTATCTCACGCCGCCGCCATTCACGACGCCGCGAAAGAGGGTGATGTCGCGGCGATTACGGCAGCGCTCGACGCAGGTGCCGGCGTTGATGAGAGCGATGGGCAAGCGACACCACTCTATCTTGCAGTCAGGGGCGGGCATTTTGCGGCGGCAAAAATGCTCATTGAACGCGGTGCCGACGTCAACGCCGCCCCAACACCGGCTTTGGGTCCTGCCCTCATGCCGGCTTTGGCAAAACGCAGGATCGATT
>NZ_JAMYOU010000038.1:0-40973 GCF_040319995.1 Mesorhizobium sp. M0815 | reverse complement strand
CGCCGTACAAGTGCCTCGACCGCCGATCGGATCGGCGGGCTGCAGCTTATGTCAAAGGCCATTGTCAGCAATCATGAGAGTGGGGTGATTGGATGTCACTTCGGCGTTCGCTAGTCTCCAAAGAAGGGCGCTTTCGGCGAAGCTGCCAATCTCCCCCCCTTGGGGGCCCACGAGGGGGAGATGTCCGGCAGGACAGAGAGGGGTGCTGTCCCGCCGGCGTGACTAATTGTTCTCACGCAAATAGCTAGCCAGTGCCACCGCATTGTTGTGCGCCTCGTCATGGGCGCCGTAGAGCAGCGTCACCTTGCCTTCACGGAGCAAGGCGCGCAGTTCCGCCACCGCCTCGCCGTTCCGTTCGAGCTCATCGCGGTATCGCCGCTGGAACTCCGCCCAGCGCGCCGGCTCATGGCCGAACCATTTGCGCAACGCGTCGCTTGGCGCGATGTCCTTTAGCCAGGCCGTCAGCGCCGCGTCCTGCTTGGCGATGCCGCGCGGCCATATGCGATCGACGAGCACCCGCTGCCCGTCATCGGGCGCCGGCGGCTCATAGATGCGCTTGACCGCGAGCTCCATTGCCAACTCCGCATGGGCCAGCAGGCGCCGATGCTTGCTGGCCTTCGCTTAGCGATCCCGGGCCTAAACCCACTCGCCCTTGCGCATCACCGGCACGCGGCTGCCGTCCTTGTGGATGCCGTCTATGTCGATCTTGTCGGAGCCGATCATCCAGTCGATGTGGATGAAACTCTTGTTGCCGCCGCGCGCCGCGATCTCGTCCTGGCTGAGCGAGGCGCCGTCGACGAAGCACTTCGAGTAGCACTGGCCGAGCGCAATGTGGCAGGCGGCGTTCTCGTCGAACAGCGTGTTGAAAAACAGCAGCCCGCTCTTGGCGATCGGCGAGGAATGCGGCACCAGCGCCACCTCGCCGAGACGGCGCGAGCCTTCGTCGGTGTCCAGCACCTTTTGCAGCACATCCTCGCCCTTCGTGGCCTTGGCCTCGACAATGCGCCCCGCCTCGAAACGCACCGCAATGCCGTCGATCAGCGTGCCCTGGTAGGACAGCGGCTTGGTGCTGGTGACATGACCCTCGACGCGCCTTGCATGCGGCGTGGTGAAAACCTCTTCGGTCGGGATGTTGGGGTTGCAGGTGATGCCGTTCTTGGCGGTCGAGGCACCACCCATCCACTCGTGGCCTTCGGCCAGTCCGACGGTCAGGTCGGTGCCGGGGCCGGTGAAATGCAGTGCGTGGAAATTGTGGCCGTTCAGCCATTCGGTGCGGCTCTTCAACGCCGCATTGTGCGCCGTCCAGTTGCCGATCGGGTCTTCGACGTCCACCCGCGAGGCCGCAAAGATGGCGTCGGCTAGCTTGGCCACGGCGACGTCTTCGGCGTCGTCCGGGAAAACCTGCTTGGCCCAGGCCTGATCGGGATAGGCGACGATGTTCCAGTTGATATCGAAGCCGGTGATCTTCTCCAGCGCCGGCTGGTAAGCCATCGAATTCGCCTTGTTGGCACGCGCCACCTTTGCCGGGTCCTGAGAAGAAAGCAGCGACGGATCCTCGCCGCGCACGGCAAGCCTCGCCGCATTATTGGCGAAGGCTTTTGCCATGCCTTCAAAGAGCCAGCCGGCGGCGCGGTCGAAGCCGGCGTCGGCGCCGTAGCGGAAGCGCGCCAGCGTGATCTCGTCATCGTTGAAGATCGGCGTCACCAGGCCCGCACCTGCCTTGTAGGCGTGCTCGACGATCCGCCGCGTCAGAGGCAGCGCGGCGATAGACGAGGTCAGCACCAGATCCTGCCCCGGCTGCAATTGCAGCCCGACCTTGACGGCGACCTCCGCCAGCCTGTCGAGCTTCACCGGGTCGATGCTTGCGGAAACGCCGCGCGAATGTGTGGTCATGATCCTGCCTGCCGTGATTGGGGACTGTGTCTTACATAGACCGGCGCTACCGACCTTTCCACTCTGATGACGCCGGCAGCCCTAGGCCGTGAACTCATAAATTGGGGAAGACTGGGATCGGTGGGAAACGGACGCTCCGGACTTCCTGTACTGGGCGGCTTGGATAGGTGCCATGGTCGTCGAGGTCTGACGACCCTTATTTCAACCGCACTCAGTCGCGGTAGCGCAGCGTTTCCAGCACGAGTGCGAAAGCCGGCGAGTGTTGGCGCCGGCTTGGATAATACAGGTGATATCCCGGCCGAAGGGGGCACCAGTCCTCAAGAACACGCACCAGGCGACCCTGTTCGAGTGGGTAGGTCACCAGATCCTCGGGCAGATAGGCGAGCCCGAATCCTTCAAGGCTGGCCTGACAGATCATCGCGAGGGTGTTGAACGCGGCGTGTCCTTGAACGCGCACCTTCAACTCCCGCCCCTCCTTGCGAAACTCCCACGGTGCACAGCCGCCTGTGGGCAGTCGCAGGGGTATGCACGCATGATCGGCAAGGTCTTCAGGCGTGACCGGACGGGAGCGGCTTGCGAAGTATGAAGGCGCTACCACAACCGCCATGCGGAAGTCTGGCCCAACGCGCGCCGAGATCATGTCCTTGTCCACCTGTTCGCCAAGCCGTACACCCGCATCGAAGCGATCGGCCGCAATGTCTGCCAAGCCGTAGTCGTGGATAATCTCGACCCTGATGTCGGGATAGTCGCGCATGAGCCCGACCATGGCGGGCCAGATGATGGTCTCGCCGGCATGCTCCACCGTGGTGATCCGGACTGTGCCGGCCGGCTTGTCGCGCAGGGCGCTGAGGGCGGCAATCTCGCTTGCGATCTCATCTAACTTGGGAGCGATGCTTCGAAACAGGCGATCCCCCGCTTCGGTTAGCGAGACGCTGCGGGTCGTGCGGGTCAGCAGCCTAACGCCGAGGCGCTCTTCCATCGTCCGGATCGAATAGCTCAGAGCCGACTGCGACACGCCGAGCATGGCGGCCGCCTTGGTGAAGCTGCGCTCGCGGGCGACGGCGATGAAGGTCAGGAAGTCATCCAGGCTGTCGCGACGCATTCATCAATCCCCCTTCTAAGCTCATGCAAATTATACCATCTAATTGCATGCCGCTAAAGGAGCTAACTTCCTGACATCAAGGCCAGACGGTCAACCGGAGCAACTCTCCGCGCAATGCCTACCGTCCAACTGGCCCACTGAAGGAGAACAAAATGAAGAAGGTAATCGTGGGCGCGCTCACCGCTCTCACCATGATCGTGAGCCCGGCCGCCTTTGCTCAGGAAGCGACGGGCGCCGTCCCCCGCGCCTACATGATCGGCAGCTATGACATCAAGGATCAGGCGGTGTTTCAGCAGTACATCGAAGCCGCCTCGCCGCTCGTCACCCAGTATGGCGGCCGCGTGATCGTCTACAATCCTAATGTCACTGCCATCGAAGGAAGCTCGAGATCGGTGATCGCCATCGCCGAGTTCCCGAGCCTTGCTGACGCCAAGCGCTACTACAACTCGCCGGGATACACGGCGGCCCGGCAGTTTTTTACCAAGTCGACCGAAGGATTTCGCATCATAACCGAAGGCGCCGGCCTTCCGCAGTGACGCAGTCCGCTGGCGGATGATACCAGCATGGGGATCAGACCCTGCAGGCCATCCCGTCCAAATTCGAGGCCGAGCTGCGGCCTAGAGAACAGGAGCCCAATATGAGTGTTTGGTTTATCACTGGCGCAGGCCGGGGCCTCGGTCTGGATATCGCCAAGGCCGCGTTGGCGGCGGGCCACAAGGTGGTGGCAACCGGCCGCAACACGGAAAAGGTCGCAAGGGCCGTGGGAAAGGCCGAGAACCTCCTTATCGTCAAGCTGGACGTGACGAGCGCGGCCGACGCCGAAGCCGCTGCCCAGGCAACGCTTGACTGGTTTGGCCGCATCGACGTGCTGGTCAACAATGCGGCGAGCTTCTTTGCCGGGTACTTCGAAGAGCTGACCGTCGAACAGATGCAACTGCAGCTCAGCACCAGCCTCGTCGGTCCCATGAACGTGACGCGGGCCTTTCTGCCAGCGATGCGCAAGCAGCGGTCCGGCAGGGTCATCTCGATCTCCTCGACGGCCGGGCTGATGGGCTTCGAGTTCTGCACGGCCTATTCAGCCTCGAAGTTCGGCCTCGACGGCTGGATGGAGGCGCTGCAGACCGAAGTCGTGCCGTTCGGCATCGAGACGATGATCGTGAACCCCGGCTTCTTCCGCACCGAGCTTCTCACGGAAGAGTCGACCAACTATGCCGCGCCTTCCGTCGAGGACTACCATGAGCGGCGGACGGCGCAGATCGCTTTCTGGCGTTCTCAAAACGGCAAGCAAGGAGGTGACCCCGCCAAGCTTGCGCGCGCCCTGATCACGCTCGCGGCTGGGGACGTGCTGCCCCACCGTTTCCTTGCCGGTGCCGATGCCATTGCCACGGCAGAGCAGAAGATTGCCATTCTGCAGCAGCAGATCGATACCTATCGCGAGCTGTCGAGTTCCCTCGCCATCGACGACAACGGCCGCAACTAACGACCCCTGCGGAACGTCCGGACTTGCCGTGCTGGTGACTGAACACCATTGGCACTGCAATTCCGAGGTCAAGACTTCGTGGCTGCGGCACTCCCAAGACCACCTGTGAATTGATCAAATACGTCCGCTAAGAGGTCGATTGTCGACTGGCGGCTTTCCTATTGCAGAGGAATCTGATTCCAGACTCTGCATGAGCCGATATGACCTGACCGACTTCGAATGGCACGTGATCAAGCCACTTTTGCCCAAAAGGCCACGAGGTGTGCCGCGTGTCGATGATCGGCGCGTGCTATCACCAAAGTCCATGACGGCAAGGTGCAGATGATCGACACCTCTATTGTTCGCGTCCATCAGCAGGGCGCGACGGCAAAAAAGGGGGATCGAGATCATTGTCTCGGTCGTTCCCGAGGCGGGCTGACAACCAAAATCCATGCTCTTGTCGACGCCAAAGGCATGCCGATCAAACTGATGCTCACGGCAGGTCAGATGAGTGACATTACCTCGGCCGCGGACCTGATCACGGATTTGCCGGAGGGTGCCATGCTACTCGCCGACAAGGGCTATGATGCCGACGCCTTGCGCAATGCGGTCAGCGAGCGAAAAGCATGGGCCAACATCCCGCCCAAGGCCAACCGCAAGGACCCGATCTGCTTCAGCCCCTTCTTGTATAAGGCCCGCAACTTAGTTGAGCGCTTCTTCAACAAAGCGAAGCAATTCCGCCGCATCGCAACCCGCTACGACAAGCTGGCTGAGAACTATCTTACCGCGCTCAAACTCGTCGCAATCCGCATCTGGCTACGCGGTAATGAGTCTACGTCCTAGCTGGCCCTCTCGAGCGATCTGAACTGCGCCATCGTCGCCTCGATCTCTTCGCGCATCCAGGTCTTGAAATCCCTGACCTTGCGGCTTTCGCCCTTGCTGGCCGAAGTCACCAGCCAATAGCCGAGGCCGCTCTGCGCGCGTACGCCGAACGGCGCGACGAGCCGGCCGTCGGCCAGTGCGTCGGCGGCCAGCAACTGCCAGCCGAGCATGACGCCGTGACCGGCAATCGCCGATTCCAGGCACAGCATCGGATCGGTGAAGCGCGCGCCCTTCATGAAGGTGACCGGCTCCACCCCCGCCGCTTCGAACCAGCTCCCCCAGCTGATCATCGATCTTTCGTCGGTGATCGCACAGGTCAAAGCAAGGTCCTCGATCGATTTCAGCTTGCTGGCGATCACCGGTGCACAGACCGGAAACACCTCCTGCGCCAGCAGCAATTCTGCCCGCCCGCCCGGCCATTTGCCGTCGCCGAGCCGGATGGCGACGTCGATGTCCGAGCGATCGAGATCGGCAAGCCGCACCGAGGCATCGATGCGCAGGAGCACGTTCGGATGGCGGGCGAAATGCCGCGACAGCCGCGGCAGCAGCCATTTCGAGGCGAAAGCCGGCGCCACCGAAACCACCAGCGTGCACTCCGAGCTTTCATCGGCAAGCGCTACCGCCTGTGCGAGCTCGCGGAAGCCTGCGCTGAGCCGCGCGGTAAAGACGGTGCCGAATTCCGTCGCCACCAGGCCAGCTGGCGTTCGTTCGAACAGCGCCCGGCCGAGCTGCTTTTCGGTCCGGTTGATCTGCTGGCTGACGGCGCTGACCGAGACGTTGAGCTCGCCGGCCGCCGCCGCGAGCGAGCCCAGGCGGGCGACGGCTTCGACGGCGCGCAAGCCGTTGAGATGGACACGGTTCAGCATAGCCATACAGTTTTTCTAAACTCGTACGGCTTAAATCTCAATTGCCAGACGCTGCCGAATGCCGGATTTTAGGTGGGTTACTCAGAGTGAGGAGGCAAATCCGATGAAGATTTTATCATGGCTCGGCGCCTTTTCCCCAATCGGAATGCAGCCACACCGGCATGACAGCGAGGCCACCAACTGGGTGACCGATCCGCTGTCGCATCCGGTGCTCGACACCATGTCGGAGCGCGAACTCGCCGACATGCCGTTCAGGCTGACTGCGGGTCGTACTCACTTTGAGACGGCCCCGCCAAGGACCTGCTGCGGCTAAACAAGGACTTGCTGGCACTTCAGGCGAGCCAGCCGCCGACGCGGCCGCGAACACTTCTGGCCCAATAAAAGGCGGATTGTCTCACTGGCAGGCGCACCTATGGTGCACCGCGATGAACATCGCTTCGCCCTTGCGTCTGGCAATCGCCGGCATGATCGCCCTGGCCGTCGCCATGGGCATCGGCCGCTTCGTCTATACGCCGATCCTGCCCGGAATGATGGAAGAGCTCGGCCTGTCGCCGGCCGATGCCGGCTGGATCGCATCGGCCAATTATCTCGGCTACCTCGTCGGCGCGCTTGCCGCCACCGGCGGCTGGGCGCAAGGCCGCGAGCGCCAGCTGATGCTGGCCGGCCTCGCCGCCACTGCGATCCTCGCCGGCCTGATGGGCCTGACCGGCACGATGCCCGTCTTTCTCCTCATCCGCTTTCTTGCCGGCCTCGCCAGCGCCTTCGTATTGGTCTTCATGACCAGCATCGTTTTTGGTCATCTCGCCGCAGCCGGGCGAAACGACCTGCAGGCGCTGTATTTCGGCGGAGTCGGCCTCGGCATCGCGGCGTCTTCGGCGCTGTTGGCAGTCCTCGTCACCGAACATGCCGGCTGGGCTGCGGGCTGGCTGTGGTCGGCGGTGATTTCAGCCTGCGGCTTTGCCGCCGTCGCCTTGCTGGCCGGCGGCACCTCGGCCGCGAACAGCACCACCGGGAGCGAGCCGGCACTGCCGAAAGACCGGTCGCTGGTGAAGATCATCGTCGCCTACGGCCTGTTCGGCTTCGGCTACATCGTCACGGCAACGTTCCTGGTCGCCATCGTCCGCCAGGGCGGCGGCGGCCGCGTCTTCGAGGCGGTGGTCTGGATGGTCACCGGCCTTGCCGGTTTCCCCTCGGTCTGGCTGTGGCAGAAGCTTACGGCCAGGATCGGGCTCTATGCCACATACGCGCTGGGGTGCCTGGTCGAGGTGGTCGGCGTCAGCGCCAGCGTCGCCATGGGCGGGCGCACCGGGCCGCTGCTCGGCGGCCTTCTTGTCGGCGGCACCTTCATCGCCATCACCGCGCTTGGCCTGCAGGCCGGCAGGCAGCTTGCTCCGCAAGCACCACGCCGGATGCTGGCGGTAATGACGGCCGCCTTCGGCCTTGGCCAGATCATCGGCCCGATCGTCGCCGGGCTGCTTGCGCAGGCCTCCGGTAACTTTTTCCTTGCCTCGATCGTGGCCGCCGCCGTCCTGCTCGCTTCCGGTACGATCGCCTGGTCGGCTGCGCCAAAATCGCCATGATTATGGTCTTGCTCGGTTGCGGGCATCGGGCACGGGCATTTTCTTTCCCACTAATGTGTGACTTTATGCCCGCTGAACCCCGCTGATTTGCGCATCGACCGAGGATTTCGCCACAGTGTTCGTATCGTTTTTTCCGCAGCCGAAGCTGTTCTTCAGTTCGGTCGCCGTCTGGAGCCTCGCGGCCGTTCTGTTTTGGTTTTTTGGAGGAGAGCAACTTGGAGCAGTGTTTGGACTGCCCCCGATGGCCGCCGGCGTCGACAAGATCATTGGCGTGTCGCTCTTTTGGTCGAAGCCATTTCTCTGGTTCTATATATATTTTGCGGCTGTCGTCCTCATCTTCTACGGCTTTTGGGCCTGGTACCGACCTCATCCATGGCGGAATTGGTCGATCCTTGGCACCTCACTGATTCTCTTTGTGATCTATTACCAGGTGCAGGTAAATGTCGCCTTCAATGACTGGTATGGCCCTTTCTACGATCTTATTCAGAAGGCTTTAGGCACACCGTACTCTACGACGCCGTGGGACTTCTATATCCAACTGCTGACAATCATGTGGATTGCGCTTCTGGCTGTGACCGTTGGCGCCCTCAACCGGTTTTTTGTAAGTCATTGGATATTTCGTTGGCGCACCGCAATGAACGAATACTACATGACCAACTGGGAAAGATTGAGGCGCATCGAAGGTGCGTCCCAGCGTGTTCAAGAAGACACGATGCGCTTCTCCAGCACGATGGAGGATCTGGGCGTAAGCTTAGTCGGGTCCATCATGACACTGATAGCGTTCCTTCCCGTGCTGCTGCATCTCTCTGAAAACGTCACGGAACTGCCGATTGTCGGCACGGTGCCTTACTCCCTGGTCGTTGTAGCAATCCTTTGGTCGGCCTTCGGAACTACTTTCTTAGCTGCGGTAGGAATCAAACTGCCGGGTCTCGAATTCCGCACCCAACGTGTCGAGGCAGCCTACCGCAAAGAATTGGTCTATGGTGAGGACGATGCAGATCGCGCCCAACCGCCAACTGTCGCTGACCTTTTTAGAAGCGTAAGAAGCATCTATTTTCGTAAATATTTCCACTACTTATATTTTAACGTCGCTAGAATATTCTATCTACAGATCGACAATATATTTCCATATATTGTTCTTGTTCCTACGATGGTCGCGGGAAAGATCAAGCTCGGCGCTCTGAACCAGATTCTCAACTCCTTTGAGCAGGTCCGATCTTCATTTCAGTATCTGGTCAATGCCTGGCCGACGGTCGTGGAACTGATCTCGATCTACAAGCGCCTGCGCGCCTTCGAGGCGACGCTCGAGGGCGAGCCACTGCCCGAAATCGACCAGCGTTATCTCGAACGTGAGCAAGCCGGCTTGCGCCCTGAGGATCAGCCGGTAAGCTAAAAAGTATCGGGCGGCGATCACTTGCGGCTCAGCCGCCCACCGCCGCCTGCCTTTCGCCTCGCCGCGAAACATAATCGCGAAAGCTGATGCACTCGACGTCCGCTTTGACGCAGACCTCGCCGGCAAAGCCTTCCAGCGCGTTCCAGTAGGCGCCGTCATTCATCAGCGTGAAATGGAAGCCGAGCTCAAGCGGAATGCGCTTGCCCTGGTATTGCGCATCGAAGGCGGCGCGGAACGCGTGATAGGTCCGGTCAGCGAACTCTTCTGCCATGCTCGGCCGCTCGAAGCCGCCGGAATGTCTGACATAGAGATTGTAGTCCATGGCGATCACCCGCCTTGAGCTCGGCCCTTCCGGGATCTGCGGCAGCGAAAAGCGCGTGATGCCGTTGACGGTCGGCGGCTCGACCGGCCCGCGCGAAACGCCGCTTGCGTCGAGCAGGAAACCGGCCGCGGGCAGCGCCTCGTAAAGCGCCTTGTTTGCCGACAGATAAGGCGCGCGAAACCCGACCACCGATTTGCGGGCGAAATCGCGCCAGCCCTTCGGTTCAGCAGCAATGCCGTTGATCGAATAGGCGTTTTCGAGAACATGCCTGAAGGCGCCAAATTCGCTCAGCCAGTCGGCCTTGCTCCAGTCCTTGCCGTCGAAATGGCCGCAGCCATGGCTGCCGATGTCGTGGCCTTCCGAGGCCGCAAGGTTGATCTGCTCGAGCCGCTCGGCAACTTCCTGTTTGGAGGCGGCAAAGCCGATATTCGATTTGCCTTCTGTCTTGCCGGGTGCGGTGTATTCCTTGCGTGTCTCGGGCGACAGCAGGAACACGCAGGAGACAAAATAGGTGAAATGCGCACCCGTGCGCGCGGCCAGCGCCCGGCTGCGCTGCCACTGCGAAATGTCGCGGGCGCTGTCGAATGAGATGATGACGATCTGCTTCGGTTTTGCCGGCGGCGCCGGCGGGTCGGCAAAAGCCGCGCTGGCAGCAAATGCGGAAAACGCAACAACGCGGGACAAACGGGGCAAAGGCATCTGACCGGGTCAAGGAATGTAGAAGCGACGCCTACCGGTGAAATATGGCACGGGTACGATCGACCTGTCGGCCGCCGTTGGCGGCGACTGCCTCGTGAATAGGCGATTTTCCTGCCGAACCCCTTCCATGCCGGCAAAATTTCGCTAAAACGCGGGCTCATCAACCGCCCCGCCCGGGGCATGAATGGTTTTGATCATGTCGGACGACAGTTTTATCCGCGAAGTCAACGAAGAGATTCGTCGCGATCAGGCGCATGCGCTGTGGGACCGTTTCGGTCCCGCCTTGCTCGTGCTGGCCGTGCTGGTGGTGCTCGGCACTGCTGCCGTCGTCGGCTACCGCTATTGGGACGAGACCCGCGCCAACCGCTCGGGCGATGCTTTTTCGCAGGCGCTCAAGCTCGCCAATGACGGCAAGAACGACGAGGCGCTTGCCGCGCTGGAGGGGCTGGAGAAGGACGGCTACGGCGCCTATCCGCTGCTCGCCCGCATGCGTGCGGCAACCGTCAAGGCGGACAAGGGCGACGTCGATGCCGCCGTCAAGGATTTCGACGAGGTCGCCGCCGACACCAAGATTCCCTCCGGCATTCGCGACATGGCGCGCCTCAGGGCAGCGCTGCTTCTGGTCGACCATGGCTCTTTCGCCGATGTCTCCAGCCGCGTCGAGGCGCTTACCGCCGACACCAACACGCTGCGCCATACGGCGCGCGAAGCACTTGGCCTTGCCGCCTGGAAGGAAGGCAAGGCGGCGGATGCATTGAAGCTGTTCGACCAGATCGCCGCCGATGACGGCGCCCCGCGCAACACGCGCGAGCGGGCGACGTTGATGTCGGAGCTGATCCGCGGCTCGGGCGGTGTATCGTAACAACGGATGACTTTCAAAGTCGCCATCATCGGCCGGCCTAACGTCGGCAAATCGACCCTTTTCAACCGGCTGGTGGGAAGGAAGCTGGCGCTTGTCGACGATACGCCGGGCGTCACCCGCGATCGACGCGTCCATGCCGCAAAACTCTACGATCTGCATTTCGACGTCATCGATACCGCCGGCTTCGAGGATGCGGCCGCCTCGACGCTGCCCGGCCGCATGCGCGCGCAGACCGAGATCGCCATCCGCGAGGCCGACCTGATCTTTTTCACGATCGATGCCAAGTCCGGGCTGATGCCCGACGACAAGACCTTCGCCGAGATCGTGCGCAAATCCGGCAAGCCGGTTGTCGTCGTCGCCAACAAGGCCGAGGCGCGCGGCGCCCAGGGCGGCATGCTGGAGGCCTGGGAGCTCGGCCTTGGCGAGCCGATCCCGGTCTCGGCCGAACACGGCCAGGGCCTGCCCGATCTGCGCGATGCGGTGATCGCGGCACTGGGCGAGGCGCGCGCCTTCGGTGAGGACGAAGAGGCCGGTGAGGAGGAGGTCGCCGCCAGCGAGGTGCTGATCGGCGAAGACATCACCGACCCGGACGCAGAGCCGAGCTATGACGACACCAAGCCGATGCGCATCGCCGTCGTCGGCCGTCCCAACGCCGGCAAGTCGACGCTGATCAACGCGCTGATCGGCGAGGAACGGCTGTTGACCGGCCCCGAGGCCGGCATCACCCGCGATTCCATCTCGGTCGACTGGGACTGGCATGGCCGCCGCTTAAAACTGTTCGACACCGCCGGCATGCGCCGCAAGGCCAGGATCCACGAAAAGCTCGAAGTGATGTCGGTGCAGGACGGCTTGCGCGCCATCCGCTTTGCCGAGATCGTCATCATCGTGCTCGACGCGACTATTCCCTTCGAGAAGCAGGATCTGCAGATCGCCGACCTGATCATCCGCGAGGGCCGTGCCCCGGTGATCGCCTTCAACAAATGGGACCTTATCGACCATCCCCAGGAGTTGCTGGCCGAGCTGCGCGAAAAAACCGAGCGGCTGTTGCCGCAGGCGCGCGGCATGCAGGCGGTGCCGGTCTCGGCCGAGACCGGGCGTGGCCTCGACAAGCTGATGGATGCTGTCATCAGGACGCATCGCGTTTGGAACAGCCGCGTGTCGACCGGCAAGCTCAACCGCTGGCTGGAAGGCATCCTGGCGCATCACCCGCCGCCCGCCGTCGCCGGACGCCGGCTGAAGATCAAATATGTCACGCAGGCCAAGACGCGGCCGCCGGGCTTCGTCGTCTCCTGCTCACGGCCCGACGCGATGCCGCAATCCTATGTCCGCTATCTCTCGAACAGCCTGCGCGAGGCTTTCGACATGCCCGGCGTGCCGATCCGCATCGCCTTGCGCACCTCGGACAACCCATTCGCCAGCAAGGCAAAGAAGCGCCGCTGAGCGCCACTTCTCCTCTACGCCACGTTGCGCAGGACAGGCGCTGTTTGCGTCTGCGGCAACGCTTCCAGCGCCGCCTGCAGCAGGATGTCGCCAAGCCGCGCCGCCACCGGGTCGGGCTCGGCCTCCTTGCGATGCAGGAACAGCGCCATCTTGGGCAAAGCGGGCAGCCCGGCGATCCCCGGCGTCATCGCCCTGACGGTGGCCGGCAGGCCGATATCGGTGCGGATCGTCAGTCCGAGCCCGGCGGCGACGGCTGCCCAGATACCGCCAAGGCTCGGGCTGGAGAAGGCCATCCGCCATGCCAGACCAGCGCGGTCCAGGGTTTCGGTCGCCACGCTGCGGAGCAGGCACGGCGCTTCGAGCGCCACCAGCGGCAAAGGCTCGCCATCGCGCAGGCTGGTCTCGATCTGTTTTGCCGGGCCGATCCAGCGCATCTGGACGTCGGCGACATGCCGGCTGTAGGGCAGCGTCGCGCCATTGTGCCAGGTAAGCGCGATATCGAGGCTGCCCGAAATGATCCGTTCGGCAAGCTCGTGGCTGCGTGCGATCCTGGCTTCGATCTTGACCTTGGGATGGGCGCGGGCGAAGCGCCCGAGCACCTCCGGCAGGACCGCCTCGCCGAAATCCTCCTGCAATCCAAGCCGCACCCAGCCCTCCAGCTCGACGTCGTGGATGGCGGACGCGGCCTCGTCGTTGAGCTCGATCAGCCTGCGCGCATAGCCCAGCATGGTCTCGCCTGCCTCGGTCAGCGCCAGGCTGCGCCCCGACTTGCGGAAGATCGGCGTCGCCGCCTGCTCCTCCAGTTTCTTCAATTGTGCGCTGATTGACGAGGTCGAGCGGCCGAGCCGGTCGGCGGCCTTGGCGAAGCTGCCCAACTCCATACCGGTGACGAAGCTGCGCAGGACGTCGAGATCGAATGTCACGCGTCGCATGGCAATAATCCTGATATTTGGGACATTACGTCAAAAACTTCCTGATATTCAGGACGAAGCTATGGCGATAGAGACAGCGCGTCAAGACCGAACGCAACCAGCCCATGCAGGAGCTGAACCATGTCTGCTGTCGCCACAGGACCAGATTGCAAACCGCTTCGCCCAGGCGCCGTTGCCGCCCCGTCGGAAGCGGCGGCACTTCGAGCCAATCATCGCTGGAAGGTGCTGGGCATCGGCGTCGCCGCCAATGCCTGCTTTTCCGCGACCTTCTCCGGCATTCCGGCGACGGCGGTGTTCCTGCGCTCGGGCTATCATCTCTCCAATGGCGAACTCGGCATGGCGCTTGGTCTTCTCGGCCTGGGCGTAGCGCTGAGCGAATTGCCGTGGGGACTGCTGACCGATCGCTGGGGCGACCGCCGCGTGCTGCTGACCGGGCTCGGCGCAACCGCGGTTTGGCTGCTTGTCATGGCCGCGCTGATCGTGCCGTCACCGGCCCACATTCCTGGCATCGCGCTTCTCGCCGCTGCCCTGCTGGTCACCGGATTGCTCGGCGGCAGCGTCAACGGCTCCAGTGGCCGCGCCATCATGGCCTGGTTCGGCGAAGGCGAGCGCGGCTTTGCCATGAGCATCAGGCAGACGGCGGTGCCGCTTGGCGGCGGGCTTGGCGCGCTCGTGCTGCCGTCGCTCGCTTCGGCCCATGGCTTCACGGCGGTCTTCGGACTTCTGGCGGCTGCGTCCGCCGTCTCGACCTCTCTCGCCTGGCGCTGGCTGCATCAGCCACCGGTGCATGACGATGCCAATTCGAGCAGCACGGCAAGGCCGGCCGGCCCGCCGCCGCTGCGCAACCCGGCCGTCTGGCGCATCGCAACAGCCATCGGCCTGCTGTGCTTTCCGCAGGTGGCGGTGCTCACCTTTGCTTCCGTCTTCCTGCATGATTTCGCCGGCATGGGAACAGCCGTGATCAGCGCCAGCCTCGCTGCCGTGCAGGTCGGCGCCATGGTCATGCGCGTCTGGAGCGGCCGCTACACCGACCGTCACGGCAACCGCCGGTCGTTTCTGCGTCTGTGCAGCCTGTTGAGCCTGATCGCCTTCACCGTGCTTGCGGCACTCGTCTTGTTGGCCGCCCAATTCTTGTCAGGCCAGGTGCCGATGCTGTCGCCGGCGATCGTCGCGATGCTGGTCGTGGCCGGCATTTGCGTCTCCTCCTGGCATGGCGTCGCCTACACCGAGCTTGCGACGCTGGCCGGCGCGAGCCAGGCCGGAACCGCGCTCGGCCTTGCCAACAGTCTGGTCTTCATTGCCTTCTTCCTGGTGCCGATCGCCATTCCCGGACTTCTCGTGCTCTGCTCGTGGGCAGGCGTCTGGCTGGGTGCGGCTATTTGCGCACTGATCGCCTGGCCGATCTTTCTTCCGTCAAGCGATGGCCGCAAAAGCGCCTGACTTCGACATGAGATGGGAAAACAACGTTCTAAGCTGTTAACGCCCCATCAAGGTTAATGCATCATTGTAGCTCTCCAGTGGGGTCCGTTGCGTTTCTGGAGAGTTCCGTGCATCGACGTGTTTTGACGCGGCTTGTCGCCGCCGCCGGTGACAAAAAACGTTCCTTCCTGTCTCCGTTTATTATTGGCCTTGGCATCTGGATCGGCTTTCCGACGGTCGCTGCCTATCAGGACATGACAAGCCTGGTCTCCGGCCTTGAGGCGCCGAGCGTCCGCTGGAACGCCTATGTCGAGAAGTCCGTCGCCGGCTCCGTTCACGCCGCCGAAATGCCCTTCCTCGATTCCAGCAGCACCGGCTCGCTCTCCGGCTCCGGCGTCCAACTGCCCGGCATCGGCTCCGTCTCGTTTCGCGGCAAGGGCGGCATCGCCGGCACGACGCCGGACGAGAACCGTATCACGCGTGCCGACAAGAAGGGCCGCATCATCCAGGTCTCGCCCGTCTCGCCGCCGAAGAACTTCAACGCCGGCTCGATCTTCGAGCGCACCTCCTCACTGCTCCGCCCAAGCATGGACAGCGGCCTGAGGATGGCTTTCGCCAAGCCCGAGATCAAAGGCAAGGAAATCCAGATCGCCGCCGCCTTCCACACGCGCGTCGACAAGAAGCCGGATCCCGGCGTGCCGGCGATGCTTGCCGCGCTGGTCAACAACGATCATCCCGACGTGCTGGCGACCGCCTATGCCTCGTCGGCTCCCGACTATGCCAAGGCATCGCCTTTCGAGGCCTTGCTGCAGGACGAGGACCCGAACGATGGCCGCTTCATTCCACCGCTGAGCAAGGGCGATCATTCTTGGATGCAGACGCCGCTGCCGGCGAGCGTCTTTTCCAAACCGGAGCAGGCCTGTCTCGCCAACGGCATCTATTTCGAGGCGCGCGGCGAATCCGTGCGCGGCCAGGCCGCCGTCGCCCAGGTCATCCTCAACCGCGTCCGCAACCCGGCCTATCCGAACTCGATCTGCGGCGTCGTCTACCAGAACGACAACTGGTTCAACCGCTGCCAGTTTTCCTTCGCCTGCGACGGCAGGAAGAAGCGCATCGACAATCCCGCCGCCTACAAGACCGCCCAGGATGTCGCCATGGCCGTCACAGCCGGCAAGATATTCATTCCGGAAGTCGGCTCGTCGACCCATTATTACGCCAACTACGTCCATCCGGGCTGGGCGAGGACGATGAAGAAAACGACCAGGATCGGCCTGCATATCTTCTACCGCACCTATGGCGGCGGCTGGAGCTGAGTGCTCGGGCAGCCCTTGCATCTTTCGCGGGAGAGCGGCCGATCGAAGACCCGTCGTGGTGGGGATTCGGCCGCAGCCCGCCAGAGACCGCGTCGGGCACGATGTCGCACCCAAGCAAGTAGCTGATTTATAACGAAAAAATACTTGAGCTTGAACGTCCGCTCGTGGCTTGACGGGCGCGGACCCTCTAACTATGTTGCCGGCGACTTTAAGAAGCGGACGGACGGTGACGGTCTGACCGGGCAGGGGGGTTGCGTGGCCGACAAGAATGGGCCGGACGGAACCGGAAAAACCGGCCGCGGCAAGCAGCATGAAGCCGACATCCGCGACGACGATCTTGAGCGCCGTCGGCGCGACCTTGAAGCATCGCTTGCGACAAGGCGGCCGGACCGGCTCGAGGGGAAAGACGACGCGAAAGCGGGCAGTGTGGCCGGGTACGGCCAGGCGCTCAAGCTGTCCAGCGAGTTCATCGCCGGGATAGTGGTCGGCGCGGCTCTCGGCTGGTTTATCGATCGCGTGGCGGGGACATCGCCATGGGGTCTGATAGTCGGGCTGTTGCTGGGTTTTGGCGCCGGCGTGCTCAATGTCCTGCGTTCAGCCGGGCTTGTGTCGGAATTCGGAACGGGCGACAAACCGCGCGATCCGAAAGAATGAATTGAGGCGCCGCATGCCGGCGCATTGAACAGGATACTCAAGCCGTCTGCGGCTTCGATGGGGATTTAAAGTGGCTGCTGACAAGGTCGATCCGATCCACCAGTTCCAGATTCAGCCGATCATTCCGATTCACATCGGCGGCTACGACCTGTCTTTCACCAATTCGGCTCTGTTTATGCTTGCGACGGTTGCTGTTGCATCGGCGTTTCTCTACCTCAGCACGTCGAGCCGCAGCCTCGTTCCCGGCCGCCTTCAGTCGGTCTCGGAAATGGCCTATGAATTTGTCGGCAATATGCTGAGGGACGCCGCGGGCACGCAAGGCATGAAGTTCTTCCCCTTCGTGTTCTCGCTGTTCATGTTCGTGCTTGTCGCCAACCTGCTTGGCCTGTTCCCATATTTCTTCACCATCACCAGCCACATCATCGTCACCTTCGGCCTCGCTGCGCTGGTGATCGGAACGGTCGTCGTCTACGGCTTCACCAAGCACGGCTTTGGCTTCCTGAAGCTGTTCGTCCCGCATGGCGTGCCGGTCTACCTGCTGCCGCTGGTGGTGCTGATCGAGGTGATTTCCTTCGTCTCGCGTCCGGTCAGCCTCTCGGTTCGTCTGTTCGCCAACATGCTTGCCGGTCACATCACGCTGAAAGTGTTCTCGGGCTTTGTCGTCAGCCTGAGCGCGCTCGGCGCGGTCGGCGTGGCGGGCTCGGTTCTGCCGCTGGCGATGGCCGTGGCGCTGACGGCGCTGGAGCTGCTGGTCGCGTTCCTGCAGGCCTACGTCTTTGCCGTGCTGACTTGCATGTATCTCAACGACGCCCTGCATCCCGGGCACTAACAAGGTTTCCGGCATTGCCGCCGGATCGAATTTGCAACGGAATTTTAGATCCAAAGGAGTTGAACAAATGGACGCAGAAGCAGCAAAGTACATCGGCGCCGGCATCGCATGCCTCGGCATGGGCGGCGCGGGCATTGGCCTCGGCAACATATTCGGCAGCTATCTGGCGGGCGCGCTGCGCAACCCGTCGGCCGCCGACGGCCAGTTCGGCCGCCTGATTTTCGGCTTCGCCGTGACCGAAGCGCTGGGTATTTTCTCGCTTCTCATCGCGCTTCTCGCCCTGTTCGGCTGAATACTTGTTCGGCTGAACATTGGGAAGAATTGAACAGGCCGGCCGCGATCCTGCGGCGGGTCTGAATTTCGGGGATAGTCCATGTTCGTGACATCTGCCTTTGCGCAAGAGTCCGCGCCCGCCGCAACGGAAGGCGAAACGCACGCCGCCACCGGCGTGCCTGCCGAGGCGCACGGCACGTTCCCGCCATTCAATCCGGCGACGTACCCGTCACAGCTGCTGTGGCTGGCAATCACTTTCGGGCTGTTCTACCTCTTCTTGAAGCGGGTAGTGATGCCGCGCGTCGGCGGCATCATCGACGTGCGCAACGACCGCATCACGCAGGATCTCGATCATGCTGCCCGGCTGAAAGGCGAGGCCGATGCCGCCGTTGCCGCCTATGAGCAGGAATTGGCGGAAGCCAAGGGCAAGGCCAATGCGATCGGCCAGCAGGCCAACGATGCGGCCAAGGCGGAAGCCGAGGCTGCCCGCAAGACGATCGAGGCAGCGCTTGACCAGAAGCTTGGCGAGGCCGAGGCGCGCATATCTTCCATCAAGGCCAATGCCATGAAGGAAGTCGGCACGATCGCCGAGGACACCGCTTCGGCCATCGTCGAGGCGCTGGTCGGCGGCAAGGCCAGCAAGGCCGAGATCGCGGCCGCGGTCAAATCCGTGGCCGGGTGAGGAGCGCATCATGGACGCCACATCTCTCGCGACGCTTTGGGCAACCGTTGCCCTCATAATCTTCCTCGGCATTGCCATCTACATCAAGGTGCCGGGCATGATCGCCAAGGCGCTCGATGCCCGTGCCGACAAGATCAGCAGCGAACTCGAGGAAGCGCGCCGGTTGCGCGAAGAGGCCCAGCAGTTGCTCGGCCAATATCAGCGCAAGCGCAAGGAAGCCGAGCAGGAGGCCGCGGCCATCGTCGCCGCCGCCAAGCGCGAAGCCGACATGCTCGCCGCCGAGGCGCACAAGAAGACCGAGGATTATGTCGCCCGGCGTACCGCCTTGGCAGAGCAGAAGATCGGCCAGGCCGAGCGCGAGGCGATCGGCGAAGTGCGCGCCAGCGCCGTCGACATCGCGGTCGAAGCCGCGCGCGCGCTGCTGGCCGGCAAGATCGACGCCAAGGCCGGCGCCGACCTTTTCAACGCCTCGCTGCAGGATTTGAAGTCGAAGCTGAATTAAGCGACGTCGTCGAGAAATTCATCCAAGGCCGCCTGGGAAACCTGGCGGCTTTTTTGTTAGCGAAAGCGGCTGAGCGCAAATCTCCCCCCTCGAGGGGGAGATGTCGCCGAAGGCGACAGAGGGGGGTCAGTACGTCCTGGCGCGACGCCATGTGGGACGAAAGAGAAGGTTGGCGCTTCACGCGAGGCGACCCCCTCTGGCCTGCCGGCCATCTCCCCCTCGAGGGGGGAGATTACGCCTAGCCGCTTTCGCTCAATCCAGGCCCGAAAGGCCCTCTTCCTCCAGCACCTCGGTGCCGCCGAACCGGAACGGCGCGAAGGAGGCGCGGTGCAGCCGTGCCACTGGCCCGTGCAGATCGATCGCCGTGCGATGGCGCACTGTGGCGTAGCCCATATGCAACTCGAAGCCGTAATGCGCATGATGGCTGCCGCAGCCGCACATCATGCGGTCGCGCATCACCTTGGCGACGATCGAGGCTGCGGCGATCGACTGCGAGCGCTGGTCGCCCTTGATCAGCGCTCGGCCCTCGCAGGGCAGGCCGGGCGGCACGTCGCGGCCGTCGGCCAGCGCCAGCTTCGGCCGGATTGACAGGCCTGCTACGGCACGGCGCATCGCCTCCAGGCTGGCCTTGAGGATGTTGGAGGCATCGATGCCTTCGGCGCTGACCGAGGCCATCGATACGGCAAGTGCGGAGCCGAGGATTTTCAGGAACAGCGCCTCACGCTGCAAATGCGTCAGCCGCTTGGAATCATCGAGGCCGTCGGGGATGTTGGCGGGATCGAGCACCACCGCTGCAGCCACCACCGGCCCGGCGAGCGGGCCGCGGCCGGCCTCGTCCATCCCCGCCACCGGCCACAGGCCTTCGGCCATCGCCTTCGTCTCGAACGAGAAGTCGGGTTTCTCGACGATTTCGAAGAGAAGCGGAGAATCGGAACGCGGGCGAGCCATGGTGCGGCGAGGTTCGCATCGGCTCCGATTCTCCGCAAGTCCCTCCGGGTCGGGCGGGGCACCGGACCAGGAGGGGGCTACCGTCTGCAAGCCCGGGGACAGGACAGGCCGGACGGGATTTTTCGCCTGTTGCCGGCCGCTTCAAGCGGCTGGCACGAGACGCTTTGTCACAGCAGCATCAGCTGCTCGGTTGCCTTGGCGGCGGGGACGAACCGGTCGGTCCTCAGCGAGCGCCGCTCGGCATTGAGGCCGAGCCGTTTGGCGGCGATCTCGAAACGGCGGCCGATCTGCCAGGCATAAGGGCCGGAGCCTTTCATGCGCTTGCCCCATTCCGAATCGTAGTCCTTGCCGTCGCGCATCGAACGGATCAGCGACATGACGTGGCGATAGCGGTCGGGATAGTGGCGCAGCAGCCAGTCCTTGAAGATCGGCGCGACCTCCAGCGGCAGGCGCAGCAGCACATAGCCCGCTTCACGCGCGCCCGCTGCCTGCGCCGAATCGAGGATGCGCTCCATTTCCGGGTCGGTCAGTCCGGGGATGATCGGTGCGACCATCACCGAGGCCGGAATGCCGGCGTCCGAAAGCTGCCTGATCGCCTCCAGCCGCTTGGTCGGCGTCGACGCGCGCGGCTCCATCGTTCTGGCCAGCATCCTGTCCAATGTCGTCACCGACAGTGCCACCTTGGCCAGCCCGCGTTCGGCCATGCGTGACAGAATGTCGATGTCGCGTGTCACCAGCGCTGACTTGGTGACGATGCCGACCGGATGCCCACGCGCCTCCAGCACTTCGAGGATCTCGCGCATGATCCGGTATTGCTTCTCGATCGGCTGGTAGGGATCGGTGTTGGTGCCGATGGCGATGGTGCGCGGCTGGTAATTATCCCTGGACAATTCCTTGTCGAGCAGCCGCGCCGCATCCGGCTTAGCAAACAGCTTCGATTCGAAATCCAGCCCCGGCGACAGGCCCATGAAGCTGTGCGTCGGCCGCGCGAAGCAATAGACGCAGCCATGTTCGCAGCCGCGATAGGGATTGATCGAGCGGTCGAAGGAGATGTCGGGCGATTCGTTGCGGGTGATGATGGTGCGCGGCTTCTCGACCTGTACCTCGGTCTTGAACGGTGGCAGCTCCTCCAGCGAGTTCCAGCCGTCGTCGAACACATGCCGGCTGACCGGCTCGAAACGGCCGGACGGATTGATGCCCGCCGACCTGCCGCGATTGCGGTCCGGACGGACGCGCATGCCGCTCTGCTCGATCATCGCATTCGCCATCTCGGCCCTGCCAGCGCCGAAGGCTGCAATGTCGGCACGCACGATCTGTTCCATTTTGGCCCTTTCCCAGGGACTGTCCGCCCGCTGTCGAATCGCTCTGCTCATGAATGTATTCCTATCGCATTGAGTGGAACAAAGCAAGAACTTTCTGATGGCGCGCCGCAAAAACTGGCGCTGCCCACCGCTTTCCGCTATTCGGCTAAACATGCTCAGCGTCCTGATCGAAACCCTGAATGACGAGGAGGGCCTCGCCCGCACGCTCGCCTCGCTGATCGGCGGTGCGGTCGAAGGCGTGGTGCGCGACGTTCTCGTCTGCGACACCGGCTCGACCGATCAGACGCACCGCGTCGCCGAACATGCCGGCTGCCACTATGTCAGCGGCGGCATCGCCGCCGGCATCAGGCAGGCCAAGGGCGACTGGCTGCTCTTGCTGGAACCGGGCGCGCGGCTGGGGGAGGGCTGGATCGACGAGGTCGTCGCCCATACTGCTAGGCAAACCATGGCGGCGCGATTTTCGCGGGCACGCGGCAGCCGCGCGCCGTTCCTGTCGCGGGTCTTTGCCGGAAATCGCGCCCTCGCCGAAGGCTTGGTGATCAGCAAGCGTCAGGCCGCTGCGCTGTCGAAGGGCGCCCGCAGCGCCGAAGCCATCGCCCGCGGCCTGGCGACAAGAAGGCTCCACGCCGAGATCTGGGTGGCGCCGCGGAAGTGACGGCTTACCATCCCGGCCTAGGGAACGCCGCCCAAGCAAATTTTCTGGCGGGTTGTCGTTTATTGTGCATTGCACAAAATCTGGCCGGGGGTTACCATTCCCAGCGATACGGGCGAATGGGTTTGGGGTGTGCCGGAGCGGCGGTGACGACTATCGTCGATGCTGTTCCCTCGACATTTGAGGACCCCGATGACCCTTTCAAGCCCTGACAAGTCCGGCGCTGCAAGCCTCGAGGCGATCGCACGCAACGGCGGTACGCTGCGCCGCATCGCCGCCCGCATCCCGACCTATCTTTCCGACCTTCGCGAGAATCCGGCATGGCTGCCGATGTTCATGCTGGCCCGCACCATGCCGGCGCGGCGGCTGCACTGGCGCGGTGCGAAGCCGGTTCGGCCGGCGCGCAATGTCGGTGAAACGATGTTCGCCGGCGTCGATCGCGATGCCGTCGTCGGCGCGCTGCGGACGGAGGGGCTCTATTCGGGCCTGATGCTGCCGGCCGCCATCCATGAGGAGATCGCCCGCTTCGCCGAGCACACGCCATGCTTCGGCAATTTCGACCGCCGGCTGGAATTCCTGCCCGAAAAACACGCCGATGCAGAAAAGCATTTCGGCCGCCCGCTGCTCAGCGGCCACTATTTCGAGCGGGTCCTCGACTGCAACGCTGCGGTCGCCGTGCAGCGCGATCCGCTACTCCTCGACATCGCAGCGCACTATCTCGGCAGCCAGGCCAAGCTGATCACCACCCGCGTCTGGTGGAGCTTTCCGACCGGTGGCGTCTCGGACGCCGACAAGAACATGGCTTCGCTCGGCAAATACCATTTCGACCTCGACGACTGGCGCATGCTGAAGTTCTTTTTCTACCTGGTGCCGGTCGACAACGACACCGGGCCGCATGTCTATGTCCGCGGCTCCCACAACCGCCGCATCCTGAAGCATCAGCTGACGCTTCTGGTCGGCCATTCGGCGGAAGAGGTGCTGGGCGTCTATGGCGAGCAGAGCCCGGTCACGCTGACCGGGCAGGCCGGTCTCGGCTTTGTCGAGGATCCGTTCGGCTTCCATATGGGTACCGTGCCGACGCGCACGCCACGACTGATGATGGAAGTCGGCTTCGGCGTCTCGCCGCCGTCGCGCCGGCGGTTTCACGGCGAGCCGGTCATTCGCTGAGGCGGGATCGCCCGGCTGATATCTCGCTCCGTCTCAGCCGCGCCGCAAATGCTCGTCCAGGCGCGGCATGATCTCGACGAAGTTGCAGGGCATGTGCCGATAGTCGAGCTGCGGCTTCAAAATGCCGTCCCAGGCGTCCTTGCAGGCGCCGGGCGAGCCCGGCAACACGAAGACGAAGGTGGCGTTGACGACGCCGCCGGTTGCCCGGCTCTGGATCGTCGAAGTGCCGATCTTGTCGTAGGAGATGCGGTGGAACACTTCGGAAAAGCCGTCCATGCGCTTTTCGAAGATCGGCTCCAGCGCCTCCGGCGTCACGTCGCGGCCGGTGAAGCCGGTGCCGCCGGTGGTGATGACGACATCGATCGCATCGTCCTTCGACCAGCCCAAAACCTTGTCGCGGATCTTGTCGCGGTCGTCGGTGACGATGTCACGAGCGGCGAGGATGTGGCCGGCCTCGGTGATGCGGTCGGCCAGGGTCTGCCCGGATTTGTCGTCGGCGAGGCTGCGCGTATCTGAAACGGTCAGTACCGCGATGCGTACGGGAATGAAGGGGCGGCTCTCGTCAATCCTGGCCATGCGCCTCAGCCTCCGATGTCATGCTTCGCGTCGCGGCGACAAACCAGTCGGGATGGCGGCTGCGGATATCGACGGCCGCGCGCTTGGCCACATTGCCGGTCTCGAACAGCCCGAAACAGGTGGCGCCGGAACCAGACATTCTGGCAAAACCGGCTCCAGCCTTGTTCAGCACAGAAAGCGCCTTGCCGATGGCGGGCTGGATTGCACGCGCCGCAGGCTCGAGATCGTTGCGGGTGATCTCCAGCCAGTTGCGGATGCTGTGGAAGTCGAGGCTGCGCGGCAGCGGCGGCAGTCCCGCATTGTCGCGGCGGCCAAGCGCCTCGAACACGTCGGCCGTCGAGACGGCAGTTCCTGGATTGACGAGCACCAGACCCAGCGCCGGGAAACCCGGCACGAGCGTCAGCTCGTCGCCGATGCCGCGGGCTATCAGCGGCTTGGCTGCGAGGCACATCGGCACGTCGGCGCCAAGCGACAGGCCGATCCGCGCCAGTTCGGCATCGCCGATGTCGAGCCTCCAGGCCTGGACCAGAGCACGCAGCACAGCCGCCGCGTCGCTTGACCCGCCGCCGACGCCGGACGCGACCGGCAGGTTCTTTTCGAGCCTGATGGCGACAGCCGGCGCATGCTGGGGACCGGCCTCGCGACGCAGCGCGTCGCGCGCTTTCGCCACCAGATTATTGTCGTCGGCCGGTACCGCGGAGGCGTATTTGCCGGACACGGAAAACCCGTCGCTGTCGGCAAGTTCCGTCTCGATGCGGTCGCCGAAGCGCGTGAACACAGCCAGGCTTTCGATCGTGTGACAACCGTCGGCGCGCCGGCCGGTGACGTGCAGCGCGAGATTTATCTTGGCGTGCGCATGCGATGCCCGGATGCTGGTCTCGGAATCCACTGGCTCGGCCGCGAGGGAGACGACGGTCAATCCTTGGCCAGACGGTATTCGCCGGTCTTCGGATCCTTGACCAGCGTTCCCATCGTACCGTTGGCGGCTTGCTTTTCGGTACGCCGCACCTTGGCGGTCACCCGCTCGGCTTCCCTGACGAAGGAGCGGTAGCCGAAATAGGCGGCAATGCCGACGACGGCGAAGAAAATGATCTGCGGCATGTCAAACTCTCCCTCGCAAGGCCGGCAAGACGGCCGGTCGGGTCGGTTGATGATTTATGCTAGACGCTTTCACCGGCTTTTCAAAGCCCGAAGCGCGCCCACAGCGCGCGCTCTTCCGCCGCATCGATGACGCCGCTTGCCGCGGCGGCGGCAATATCGGGCGCCGAAAAACTCGAGCCGAACAGGCCGAAGCGGCCGAACAGGCCGCGCGGCGCGGTGATCAGCTTGAGCTGGGTCTTCGGCCCGAAACGGCTTTTCAGCACGCTGCGCATGTCGCCGAGGGCATCGACCAGCCCGAGCTCGAGCCCCTTCTTGGCCGTCCAGAACAGGCCGGTGAACAGGTCGGGATCGTCCTTGAGCTTGCTGCCGCGCCTATCCTTGACGAGATCGATGAAGGTCTCGTGGACCTCGAGCTGCAGCGCCTTCAGGCGCGCGACGTCTTCCTTCCTTTCCGGTTTGAACGGGTCGAGCACCGCCTTGTTCTGGCCGGCGGTGTGGACGCGGCGCTCGACGCCGATCTTCTTCAACAGCTCCGGAAAGCCGAACGAGGCCGACACCACGCCGATCGAGCCGACGATGGAGGACGGGTCGGCAAAGATCTCGTCGCCGGCGACCGCGATCATGTAGCCGCCCGATGCCGCCACGTCCTCGACGAAGACCAGGACCTTCTTGTTTTTCTCCGTTGCCAGGTCGCGGATGCGCCTGAAAATCAGCCGCGACTGCACCGGCGAGCCGCCTGGCGAATTGATCGAGATGGCGACCGCCGGCGCGTCGAAGGAAAACAGCTTTTCGAGAAGGCCGGCAGTCGACGCCAGCGACAGGCTCGGCCGGAACTGGCCGCCGCCGGGCATGATGGTGCCGTGCAGCCGGATGACCGGAATGGTGACGACGTTCGAGCGCCAGGATTTCGGCAGCAGGCGATTGAAAAGACGTTTCACGAGGGGGCTGTCTCCGGTCGATTTGCTTGAGGCATGTAGGAATTCGCCGGCCAACGGCAATGCCGTCACCCCGGCAATCAAAATGGATCAGTCTCCGAACAGCGACGCCAGCCCGTTATTGATCAGCTCTGCCCGTTCCGAGGGGCCATTGCCTGAATAGGCATGCAGCATCAGCGGCGGCCGGATCGACAGCTTGCCGCGTGCGCCGAGTGCTGCCCGGACGACGATGCGGATCGCTGCCGCTTCGGGGCGAGGATGGACGGCCAGCATCTCGGCATCGCCGAAGCGGCCGGCAATGGCATCGAGGATGGCGCCGAGCTGTTCCGGCCGGGCAATGACGGCCAGCCCGCCGCCCGGCCTGACCACCGCCGCCGCGCTGCGGATCCAGCTGTCGAACAGCCCGTCCTCCGCGACATGCGCGGCCTTTCTCAGCGGATCGGGCGTCGCGCGATCCTCGGCGGCATTGAACGGCGGGTTCATGATGACGAAATCGAAGCTGTTGTCCTCGAGGCCGGCGGCCGTTCGGGCCCGGCCCGACAGCGCGACATCGGCGACGAGCACCGAGGCGCGGTCGCTGAGATGCGCGTTGCCGGGATGGGCGAGCGTGGTTGTGGCGAAGGCCGCCATTTCCGGAGAACGCTCGACGAGCACTGCCTCGGCACCGGGGCAACGCGACAGTACCGCCAGGCCGGCGGCACCGGCACCTGCGCCAAAGTCGGCTAGCCGCCCGGCGAACGAGGACGGCACGGCAGCCGCCAGCATCATCGCATCCATGCCGGCGCGGTGACCTGCCTTTCTCGGCTGCACCAGCCAGAAGCGACCGCGATGGAAGGCATCGACCGTATGAGCCGGCATGTCCGGGACAAGGGCAGCGGGCGACGCGGACATTATTTTTGGCGGATCTCGTTGGCGATGCCGGCATCCGTCAGGATGCGCCGCGCCGCATCGGCCTTGTCGGCGTCCACCATGACACGGCGGGGCAGAATGCCGATCGAGCCGTCGAGCACGCTCATGTTCTGGTCGGCGACGAAAAAGCCGATGCCGGCATCGCGCATTAGCGATTCGACAAAGGAAATGATGACGGCGTCGTTGGTGCGGATGAGCTCTATCATCGGATGAAACTCGCAGTTTGCGGCGTTGATGTAAACGTGGACGTGATTATGTACCAGAGCCGCCGCGCCAATTCGCCTCTTGCCGCACCGGTGGCTGCCGCCCTAGAGTCTGTCCAGGGACCATGTTGCCGTCGTGCATATCGAGGTTGGGAGTTTTGCGTGGGTGTCGTTCTCAACATTGAAAACGGGAAGCGGGAAGCCGCCTCGATCAAGGACCTTATCGACCTGACCGCCGCCGACATGGGGCGCGTCAATGAACTGATCTTGTCGAAGGCCGGCTCCGACGTCGAGATGATCCCGGAGATTGCCAACCACTTGATCTCGTCCGGCGGCAAACGGCTGCGGCCGATGCTGACGCTCGCCGCCGCCCAGATGTTCGGCTATTCCGGTGACGGCCACGTCAAGCTCGCCACCTCGGTCGAATTCATGCACACCGCGACACTTCTCCACGACGACGTTGTCGACGAAAGCGGCATGCGGCGCGGCAAGAAGACGGCGCGCATGATCTGGGGTAACCAGGCCAGTGTTTTGGTCGGCGATTTCCTGCTCGGCCAGGCCTTCCGCATGATGGTCGATGTCGGCTCGCTGGAAGCGCTCGACATCCTGTCGAGTGCGGCTTCGGTCATCGCCGAAGGCGAGGTGATGCAGCTCGCCGCCGCCAAAAACCTCGAGACCACCGAGGATGAGCATTTCGCGGTGATCAAGGCCAAGACCGCGGCGCTGTTTTCGGCCGCCGCCGAGGTCGGCCCGGTCATCGCCCAGGCGACGCGCAATGATCGCGCAGCACTCCGCTCCTACGGCATGAATCTCGGCCTTGCCTTCCAACTGATCGATGATGCGCTGGATTACGGCGGCACCAGCAAGGACCTCGGCAAGAATGTCGGCGACGATTTCCGCGAGGGCAAGGTGACGCTGCCGGTGATCCTCGCCTATCGGCGCGGCACAAAGGCCGAGCGCAGCTTCTGGAAACGCGCCATCGAGGACAATGCCGCCGACGATGCCGGACTGGAGAAGGCCGTCGGCCTGATGCTCCGCCACGGCGCAATTGCCGACACCATCGGACGCGCCCGCCACTTCGGCGAGATCGCCCGTGACGCGCTGGCGCCGCTCGAGGCGACGCCGCAGAAATCGGCGCTGATCGACGTCATCGATTTCTGCATCAGCCGGGTGAATTGACAGGCGTCGGCGCCCGCGCCTGTTCTCATCGCGCCTTTGCCGGAAGAACCATTGCTGCGAGCAGGCTGACGACGATGCCCGCCGCCGCGAGCCAGAAGGCGACCTGGATGCCGTCGGCGACGGCAATTTTCAAGGCATTGCCGGACAATTCGCCGATTTGGCTGTTCGCAATCGCAATCAGCACGGCCATGCCGACGGCATTGCCGACATTGAGTGTCGTCGAAGCCATCCCCGAGGCGACGCCTTGCTGATCATGCGCAACGCCGGAAGCGGCGGCAATCCACATTGCTGTCCAGACGATGCCTTGTCCGACGCCGGAGACGATCAGGCCGGGTACGAGGGACAGATAGCTGCTCTCCGCGGTCGCGCCTGATACCATCAATGCTGTGCCTACCGCGCCGACGATCATGCCGCCGACCAGCGTGCTGCGCGTCGAAAAGCGCGTCGCCAGACGCTCGCCGGCTTGCGTGCCGGTGGCGATGGCGACCGACGGCACGAGAAAGGCGAGGCCCGTCTGCAAGGCGGTGAAGCCGTGCACGTTCTGCAACAGCACGGTGAGGAAGTAGGGCAGCGCTCCGAAAGTGGCCATGTAGAGGAAGGTGATCGTCATGCCGGCGACGAGGCTGCGGTTGTGGAACAGGCGCAGCGGCATCAGCGGATCGGCGCTCTTCGCCTCGATCATCGTGAAAGCGATCAGGAAGAATGCCGCCAGTGCTGCACTGACGATGATTGCGGTCGATCCCCAGCCATATTCGGGCCCCTGAACCAGTGTGAAGACAAGCAAGGTCGCGCCGGCGGTGACGGTCAGCGCGCCCGGCAGATCGAAGCTGCGGTGCTCGTGCGGCTTCGGATCGCGCGGAATGATGGCGAAAGCCGCGATGATGGCGATCCCGGCCAAAAGCACGTTGACGTAGAAGACCGACGGCCAGCCGAAGGCGCTGGTCAGAAACCCGCCGGCAAGCGAACCGAGCGTCAGGCCGCTGGCGCCTGCGCCACCCCAGACGGCGAGCGCCCGGTTGCGTTCCGGTCCTTCGGCGAACAGACGGTTGATCAGCGACAGCGTCGCCGGAAACAGGAAGGCGCCGCCGATGCCTTGCACGGCGCGGGCCGCAATGATGATTTGCGGCGACCATGCGAGGCCGCCGACCAGGGACGAGAGCGCGTAGAGCCAGAGCGCGAAGATGAAGACGCGGCGCTGGCCGATCAGGTCGGCGGCCCGGCCGCCGAACAGTAGGAAGCCGCCGGTGAACACGGTATAGGCGCTGACCACCCATTGCAGGGTCTGGCCTGAAAATCCGAGGCCGGCGCCGATCTCCGGCAACGCCACGAAGACGATGTTGAGGTCGAGCGCGATGATGAGCTGCGCGAAGGCGAGCAGCGCCAGCGTTGCGCCGCGCTTCGCGCTGGTTGTTCCTTGCGCTGCCATCGCCCCGAGCGGCGCGCCTTGATCGAGTGAACTCATGCCGGTCTCCTTGTCGACAATTATTTAATGATCGACAAAGAATTGAGATTTGCAATCCGAAGTCAAGCGGATTATTTGTTGATCGACAAAAATTGGAGACCGCCATGGCAGGCAGGCCAAGGGAATTCGACCGCGACCAGGCGCTTGAGAAAGCCCGCGACGCCTTTTGGAGACGCGGCTACGAGGGCACCTCGATGGCCGATCTCGTATCGGCGCTTGGCCTCGCATCGGCGCGCATCTATGCCGCCTTCGGCTCGAAGGAGGACCTGTTTCGCGAAGCGGTGGCGCTTTACGAAGCCAATGAGGGCGGCTTCGCCACGCGCGCGCTGCAGGAAGAACCAAACGTCCGGCGCGTCATCGAGCGCATGCTTCGCGACGCCGTCGAAATCTATACGCGGCCGGGGCGGCCGCAGGGCTGCATGGTGGTGACGGCCGCGACCAATTGCGCCGTCGAAAATGACGCCGTGCTGCAATGGCTGGCGGAGCACCGGCTGGCACGTACCGCATCGATCGTCGAGCGATTGAAAAAGGCCGTGCGCGATGGCGAATTGAAGCCGGCCACCGACGCCGCGGCGTTGGGCGATTATTATGCCACGCTGATGCACGGCCTTTCGGTGCAGGCACGCGACGGCATTCCGAAAAAACGGCTGCACGATCTTGTCACCGTCGCCATGCAGGCGCTCGACGCAAGGCTTTCGCAAATGTCCTGAGTTCCGGGCCGTGACGCCTCACTTACCGGCTTGTTCGGCGGCCCTTCTGGGATTGACCTCCGGCGTCGGCGGCGGCGAACGCTGCTTCGTAGATACGATCGAGATGGCGAAGGCTTCTTCGTCGCGCGGCACTTCCAGCATCGGCGCCCCCATGGCTGGCGAAGCAAGAATTGAAATCTCATCCTGCCACGCAAAGTTGCATGGCGGAAGCTTTCAACCGATGGCGCTTATGGATCGCTTACGGCATCGGGCAAATAGCGACGCGCAGGCAGCGCCAAAGCGGACGCCACGCGGTCAAGGGTCGCAGTTCAGGCCCTTTCGGCATGGTTTATTAATTGCTTGACCCGATTGTGAATTCGGGCCGGGTTGAAGCACGACCCCAAAAAGGCCATGCTTTACCTGTAAAGATCGAGTCTACGGCGATCCCGCTGACGCGGAGATGGCGTTTGGCTGAAAGGGATATGATGCGGCAAGGATATGCGCGCTGGCTGACGGGGCTGGCAATCGCGACGGGCATGGCGATCTCGGCTCTGCCGGTCCATGCCAAACAGACCGCAGAGCCGGTCAGGATCACATCCTTCTCGGGGGCCTATCTCGCCGCCCGGATTGCCGAAGGCGACAACGACCTCGACAGCGCCGTCTCCTACTACAAGCAGGCGCTTGCCTTCGATCCGAACGATACGGGACTGCAGCAGAGCCTGATGCTGTCGCTGATCGCACAGGGGCGCTTCGATGAGTCCCTGGTCTACGCCGACAAGCTCAAGGCGGTTCCCGATGTCGAGCGCTTCTCGCGCCTGGCGCTGGCCATCGATTCCTTCCACAAGAAGGATTTCTCCAAGGCCGAATACTGGCTCAAGCTGTCGCTCGAATCCGATCTCGACCGGCTGATTTCCGGCGTCATGACCGGCTGGGCCAAGCAGGGTGCGGGTGACGCCGGCGAGGCCATGGCTTCCATCGACAAGCTGCAGGGCCCCGACTGGTTCGGCCTGTTCAAGTCCTTCCACCGTGCCTTGATTGCCGACGCCTCCGGCCTGCCCGACAGGGCGGATGCGCTCTACACCGCCACCCTGCAGGACACGGCCGCCGGCGGTGCCGCCCCCGAAACATGGATGCGCAACGCGCAGGCCTACGCCTCTTTCCTCGCCCGTAAGGGCGACAAGGCCAAGGCGCTGTCGGTGCTCGACCAGGCCGAGACATTTGCGCCCGGCAAGGTCGAGATTGCAGCCCTTCGCGACAAGATCAACAAGGGCGAAAGGATCCAACCCTTCGCTGCCGGCCCGTCGGACGGCGCCTCGGAAATCCTGCTCGATCTCGCCACCGCGCTCAACCGCGGCGGCGGCGAGCCGTTCGTGCGGCTTTATCTGCAATATGCGCTGGCGCTGCGGCCCGACAATGACGCGGCGCTCGTTCAGCTTGCCGCCGTTGCCGAGCAGTTGAAGGACGGCGAGGGCGCCATCGCGCTCTATCGCCGCATTCCCGCCGGTTCGCCGCTGAAGGAGCTTTCGGACCTGCAGCTCGGCCTCAACCTTGCCGATCTCGACCGCAACGACGAGGCGATCACCCACCTCAAGGCCATCGTCGATGCGCATCCCGACGACATGCGCGCCTATCTGGCGCTCGGCGGGGTCTATTCCTCGAAGGAGGATTTCCGCTCCGCCGCCAATCTTTATGACAAGGCGGTCGAGGTGCTGAAGACGCCGACCGCCGTCAACTGGAACATCTTCTACCAGCGCGGCATCGCCTATGAGCGGCTGAAGGAATGGCCGAAGGCCGAGCCGAATTTCCGCAAGGCGCTGGAGCTCTACCCCGACCAGCCGCAGGTTTTGAACTATCTCGGCTATTCCTGGGTCGACAAGGACATGAACCTCAAGGAAGGCCTCGCGATGATCCAGAAGGCCGTCGACCTGAGGCCGAGCGACGGCTACATCGTCGATTCGCTGGGCTGGGCCTATTATCGCCTTGGCCAGTTCGACGACGCTGTGCGCGAAATGGAACGCGCCGTTTCGTTGAAGCCGGAGGATCCGGTGCTCAACGATCACCTCGGCGACGCCTACTGGCGCGTTGGCCGCAAGCTGGAAGCCACCTTCCAGTGGAACCAGGCCCGCGACCTGAAGCCGGACCCGGACGTGCTTGCCGCCTTGCAGCAAAAGCTGATGAAGGGCCTGCCGCCGATCGAATCCAACACGGCGCAGGAAACCCCGAACGTAAAGCCCGAGCCGGCGCCCGCCCCGAAGGGGTGACCCCATCGCCTTGACGGTCGCGGAGCGGCACTCTACGAGGTGCCGCATCCCGCCGGAGGCCGCCGTGACCGTTGACATCCCTGCCCACACGCATCCCAGCCGCTCGTTCCAGGGGCTGATCCTGACCTTGCATAATTATTGGGCGGACTATGGCTGCGTCGTCCTCCAGCCTTACGACATGGAAGTCGGCGCCGGTACCTTTCATCCGGCAACGACATTGCGCGCGCTCGGCCCAAAACGCTGGAACGCGGCCTATGTCCAGCCCTCGCGCCGCCCCAAGGACGGCCGCTATGGCGAAAATCCGAACCGGCTGCAGCATTATTACCAATACCAGGTGATCCTGAAGCCCAATCCGCCCAATTTGCAGGAGCTTTACCTCGGCTCGCTGGCCGCGATCGGCATCGATCCGCTGCTGCACGACATCCGCTTCGTCGAGGACGACTGGGAAAGCCCGACACTGGGCGCCTGGGGACTGGGCTGGGAGTGCTGGTGCGACGGCATGGAGGTGTCGCAGTTCACCTATTTCCAGCAGGTCTGCGGCATCGAATGCGCGCCGGTGGCGGGTGAGCTCACTTACGGGCTGGAACGGCTGGCCATGTATGTGCAGGGCGTCGACAATGTCTACGACCTCAACTTCAACGGCCGCGAAGGCGCCGACAAGGTGACCTATGGCGACGTCTTCCTGCAGGCCGAGCAGGAATATTCGCGCCACAATTTCGAATTCGCCAACACGGTGATGCTGCTCAGGCATTTCGAAGACGCCGAGGCCGAGTGCAAGGCGCTGCTACAAGCCGGCGCGCCGGCGTCGAACGACAATCTGGCGATGCACAGGATGGTATTCCCCGCCTACGACCAGTGCATCAAGGCCAGCCATGTCTTCAACCTGCTCGACGCACGCGGCGTCATTTCCGTCACCGAGCGCCAGAGCTACATCTTGCGGGTGCGCAATCTGGCCAAAGCCTGCGGCGAGGCGTTTCTGCTGACGCAGGCGGGTGGAATGGCGGCTTAGCTCCAGGCGATTTCGACAGGGGCGCTGATTGGCAACGTGCCTTGGCCGCTTGCTCCGGCTATTGTCCGCAGCGCCTGCCGGACGCCGGGCATCGAGAAGGCACCGTGCACCTGCGCTGTAAAACAGGCGCTGAGCGCGAGGATCTGCAGGAATGTCGATGCCGTTTTCATGGTCGTTCAGCCAATAGCTCTCTGCCTGAGCGTTGGTCGCTTCAGCGCTGCGTTCGGTTCATGGAAATCTTTGATCCAAGGACGGGCGGACCGGCGCGTGTCCGACAGGAGGCTGAATTTTTTCGGAAATCGCCGCTGGACGCCTTGATCGTGCTGGCCCGATCTTGCTGGGAAGGGTGACAGCAGCCGACCGAGTTGCTATGCCCCGCTTACCTCCGCCTCGATGGGGGAGGACGCCGCGAAGCGGCGGCTGTTTTTTGTCGCGTGAGCTCTTTCAATGCCTGACCTGCTTCTAGAACTTCGTTCCGAAGAAATCCCCGCTCGCATGCAGCGCAAGGCGGCCGGCGATCTCAGGAAGCTTTTGACCGACGGTCTGGTCGAAGCCGGGCTGACCTATGAGGCGGCGCGCGAATATTGGACGCCGCGTCGGTTGGCGCTCGACATCCGCGGCCTGACCGCCCGCTCGAAGGACATCAGCGAGGAGATCAAGGGCCCCTCGACCAAGGCGCCCGAGCAGGCGGTGCAAGGTTTTCTGCGCAAGGCCGGCCTTGCCTCGATTGCCGAGGCGCATGTCCATTCCGATCCGAAGAAGGGCGACTTCTATGTCGCCCATATTTCCAGGCCGGGCAGGTCGGCGGAGCAGATCATCGCCGAGCTGGTGCCGGGCATCATCCGCAACTTCCCCTGGCCGAAATCGATGCGCTGGGGGCCGGCGTCGGCCAAGCCCGGGTCGCTGCGCTGGGTGCGGCCGCTGCAATCGATCCTGTGCACCTTCGGCCCGGAAACCGAGGAGCCGGTGGTGGTCGATTTCGAGATCGACGGTATCCGCTCAGGCAACGTCACCTACGGCCACCGTTTTCATGCGCCGGGCGCCATCACGGTGCGCCGCTTTGACGATTACGTCGCCAAGCTTGAAGCGGCCAAGGTCGTGCTCGATGCCGACCGACGCAAGGAGATCATTCTTGCCGATGCCAGGAACCTCGCCTTCGCCAGCGGGCTCGACCTCGTCGAGGACGAGGGGCTGCTGGAGGAAGTGTCGGGCCTGGTCGAATGGCCCGTCGTGCTGATGGGCGAATTCGAGCAGGATTTTCTGGCCATTCCGGCCGAGGTGATCCGGCTCACCATCCGCGCCAACCAGAAGTGTTTTGTGACGCGGCCGCATGGCGCGGGCGAAGAGCTCTCCAACCGCTTCATCCTGACCGCCAATGTCGAGGCCAAGGATGGCGGCAAGGAGATCGCCCATGGCAACGGCAAGGTGGTGCGCGCCCGCCTGTCCGACGCGCTCTATTTCTGGAAGACCGACCAGGGCGACCTGCCGGATCTCGACCAGTTGCAGGCATCGGCGGAAAAGTTCGGGCTTGACCTCAACAAGCCGCTCGACCAGCGCATGGCCCGCCTCGACCATCTCAATGTGACGTTTCATGCCAAGCTCGGCACGCAGGGCGAGCGGGTGGAGCGGATTGCGCGCTTGGCCGAAGAACTGGCACCAATCGTGGTGCGCGCAATCTCCCCCCTTGAGGGGGAGATGGCCGGCAGGCCAGAGGGGGTCGCTTCGCGTGAAGCGCCGGCATCCTCGGTCCACAAGAGAGAGTCGCGTCAGGACGCACCGATCCCCTCTGTCGCCTTCGGCGACATCTCCCCCTCAAGGGGGGAGATTACCGCGCTGGCGCGTCGCGCTGCCGTCCTCGCCAAGGCCGATCTCACCACCGAGGTGGTTGGCGAATTCCCGGAACTGCAGGGCGCCATGGGTCGCAAATACGCCCTGCTGCAACGCGAGCATCCGTCGGTCGCCGCTGCGATCGAGGAGCACTACAAGCCGCAGGGGCCGTCAGATCGCGTGCCGACTGATCCGGTATCGATCGCCGTGGCGCTCGCCGACAAGCTCGATACGCTGGTCGGGTTCTGGGCGATCGACGAAAAACCGACCGGATCGAAGGACCCCTATGCGCTGCGGAGAGCGGCGCTGGGGGTAACGAGGATACTGATTGAGAACGGGATTAGGTTGTCCCTGAAATCTGTGGCCAATATCGCGTCCGAAGATATTGCAGGTCACATACGCGATCCCAAACTCGACCGACAGTTCGAAATTGCTGCGGAGCTAGAGCAGCAACTCGGAGGAGATTCGCTTACCGATCTCGTCATCGAACGCGATTCCGCAATCTCAAACAACACCTTTGAACGTTCCGGAGAAAGGCAGCAGCGAGAGATCAACAACCTCCTCTCCTTCTTCCACGATCGCCTCAAAGTCTATCTCCGCGACCAGGGTGCGCGGCACGATCTAATCGACGCGGTGCTGGCGGCGGGTTCGCGCCCGATCTCCCCCCTCGTGGGGGAGATGTCGGCGCAGCCGACAGAGGGGGGCGCTGTCCCGCCGGCCTCTCGGCGCGAGGCGCCCCCCTCTGCCCTGCCGGGCATCTCCCCCACAAGGGGGGAGATTGGCCAAAACGACGACCTGCTGCAAATCGTCCGCCGCGTCGAAGCGCTCGGCTCATTCCTCGATACCGAGGACGGCAAGAACCTGCTTGCCGGCACCAAGCGTGCGGCCAACATCGTCGCTGCCGAAGAGAAGAAGGCGACGGCGATCGCAAGCAGCGTTGAGCCGGCTCTATTCCGGGAGGACGCGGAGAAAGCCTTGTTTGCTGCGGTGAATCAGGCTGAGAGGCAAGCCGGCGAAGCAATTCAAAACGAAGAATTTTCCGCCGCCATGCTGGCGCTTAGCGTGTTGCGCGAGCCGGTTGATTCATTCTTTGAGAAAGTCCTCGTAAACGATGACGACCAGGCGGTGCGCGCCAATCGCCTGGCATTGCTCGCCCGCATCCGTGCAGCGACCGACCGGGTCGCGGATTTCTCCAAGATAGCCGGCTGACATCCGCGAAAAATCATCGCTTACCAGCCATTCGAGCCGGCTTACAGTCATATGCCGATGATCTCCGCGTGGCAAAAGGGACATGTTCCCAACCCACGGAGGCTTCCATGAATTCCGCTCACGACATCGAAGTGACAGAAGAGACCGAGACGCTTGAACCCACCTCCGAAACGATGCTCGACGAGGCCGCTGCCGTCGTGGTCGAGGCTGCCGATCTGTCGGACGATGAGGACGGCGACGATGAAGACACCGACGGGGAAGCTGCTGAAGACGATAAGTCGGCTACCCTCTCCGACGACGAAGAAGAAGACGACGATGAAGATGACGAGGAAGACGACGACGACAGCGTGAAGGCCGAAAGTGCCGGCGAAAAAGACGCTGACGACGACGAAGAAGAATCAGACGACGCCGACGACGCGGACGAAGAACAAGCAGCCTGAGATTTCAGGCGCTTTACGCCGCTTCAGTCCATGAACCAGGGCGGCGCTTCCGCGCCGCCCTGGTTCCGGCGCTGCTTCAGGCGCTATTTAGGCTGGTCGGGAGCTGCTAGCGGCGCAGGCTGCGGCGCTGCGGGCTCGGGGTTTTTGCTGGCGATCTTTGGATCGGCCTTGCTGACCGCAGAGGGCGTTGCAGCGGTGGCCGGCGCGGTTTTGGGCGCGGGCCTTGCAAAGGCATCGCCGACGATACCGCCGCGAATGATCATCGGGCTTCCGGTGAAGCCATGGCTCGGCTGGCTCGGGATTGCCGCGACCTTTTCATCGGTGACGTTTCCATTGACGTCAGGCAGCTTCTCGCCAAGCGCGACGATCGACGGTGTTTTCGTCCGCTCGACCGAGCCGGGACTGGCCACCGTACCGACCACCGAAGGCGTCGCCGTCGTCTGCCCGAGAAAAACCAGCGACGAGGCCTGTGCCGTGCCGGCCATAACCGCCAGACCAAGCGCACCAAGGATACGCATCGAAAGCATGATAGTTCCCCTTGCCCAAGAAGACGGCACCCTAGCCGAGGGCAGTTGATGCCGGCTTGCGGGGAAACATAGCATTTTAGCGATTTGCGATTCGCCAACGCCTGGGCTTGCTCGCCCGGCGTCGCCGTATTAGGCACCCGCATCCGTGAGGTGACGACAGTGGCTGAAATTCGTACCGTCGGCGAGGCGATGGAAAGGGCGTTGGCGCTGCTCGAAAGCGGCGACGTCGTCGCCATACCGACCGAGACCGTCTATGGGCTGGCCGGCGACGCGACCAATGGCGTTGCCGTGGCTCGTATCTTCGAAGCCAAGGGTCGCCCGCGCTTCAACCCGCTGATCGCCCATATAGCCGATCCGACGATGGCCGAGCGCATCGCGCTGTTCGATCCGCTGTCGGAAAGATTGGCGCAGGCATTCTGGCCGGGACCGCTGACGCTGGTTCTCCCGCAGCGGCCCGGCAACGGCATTCATCCGCTGGTCACCGCCGGTCTGGACACCATCGCGCTGCGCATGCCGAAAGGCTTTGGCGGCGAGCTGATCGCCAGGTTCGGCCGCGCGCTTGCGGCGCCCAGCGCCAATTCCTCGGGCAGGATCAGCGCCACCACGGCCGAGGCCGTGGCCGCCGACCTCGGTCCCCGGATCAAGCTCATCGTCGATGGCGGCGCGACGCGGGTCGGGCTGGAATCGACGATCCTCAAGGTCGAAGCCGGAAAGCTGCGGCTGCTGCGACCGGGCGGCATTGCCGCCGAAGAGATCGAAGCAGTGGCCGGGACAAAGTTGCTGCGCGGCGCTTCGGGCATCGAGGCGCCCGGCATGCTCGCCTCGCATTACGCTCCGGGTGCGGCGGTGCGGCTCAATGCCGGCAAGGTCGCCACAGGCGAAGCCTTGCTGGCCTTCGGCCGCCGCCGTGCCGAGGGCTGGCGCGATGCAGCCGCACTGCGCAATTTGTCGGAGACCGGCGACCTGCGCGAGGCAGCAAGCAATCTCTTCGCTCATCTGCAGGATCTCGATGGCAGCGGCGCCAAAACCATCGCCGTCGAGCCGATCCCGTTCGAAGGGCTGGGCGAGGCGATCAACGACAGGCTTTCGCGCGCCGCCGCCCCGCGTGACAAGATCGCCCCTCGTGACAAGATGGATTGAGCACCATAGTTTCCACCCATGAACGACATTTCCCCCGACCTCGATCCTGCCGTCATCGCGCGCTTTGTGACAATCGTCGGCGACAAATATGCGCTGCGCGACCAGCAGGACATCACGCCTTACCTCGCCGAGCGGCGCGGACTTTGGCACGGCAGGACGGCGCTGGTGCTGAGGCCGGGGACCGTCGAGGAGGTCAGCCGCATCATGCGGCTGGCGAGCGAAACGGGCACGCCGATTGTACCGCAAAGCGGCAACACCGGGCTGGTCGGCGCCCAGGTGCCGGACGCGTCCGGCCGCGAGATCGTGCTGTCGCTGTCGCGGCTAAACCGCATCCGTGAGATCGATACCCTGTCCAACACGGTGACGGTCGAAACCGGCGTCATCCTGCAGACGCTGCAGGAAGCGGCCGATGCCGCCGACCGGCTGTTTCCGCTGTCGCTTGCCGCGCAAGGCTCCTGCCAGATCGGCGGCAATCTCTCTTCCAACGCCGGTGGCACCGGCGTGCTTGCCTACGGCAATGCGCGCGAACTCTGCCTCGGCGTCGAAGTGGTGCTGCCGACCGGCGAAGTGTTCGACGATCTGCGCAAGCTGAAGAAGGACAATACCGGTTATGATCTGAAGGACCTGTTCGTCGGCGCCGAGGGTACGCTCGGCATCATCACCGCCGCCGTGCTCAAGCTTTTCCCCAAGCCCAAGGGGCGCGAGGTGGCGTTTGCCGGCCTGTCATCGCCGGAGGCGGCACTGTCGCTGTTCAGCCTCGCGATGGACCGTGCAGGGGCAGCGCTCACCGCCTTCGAGCTGATCGGCCAGAGGCCTTACGACTTCACGCTTGCCCACGCACAAGGCGTAGTGCGGCCGCTGGCCGGCGATTGGCCGTGGTATGTGCTGATGCAGATCTCGTCGGGCCGCTCGGCCGAGGATGCACGGGCGCTGATCGAAGAGGTGCTGGAGGCAGGCCTCGAGCAAGGGATCGTCGGCGATGCGGTGATCGCGTCAAGCATCACCCAGGGCGATGCGTTCTGGAATTTCCGCGAAGTGCTGCCCGAGGCGCAGAGACCCGAAGGTGCCTCGATCAAGCACGACATCTCGGTGCCGGTGGCGTCGATCCCGCCCTTCATCGAAAAGGCCGCCGGCGCCGTGCAATCGGTCAGTCCCGGCGCACGCGTCGTCTGCTTCGGCCACATGGGCGACGGCAATCTGCACTACAACATTTCCCGGCCGGTCGACGGTGACGACGAGGCGTTTCTCGGCCTTTACCACGTCATGAACAAGGCCGTGCACGACGTCGTGCGCTCGTTTCATGGCTCGATCTCGGCCGAGCACGGCATCGGCCAGTTGAAGCGGGACGAATTGATCGCGACGGCGCCGCCGATGGCGATCGAGCTGATGCGCAGGGTGAAGGCCGCTTTCGATCCCGCCGGCATCATGAATCCCGGTAAGGTTATCTGATCCTTTCGCCGGCCCGCGCCGGTTCGTATTCCGATAACCATCCGCCTCGGATCAGCAAAATTTAACCGACTTTCTTAAGCGCGAGGATAAGAAGCTCGCGCTAATGTTTCTCCACAACGAGGCTGGGAAAACCGGCCCGGAGATCCGGAAACACCGGCTCTCAGGAGAAACAGGAAAGGCACGATATGAACACTGGACTGAAGCCAGTCTGGGCCGGGCGCAATATGCGCCTCGACCCATTCCGCCTGCCGCAGGTGGTGAGCTACGCCACGCGCGACGACTATGGCGACGTTACCTTCACCATCGATCAGCGCGGCGCGGTTATCCGCCGCACGCTGGAGATCAGCGGCGTGCCGGCGATCATCGCTCTGCCCGCCAACGCGTTTCGCGGCGTCGCCGCGCGCGCGATGGAGGATCCGGATGGCAATGTCACAGTGACGCTTGAGCTTCTGCACAACGACCCGATGCTGTCGGTGCCGCTGCTGGTCGCCGACGATCTAGACGACGTCGCCGCCGACTGGCGCGCCTGGGCCGACGCCTACCGTCTGCCGATGCTGCTGATCGAGGCCGACGGCATTGCTCGGACGCTGGAAGAATCGCTCGGCGCCGCCATCAAGGCGCTGCCGGCGCAGGACCGCCGCAAGGGTCGCGTCTCGACCATGCGCCGCCCGCGCTTCCTCGCCCGCCGCCGCGCCGGCGACCTCGGCCTCAGGCTGGTCATCGGCGGCGAGGAGCTTATTTCGCGGGAATAGGCCTGAGCGCCTCTTCCTTCTCCCCCTGTGGACCTGTTGCGCAGTATGAGCAAAAGCTTGCGGCGGCGGGGTTGCGGCGGTTGTTCGCTTGTTTGCGGGGGATTTGACGTCTTG
>NZ_JAMYOU010000037.1:0-41383 GCF_040319995.1 Mesorhizobium sp. M0815 | reverse complement strand
GCCATCGCGATTCCCTCAGACCGTCCACCTCAGAGAATCACAATCAGCGAATTACGCAACAGGCCCCTTGTGGGAGAAGGTGGATCGGCGCGCAGCGCCGAGACGATTGAGGGGTGTTGGAAGGAACTCCAACGCCTCATTCCGTCTAGCACCTCTCATCTGACCGAGCTTCGCTCGGCCACCTTCTCCCGCAAGGGGAGAAGGAAGAGGGGCGCTACTTCATCACCTTGCCATCCGCTCCAAACCGATAGGTCTTTACCGGATCCGGCGTCGCATAGAGCGTGGTGCCGGGTTCGGCATTGTAGACGCCAAAAATGCGCACGGTGATCAAGCCGGCCTTCTCGCAGTCGAGATAGAGGTTGGTGTCGGCGCCGAGGTGCTCGGCATGCACGACCGTGCCTTTCCAGGCGCCGGATTTGGGATCGACGGTCAAATGTTCGGGCCGGACGCCGATGGTCTTTGCCGTTTCGCCAAGCCTGGTGCCGTCGACGAAATTCATCTTCGGTGAGCCGATGAAGCCGGCGACGAATTCATTTGCCGGCGAATTGTAAAGCTCCATCGGGCCGCCGATCTGCTCGATCTTGCCTGCGTTGAGGACCACAATCTTGTCGGCCAGCGTCATCGCCTCGACCTGGTCGTGGGTGACATAGATCATCGTCGCCTTCAGCCGACGGTGCAGCTGGGCGATCTCCAGCCTGGTGTTGACGCGCAGTGCGGCATCGAGGTTCGACAGCGGCTCGTCGAACAGAAAAAGCTTGGGTTCGCGCACCACGGCGCGGCCGATGGCGACGCGTTGACGCTGGCCGCCGGACAATTCGGCCGGGCGCCTTTCGAGGTAGGGCTCCAGCGACAGCATCGACGAGGCGATGCCGATGCGGCGGTCGATCTCGGCCGCCGGCGTGCCCGCCTGCTTGAGGCCGAGGCCCATATTGTTCTTCACCGTCAGATGCGGGTAGAGCGCATAGGTCTGGAACACCATGGCGATGCCGCGCTTGGCCGGCGGCGTGGCGGAAACGTCCGCCCCGTCGATGACCACGCGGCCCGAGGTCGAGTCCTCCAGCCCGGCAATGACCCTGAGCAGCGTCGACTTTCCGCAGCCGGATGGACCGACGAAGACGACGAACTCGCCATCCGTCACCTCGAGGTTGATGCCCTTCAGCACCTCGACCGGCCCAAAGGCCTTTTTCACGTTCTCGATGTTCAGCGAGCCCACGGCTTCGTCCCTGTTCTAGAGTTTCACGGCGAGGCCGCTGCGCACGCTCTCGTCGGCGGCAAGGCAGACGGCGAGCGACTTCACCGCGTCGTCCATGTGGCGGCCAAGATCGAGATCCTCGCGGATCGCCTTCAGCACAAACGCCTGTTCGAGGTCGCAGAGGTCCTGATGGCCGGGCTCGCCTTCCATCGACAGCATCTCGTCCGGCTTGGCGAACTTGCCATCCGCGCCGGTTGCAGCACTGTGCAGGCGGATGGTCGAGGTCTTGGTGTGGGTGTCGATGTCGTCGGACCTGACGCCCTCCTTCATGACGATCGACACGCAGCCGTTGGGCGAGATCACGTCTTTGACGAAGAAAGCCGTCTCCGAAATCATCGGCCCCCAGCCGGCCTCGTACCAGCCGACCGAACCGTCGTCGAACAGCACCTGCAGGTGGCCGTAATTGTACATCGTGGGCGCAATCTCGTCGCTCAGCCGCAGCCCCATACCGCGCACCTCGACCGGCCTGGCGTCGGTGATCTGCAGCATCACGTCGAGATAATGCACGCCGCAGTCGACGATCGGCGACGTCGTTTGCATCAGCTGCTTGTGCGTCTCCCAGCTGTGTCCGGAGGATTGCTGGTTGAGATTCATGCGGAATACGTAAGGGCCGCCGAGCTTCCGCGCCTCGGCGATCAGCCTGATCCAGGACGGGTGGTGGCGCAGGATGTAGCCGATCACCAGTTTCTTGCCGTTGGCCTTGGCCGCGGCTACGACGCGTTCTGCGTCCGCGACCGTCGTTGCCAGCGGCTTTTCGACAAAGACGTGGCAGCCAGCCTCGAATGCCTTGACCGCATAATCGGCATGGCTGTCGGAATAGGTGGCGATGCAGGCGACGTCAGGCCGTTCGTCACGCAGCGCCTCGTCGAATGAACGCCGGATGCCATAGCTCGAAAGCCCTTCCGGCAGCGGCACATCCGAGCGGTTGACCAGTGCGGTAATCTGGAAGCCCGGGTTGGTGTGATAGGCCAGCGCATGGCTGCGCCCCATATTGCCGAGCCCGGCGACGACGACGCGAAGGGGTGTTTGCGAACTCACTTGACCGCTCCCGAAGTGATGCCGCGGATCAGCTGCCGCGAGAAGATGACGTAGAGGATCAGCACCGGCATGATCGCCAGCGACAGTGCGGCCAGAATGGCGTTCCAGTTGGTGACAAACTGGCCGAGGAACAGCTGCGCGCCGAGCGTCACCGTCTTGGTCTCCTCCGACGGCGCCAGGATCAGCGGGAACCACAGGTCGTTCCAGATCGGGATCATGGTGAAGACCGCGACCGTCGCCATCGATGGCCGCACAAGCGGCAGCACCAGCCGGAAGAAGATGGTGTATTCGGACAGGCCGTCGATCCTGCCGGCATTCTTCAGATCGTCGGAGACTTGCTTCATGAATTCCGACAGGATGAAGACGGCGAGCGGCAGGCCTTGCGCCGTGTAGACCAGGATCAGCGCCGTCAGCGTGTTGACCAGCCCGCTCGCCACCATCAGCTGCAGGATGGCGACGGTGCCGAGGCGGATCGGGATCATGATGCCGAGCGCCAGGTAAAGCCCCATCAGCGAATTGCCGCGGAAGCGGTATTCCGACAGCGCGAAAGCCGCCATGGCGCCGAACAGAAGCACGAAGAACAGCGAGGCGACGGTGACGACAAGGCTATTCTGGAAATAGTGGATGAAGTCGCCCTGGCCGATCACCGTGGTGTAGCCGATCAAGTCGAAGGTCCCTGGCGTCGGCGGCGTCAGCGGCGCGCCGAAGATACCGGCACGTGATTTGAACGAATTCATGATCACGAGGATCACCGGAAACAGCGCGATCGCGGTGTAGGTCAGAAGGATCGCATGCGCGCCGATGGTGCGGGGCAGCGAACGGGTTGCGGTGCTCATGGTCACGCTCCCCTAAAACTGGTAGCGACGCAAGCGCGTCTGCACGAGGAATAGGTAGACGCAGACGCCGCCGAGGATGATCAGGAACATCATCGTGGCGATCGCCGCGCCCATATTGGGGTCGCCGACCTGCAGCTGGAAACCGAAGAAGGCGCGGTAGAGGAAGGTGCCGAGGATATCGGTCGAATAGTTCGGCCCGGCCAAGGCGCCTTGCGCCGTGTAGATCAGGTCGAAAGCGTTGAAATTGCCGACAAAGGTCAGGATCGAGATAATGCCGATCGACGGCAGGATGAGCGGCAGCTTGATCTTCCAGAATTGCGCCATGCCGGTGATGCCGTCGCATTCGGCGGCCTCGATCACCTCTTCGGGGATGGACAGCAGTGCCGCATAGATCAGCATCATCGGGATGCCGACGAACTGCCACACTGAGATCAGGCTGAGCGCGGTCAGTGCATATTGCGCCTTGCCGAGCCAGGGCGTGAACAGGCTTTTCAGGCCGACAAGGTCCATCATATGCGGCGCCACGCCCCATAGCGGCGACAGTATCAGCTTCCAGGCGAAGCCGACGATGACGAAGGACAGGATCGTCGGCACGAAGATTGCCGTGCGGTAGAAGGCGGAAAACCGCAATCGGGGGCTGGACAGAAGTGCTGCCAAAAGGACGCCGATCGGGTTCTGCACCAGCATGTGGATGATGAAGAACCAGACATTGTTCCGCAGCGCGTTCCAGAAATTGACCGACCAGTTGGGATCACCGAACAGCATGCGGAAATTTTCCAGTCCGACGAACACCTGCGACTGGTTGATGTTGCGGAACAGCGACAGCTGCAGCGTGCCGGCCAGCGGCAAGATCATGATCGCCGTGTAGACCAGCAACGCCGGTGCCAGGAAAACGCCGATATGCCAGCGGAACGGTCTTTTCGGTGCTGCGGCCATGCGTTCGGTCCCCGCCGATCAGGTCTTGCTATTGCCGTCAAAAGCCACGGCGCCTCCCTCCCCCTCGAGGGGAGGGTGCCTCGCGAAGCGAGGCGGGTGGGGTCGGCCGAGGCAGCGCGCCATCGTCGTTCGACCGTGCTTTCCAGCAACGATCAAGCTGCCGCCTGCCTCGACCGACCTCCTCTGTCGCCTTTGGCGACATCTCCCCTTCGAGGGGGGAGATATCGCTTCGCCGCGCCTTACTTCGCCGGCTTGTACCAGCTGTCGAGGCCGTCCTGCAGCTTCTTGGCGGCAGCTTCCGGCGTGTCGGTGCCGTTGATGACGTTGGCCGATTCAACCCACGTCTCGTTTTCGAGGTTCGGCGTGCCGCGCGACAGGATCTGGTAGGTCGAGCGGATCGTCGACTTGCACTTGCCGCGCCAAGAGACGAATTCCTGGGCCAGCGGGTCTTCCATCTTCACCGGCGTGTTGTTCAGGCTGAAGAAGCCGGGCAGCGCGTTGGCGTAGATGGTAGCGAAATCCGGCGAAGCCACCCAGGACAGGAAGGTCTTGGCCGCATCCGCGTTCTTCGAGGCCGCATTGAGGCCCATGCCGATATCGGTGTGGTCGGAGATGTAGCAGGTGTCGCCGGCCTTCTGCACCGGCGGCGGGAAGGCGCCCATCTTGAATTGCGCCTGCGTGTTGAACAGGCCAATTTCCCACGAGCCGGCCGGGTAGATGGCGGCGCGGCCGAGCGTGAACAGGTTCTGGCTGTCCGGATAGGTCTGCGCCTCGAAGCCGTCGCCGAGATAGTCCTTCCACTTGGCCAGTTCCTTGTAGGGCTCGACCCACTGCGGATCGGTCAGCTTCTGCTCGCCCTTGATCAGCGCCAGGCGGCCTTCCTCGCCCTTCCAGTAATTCGGGCCGATGTTCTGGTAGCCCATGGTCGCGGCTTCCCAGAGATCCTTGGTGCCCATCGCCATCGGGATGTAGGTGCCGTCGGCCTTGATCTTGTCGAGCGCAGCGTAGAACTCCTCATTGGTCGTCGGCACCTTGATGCCGAGCTTGTCGAAGGCGTCCTTGTTGTAGATGAAGCCATGGATGACCGAGGCCATCGGCACGCAGAAGCTCGACTTGCCGTCGTCGGTCTGCCAGGCGGCCTTGGCAACATCGGAGAAGTTCTCCATGCCGGGCAGCGTCGAGATATCGGCGAGATTGCCCTTCTTGAAGAGTTCCAGCGATTTGTCGAACGGGCGGCAGGTGATCAGGTCGCCGGCCGAGCCGGCGGCGAGCTTGGCGCCGAGGGCGGCGTCATATTCGGTCGGCGCCGACGGTGCGAACACCACCTTGATGCCGGGGTTCTTGGCCTCGAAAGCCGGGATCAGCTTGTCCTTCCAGATGGCAAGGTCGTCGCCGCGCCAGCTTTCGATGTTGAGCGTTACGTCGTCGGCATAAGCCACCCCGGCGGTGCCGAGAATGCTGGTGCCGAGAAGAAGTGCCGTCAGTAGCTTCGTTGTCATGCTCAGTCTCCCTGTTGACCTTTTTCAGGTTCGGTTTTGATGAGAACGGAGGCATTGCGCCCCTTGCTCCCCTCGATCGCGGAAAGGGCTGGTCGCAGCTTGTGGCCGGTCCCTTCCAGTATCTTCTCGGCCGCATCGGCGCTGGCGGCGCCGGCGGCGAGCAGAATAGCGGTCTTGACGACGCCGCCGCTCTTATCGAGCAGGCGCGCCGCCTCGTCCTTGTCGCGCCCGCTGACGGCGGCAACGATGCGTGCGGCGCGGTCGCGCAGCTTGATGTTGTCGGCCGTGAGGTTGACCATGTAGCCATCATGGACATGGCCGAGATGGATGGCTGCCAGCGTCGACAGCATGTTGAGTGCGATCTTCTGGGCGGTGCCGGCGCCCATGCGCGTCGAGCCGGCAATCAGCTCGGGCGGCGTTTCGAGCAGGATGGCGATGTCGGCCAGCCGCAGCAGCAGCGCATCCCCGTTGTTGGCGACAGCAATGGTCGCCGCGCCGCGGCGCCTGGCATCCTCGATCGCCCTGACAGCATAAGGCGTCGAGCCGCTGGCCGAGACGGCGATCAGGCAGTCGCCCTTGCCAACGCCGGCGGCGGCGACCGCTGCCGAAGCTTCGTCAGTGTCATCCTCCGGCCCGCCGGCCAGTGTCTTGAAAGCTTCGTCGCCGCCAGCGATCAGGATGGCGATACGGTCGCGCTGGATGCCGAAAGTGCCCGGCAGCTCCAGCGCATCGGCCAATGCCATCAGGCCCGAGCTGCCGGCGGCCGCATAGGCGAGCTTGCCGCCGCTTTTCAGTCTGCTTGCGATGATTTCGGCTGCCGCGGCAATGGCAGGAATGGCGCCGTGAACGGCCTTGGCGGCCTCGATCTGCGCGTTGGCCAAAGAGGAAAGGACGGCTTCCGGGGCCTGGATATCCAGTCCCTCGGCATTGTGGTGAAGCGCTTCGGTGCGCGTTTCGGCCATCCGCTTTCCTCCAATCGAGAAAACCATACCAAAAAAATACCACTTGTCCACACGCATTAATCAAATCCTTGCGGTGGCGCAGGCTTGCGGACGAAATCAGCTGATTTTCCAACAAACTACGCCTTAACTTTTTTGAAACGGAAATTAATCCTTGGCTATTGGTATTTTATTGGTATTATCCGTCTGGAGGAGAAATCGCGTGAAATTCGTGCTCGGCATCGATGGCGGCGGCACCAGCTGCAGGGCGGCCCTTGCAACGGCCGATGGCAGCGTCCTCGGCCGCGCCAAAAGCGGCGCCGCCAACATCCGAACCGATCTCACCGGCGCCAGGGCCAACATCGTCGACGCGGCGCAGCAGGCCTTTGTCGCCGCGGGCAGAGATCCCGGACTGATCCCGCAAACTCCGGCCATTCTCGGCCTAGCCGGCGCCAATGTCGGCACCTACAGGCAGCAGCTCGAAGCGATCTTGCCGTTCCGCATCAGCCGTGTCGAGACCGACGCCGAGATCGCGCTGGAAGGCGCGGTCGGCTCCGGTGACGGCGCCATGGCCATACTCGGCACCGGCACCGCCTATATGGCGCGCAAGAACGGCCGATCGCGTGCCATCGGCGGCTGGGGGTTCCAGGTCGGCGACCAGGGCAGCGGCGCCCGCATCGGCCGCGACCTGCTCGAGCAGACGCTGCTCGCCTATGACGGCATCCGCGAAGGATCGCCACTGACGCAGGCCATGCTCGCCATCTTCCGCAACAATCCCGAGGATGTGGTCGAATTCACCACCAATGCCAAGCCCGGCGATTTCGGCGGCTTCGCACCCAAGGTGTTCGAACATGCCGAAAAAGGCGACGTCGTCGCTATCTGGATCCTCGACAAGGCGGTGGCCGATGTCGAGGCAGCACTTGGCGTGCTCGACCTTGGTGGCGACGATCCGCTCTGCCTGCTCGGCGGCCTGGCGCCGCTTTACGCGCCGCGCCTGTCGGCGCGCTACCGGGCGCTGCTGAAGCCGCCGCTCGACGACGCGCTGGGCGGCGCGGTTCAGATGGCGGTTCGGATTTTTACGAAGGCGGAGGCGGCGCGATGAGCGACGCCGCCGACCAGATTTTCGCGGCGCTGAGACAATCGTCGCAGAGTGGCGCGCCACTCTATCTGCAGCTGAGGAAAAGCATCGAGGACGCCGTCAAACGCGGGCTGATCGGACCGGGCGATGCGCTGCCTTCCGAGCGCGACATCGCCAGCAAGGCCGATATTTCGCGCGTCACCGTGCGCAAGGCGGTGCAGGACCTGGTCAAGGGCGGCATCCTCGTCCAGCGTCATGGTTCCGGCACCTTCGTTGCGCCGCGCATGGAGCGCGTCGAGCAGTCCCTGTCGATGCTGACCTCGTTTACCGAGGACATGGCACGGCGCGGCATGGCGGTGCGTTCGGCCTGGCTCGACCGCGGCCTCTATCCGCCATCGCCCGACGAGATGATGGTGCTCGGCCTAGCGTCGAACGAATTGGTGGCGCGCGTCGCGCGCCTGCGCATTGCCAACGACACGCCGCTGGCGATCGAGCGCGCCTCACTATCGACAAGCGTGCTGCCCGATCCGGCGGCGATCGGTTCGTCGCTCTACGCGGCGCTGGAAAAGACCGGCAACAGGCCGGTGCGGGCGGTGCAGCGCATTTCCGCCACCAATCTCGGCGATGGCGACGCGCATCTGCTGGAAGTGCCGCCGGGCATTGCCGGCCTGCACATCGAGCGTATCTCCTGTCTGGCGAGCGGCAAGGTGATCGAGTTCACCCGCTCCATCTACAGGGGCGACGCTTATGATTTCGTCGCCGAACTCCGGCTGAGCGAGCCGGGCGAAGAGGGCAGGCCATGACCGCAACAATGACCCATATGCGGCGCGAGATCGAGGAGATCCCGGAGGCCACCGCCCGCCTGCTCGACGGCTCGGCCGCCGTGCTGACGGAAGCCGGGCGCGGCATTCGCGAGCGCGACCCGAATTTCATCGTCACAGTGGCGCGCGGCTCGTCCGACCATGCCGCGACCTTCATGAAATATGCCGTGGAGCTGACCGCGGGCCTGGCGGTTGCATCGGTCGGCCCGTCGATCGCCTCGATCTATGGCGCCAAGCTGAAGCTGGGCGGCTCGGCCTGCCTGGCGATCTCGCAGTCGGGCAAGAGCCCGGACATCGTTGCGATGGCGCGAGCGGCGCGGGCCGGCGGTTCGCTGACCGTCGCCATCACCAACACCGCCGATTCGCCGCTCGCGCGGGCTTCGGACTACGCGATCGACATCCTTGCCGGACCGGAGCGCAGCGTCGCAGCGACGAAGACCTTCGTCAATTCGGCGGTCGCAGGGCTCGCTCTGATGGCGCATTGCACCGGCGACGACAAACTTCTGGCAGCACTTGCCCGCTTGCCGGAGCATTTTCGGAAGGCGATCGCTTGCGACTGGATGGCGCTGGCCGGGGCACTCGAGACGCCGAACTCGCTGTTCATCCTTGGCCGGGGCCCGTCGGCGGCGATCGCCAACGAGGCGGCGCTGAAATTCAAGGAAACCTGCGCCATGCATGCGGAAGCCTATAGTGCCGCCGAAGTCATGCACGGCCCGCTGGCGCTAGTCGGTCCCGGCTTCCCAGTGCTGGCGCTGGCTGCCCGCGATGCGTCCGAACCATCCGTCGCCGAGGCCGCCGACAGCCTGGCCGGCAAGGGCGCCGCTGTCTTTGTGACTTCGGACAAGGCAAAGAAGGCGCAGCCTCTGCCGCATGTCGCCACCGGTCATCCGCTGACCGACCCGCTGACACTGATCGTGTCGTTCTATGGTTTCGTCGAGGCTTTTGCCCGCCATCGCGGCCTCGACCCAGACACGCCGCCCAATCTGCGCAAGGTGACGGAAACGCTATGAGCGATCGCTTTGCGCTGACCGGCGCCCGGATATTCGATGGCGATGACTGGCACGACAATGCGGCGCTTGTCGTGCGCGACGGCCTCGTCGAGGCCATCGTTGCCGCCGGCGCCGTCCCATCCGGTGTTGCGCCTATCGAGACCGGCGGCGGTATGCTGGTTCCGGGTTTCGTGGATTTGCAGGTCAATGGCGGTGGCGGCGTCATGCTCAACGACCATCCCGACGTCCCCTCGATCGAGACCATCTGCCGGGCGCACGCGCCCTTCGGCACGACGGCGCTATTGCCGACGCTGATCACCGACACGTCCGAGATCACCGCCGCGGCGGTTGCCGCCGGAGCAGAGGCCGCACAACGGAAGGTGCCGGGCTTCCTAGGCCTGCATCTCGAAGGCCCGCATCTGTCGATCGCCCGCAAGGGCGCACATGACCCGGCCTTGATCCGGCCGATGCTAGATCCCGACCAGGCGATGCTGATCGCGACGCGGAAAAACCTGCCGGTGCTGCTGACTACGGTGGCGCCCGAATCCGTCGAGCCCGACCAGGTATCGGCGCTCAGCAATGCCGGCGTCATCGTCAGCATCGGCCATTCCGATACCGACTATGCCACGGCCCGCACCTTTTCCGAGGCCGGCGCAACGGTGGTCACCCATCTTTTCAACGCGATGAGCCAGATCGGCAATCGCGAGCCGGGGCTGGCGGGCGCGGCAATCGATACCGGCACATTCTATGCCGGCATCATCGCCGACGGTATCCATGTCGATCCGGCCACCATGGCCATCGCCTTGCGCGCCAAGCAGGGGCCGGGCAAGATCCTGCTCGTCACCGACGCCATGGCGACGATCGGCACCGACATGACCTCGTTCACGCTGAACGGTCGCACCATCCACCGCAAGGATGGCAGGCTGACACTTGCCGACGGCACGCTGGCGGGCGCGGATCTCGACATGATTTCCGCGGTGCGCTTCGTGCATCGCGTGGTCGGTCTCGACCTCGACGAAGCCTTGCGCATGGCCTCGCTCTATCCGGCGCAGGCGATCGGCCAGTCGCACCGGCTCGGGCGCTTCGCCAGGGGAACCGCCGCCAACATCGTTTCGTTGTCGGACGATCTGGACATGAAAAGCGTCTGGATCGACGGCGCCAGGGTTTTTGCAGCCAGCCCTGCTTGTTAGGGTTAGCCGGCTTTGGACGTATAGAGGTCTTTGTAGGCTTCGCGCAGCAGGTTCTTCTGCACCTTGCCCATCGTGTTGCGCGGCAGTTCGTCGACGAAGATCACCTGTTTCGGATGCTTGTACCTGGCGAGGTGCCCAGCGATGGCCTCGATGATCGCGGCGGCGCTGATCGTCGAGCCCGGCGCCCTCACCACGATCGCCGTGACACCCTCGCCGAAATCCGGATGGACAACGCCGATGACAGCGCTTTCGGCAACACCGGCAAGAGCGTCGATCTCGCTCTCCACTTCCTTCGGGTAGATATTGTAGCCGCCGGAAATGATCAGGTCCTTGCCGCGGCCGACGATGTGGACATAGCCGTCGGCATCGATCAGCCCGAGATCGCCGGTGATGAAGTAGCCGTCGTCGCGGAATTCCGCCCTGGTCTTTTCCGGCATGCGCCAGTAGCCGCAAAAGACGTTCGGGCCCTTGACCTCGATCATGCCGACCTCGCCCCGGGCAAGTGTTTCGCCGCCATCGGGATCGGAGATGCGCAGGCAGACGCCGGGCAAAGGGAAGCCGACCGTGCCGGCACGCCGCTCGCCCTCGTACGGGTTCGACGTGTTCATGTTGGTCTCGGTCATGCCGTAGCGCTCGAGGATGGCGTGGCCGGTGCGCTCGCGCCACGCTCTGTGCGTCTCGGCCAAAAGCGGTGCCGAGCCGGAAATGAACACCCGGATGTTTTTCGCCGCTTGCCGGTTCAAACCGTCCTGCTGCAGCAGGCGGACGTAGAAGGTCGGCACGCCCATCAGCGCGGTGGCGCGCGGCAGTAGCGAGACGATGCGGGTCGGGTCGAATTTGGTTTCGAACAGCATCGAGGCGCCGGCCATCAGGACGACATTGGTGGCGACGAAAAGGCCATGCGTGTGGAAAACCGGCAGCGCGTGAATCAGCACGTCTGCGGCAGTGAAGCGCCAGAGGTCGACCAGCACCCGCGCATTCGAGGCGAGGTTTTCGTGGCTGAGCATGGCGCCTTTCGAACGGCCGGTGGTGCCGGACGTGTAGAGGATCGCGGCAAGGTCGTCCGGTCCGCGCGCCACATCGTGGAAGTCCACGGCCGCCTCAGAGGCTCGATCAGTCAACGAACCCTCGCCCTTGCTGCCGAGTGTCGCGACCGCAGCGCCCGAGGTCTGCGCCAAAGCGCCGATCTCGCCCGCTCGCGCCGGGTCGCAGACGACCAGTCGCGGCTCGGCATCCCTGAAGAAATAGTCGAGCTCGGTCAGCGTATAGGCGGTATTGAGCGGCAGGAAGATCGCGCCGGCACGCAGGCAGGCGAGATAAAGGAAAATGGCCTCCGGGCTCTTCTCGACCTGAACGGCGACGCGGTCGCCGGCTTCGACGCCCAGCTGCGACAGCGCATGCGCCAGTTGAGCGGAGCGCGCCAGCGTCTCGCCATAGCTGATCGAGCGCCCATCCTCTGTCTCCATCAAAAGGCGTTCGGGCGCGGGCATCCGGGCACGGAAAGCATCGAACAGATGGTTGCTCATATTTCCCCCCGAGCGGCTGGTCCGGCCGGACGGCAGCGGTCAGCCGGCCGCCTTGTCCGCCGCTGCCCTGATTGCCTCGATGTTTGCCCGGTAGGCGTCGACGCTGCCGCCCTTGAAGATAGCCGCGCCGGCGACCAGCACGCTGGCGCCGGCCGCGGTGACAAGGGGCGCAGTTTCAGGCGAAATGCCGCCGTCGATCTCGATCCGGATCGGCCGGTTGCCGATCAGCGCCTTCACCCGCTTCACCTTGTCGACGATCGCTGGAATGAAAGCCTGGCCGCCGAACCCCGGATTGACCGTCATGATCAGGACCAGATCAAGCCGGTCGAGCACGTATTCGATCATCGTTTCCGGTGTCGCCGGGTTGAGTGACACGCCGGCCTTCTTGCCAAGGTTTTTGATCGTCTGCAGCGAGCGGTCGAGATGTGGCCCGGCTTCGGCGTGCACCGTGATGCCGTCGCAGCCGGCCTCGGCGAAGGCGGCCAGATAGGGGTCGGCCGGCGCGATCATCAGATGGCAGTCGAAAAACGCCTCGGTGCGGTTGCGGATCGCCTTGATCACCGGTGGCCCAAACGTGATGTTCGGGACGAAATGCCCGTCCATGACGTCGAGGTGGATCCAGTCGGCGCCGGCGGCCGTCACCGCCTCGACCTCGTCGCCGAGCTTCGAGAAATCGGAAGCAAGCACCGATGGCGCGATCAGGGTTTTTTTGCTCATGATGCGGCCTTCCCGTACGCCCCGGTTTGCGGACCCTCTGTCTGTATCGACTGCCTAGACCATGAGTCCGGAAAGTGGAAGCCGGTTTGTCCTTCCGCCGATGCAGCGGCTTCAGGTTTGCGCTGCCTTCTCATCTGCCCGCTGAAGAAAAACCCCGCCGGATCGCTCCGGCGGGTATTGGGTGACGAGTACGGTCACTGTTTGAAGTTCTGGATTTCCCGCGCCGTATCCTATTGCTCCGGCTGCGGCTTGCGCCTTGGCACGACCTGCTGAGGAACATTCGGATTCAGCAGCAGGTTCGGCTCAAGCGTCGATTTCCTGCGGACCGGGACGCAGTCCGGATATCGTCCGACCGTTCCGATAGGGCAGCGCCGCTTGATGATCGGCTGGCACTGGCCATTGATCGGCCGCGCGCCCGGTGCGCATTCCAGCCGTGGTTTGCGGCAGGCGCCGTCGCGCAGCTCTGTCCCACGCGGACAGACGCAGGCGCCGCGCTTGTTGTGGATCTGGCCAGGTATCGGGCACTCCACCACAACCGGCTTCTTGCGCCTGCAGGCATTGCCCTGCAGTTCCGTGCCCCGGGGGCAGACGCAATCGCCGTTGGCGTCGTGGATCTGACCACGGATCGTGCACTGCTTGGGCTGCGGCCGAATTGGCCGGCAGGCATTGCCCCTGACTTCCGTGCCCCTCGGGCAGATGCAATCGCCAGCGGCGTTATGGATCTGGCCCCGAATGGTGCACTGTTCGGGTTTTGGCTGGATTGGCCGGCAGACATTACCCCTGACTTCCGTGCCCCGCGGGCAGACGCACTCGCCGTTGGCGTTGTGGATCTGACCACGAATGGTGCATTGCTCGGGCTGCGGCTTGTTGCCCACGCAAGCGCCGTTCTCCAGCTCGGTCCCGCGCGGGCAGACGCAGCGTCCGTCCTCGGTACGGATCTGGCCTTTGAGGAGAACGCAAGGTTTTGGCTTCGGCACGATGACCGTGCCGCCGCCGGATGAGCATTGGCCGTTACGGAAGGTCGTGCCTGGCGGGCAGACGCAGTTGCCGGCGTCGTTCATGACAAAGCCTTGCGAGCATTCCTTCTTCACCTCATGCGTGATGATGAAGGGATGGCAGGCATAGGCCTTGCCGCGATCGCCCTGCACATTGGCGGCACCACGAGACAACACGTCGCCACCGCCTTGCACCGACGTGTTCGGAGACAGCACGCCGACGCAGTTCTGGCCGTTGACAGTGCCCTGCAGATTGGTCAGACGGCCATCGTCGGGAATGATCACGGTCACATTGTGCACATGGCTTTCCCCGGCGCCGAGCGTCAGTTGGGCGATGCAGGACAGAGGCAAGGTTGCCGGCTCCGGCGAGCAGCCGAAGGGCGGATCGATCGAGGTGATCGCAACGCCTTCCAGCCGGCCGAGGCCTTCGACGCCGATCGCATCGCCGATGCGAACCGGACCGGAGAAGGCGCTCGTCCCATCGTTCGTGATGGTGATCTCGAACGAGCAGGGCTGGCCGGGCTTGCACTCGGCGTCGCCGGTCTTCTCGACCCGGATGGTCGAGGCACCGCCGCCCTTGGCGCAGGCCTGGCCGATCGGATAGACGATATCGTCTCCCGGAGCCGGGCCGTAGGAGCCGCGTGCGCAGTTCTCGAATTCGCCGTTCGCAGCAACCGTCACGTCGAAATGGCGGCTGGTTCCAGGCGTCATAACGGCGCCGGGAATCTGGCACGACAGCGCATTGGCCGGAACCGGTCCGCAAGCCCATTCCGCGCCGTCTGGGGTGACGCTCTGGATCTGGACCGGCGCTCCGCCGGCTATCAGCGTCGCGGCATCGTTGACCCGCACCGGACCGGTCGGGGCTGTGGCGCCGAGGCTGATGACGGTAATGCGGCAGGAAACGACCGCAGCACCGGCCAGCGAGCCATTGCACACCTTGGTGATGCGCATGGCCGGCTGCCCGCCATTCGGATGACGGATGCGTTCCTTGGCGCAGGCCCTGTTGTTGGTGATGTCGTTCTCACCGGGAATGGCCTTCACCTCGGCGCAGTTCTCGACACTATCGGGCCGGAAGTTGGCCGGCATCACCGCCCTGACGAAGATCGGCGTCGAGGCGCCCGGCATAAGCGCGATGCCGGGATTGTCGCAGCGGAACTTGCCGGAACCGTTCGGTCCGCACGTCCATGGCGGCGTCGGGCCGAAGGTCGAGGATGCCGGCGCGCCGCCCGGATAGCTATCGACGACCGTCAGCGGCCCATTGTAGGGGACGCTGCCATTGTTGATGATGTCGATCACGAAGGTGCAGACGCCATCGGCCGAACAGAATTCGGTGCGGGCGCGCTTCTTCAGGATCAGGTCGACCTTCTTCTCCACCGGTGGCCGGCAGTCGCGGTCACGATCGCCACGGCGGCAGACCGGGATCGACGCACAGCCGCGGTCGTTTAGCTGGCTGCCGAAAAGCGGCTTGCCGCTGGCGCCGTAATTGTAGGTGGCGCAGTTGCGCAAAACGCTGCCTTGCCAGCCTGCGGCCGGCTTGAAGCCAAGCTTGAGGTCGACTGAGGCGCCCGGATTGAGCGTGGTCACCGGATGAGTGCAAATCATCGGGGTGATTCCAGGCGCGCAGACCCAAGGCGGGTTCGGCCCTGAATCGAGGGTGGAGCCGGCCGGCAGGGTGACTTCGTCGAGCACGATCTTGCCGTGGTAGGGCGCATCGCCGACATTGGTGACCCTGATGGTGAAGTCGCAGCCGCCCGCCATCGTGCAACGTTGCACGTCGGCACGCTTTTCGACTTTCAGATCCGGTTCCTTGTCCTTCGGCGGGCACCTCTGGTCACGCGGGATGACGATGTCGACGGTCTGCGTGCAGCACAGGCCCCAGCCCTCCTTCGGGCCGGCATAGGTTTCGATACCGGTGACGATGATGTGGATAACGTCGCCGGGTGAAGCACCGACGATCTTCCAGTTGAGCACACCGCCGCCGGCCGGCACCAATTGGGTGTCGGGAATGATTGTGATGCCGGGTGTCGTCGTCGAAAGCTGCACCCATTTGCCAGCCATCTCTGGGCCGACCGGCATATGGTAGATGAAGGCGCCGCCGCCGGGCACGCAATCGACCGTGCCTCGCTCCACCTTGAAGCATTCACGATTGCCAGGAGGTGGAGGCGGTGGGTTGCACTCGGTGACGTCGATCTTGATCGACGTCTTTGCACCCGTGAGATAGTTGCCGTCGTCCGGCTTGCCCGGGTCCTGCGACGGAATTTCGACGCCAGCACCGCGGTCGCCGCGGCTCACCTTGATCAGCCCCTGGTTATCGACGATTGCCGGCGACGGAAACGCCGCATGGTCGATCTTGGCGGTGATCTGGAAGGTGATGGCGCGCTCGTTCGCAGCGCCGATGCCGTCGAGGTCGCTGGCGGAAATCCGGAAATCGGACACCGTCGCCGTATCGTCCGGGCCAGCCGAGCTGCTGATCGCAGCGCCGGGCAGCGGTCCGCCGGATGCGTCGGCGCCGTCGCCGGTCACATGCACGCCGACAATCCGCAGGCCGTGCGGGAGTTGGTCCCTGAAGTCGAGCCTGACCTTTTTCAGCATGGCCGCGAGGCCCGGGCCGGCAAAACCCTGCGGATTGCCGCGCAAGCCAAAGCTCAGCGAGTATACGACATAGTCGCAGCCTCTCTGGCCGCCTTTCTTGGTGAAGAAGGGCACGATCCGGCCCGGCTCCGGGTTGACGATGCGAGGATTGTCGAAATCGAGCTTGGGATCTGGAATGACAGTGCCTGCATCGGCAGGCTTGGCCTTGGCCGGAGCAAGGTCTTCAGCGAAGCCTTGCAGCGGGCTCAGCATGGCGACCGCGATACCGGCCGCCATCAGCCAGCGCGCGCCGCGCCTGGCGAGTGACAGGGGTTTCATGATGGTCTCCATGACGAATGATTGTTTGCCGGTTGATTGGCTGCTCGTCGCAAGCGGGGACTGTGCAAGATTGCTCATCTTCCCCTTCTCACGGTTCGCAGCTGACGGCTGGGGTTCTGAGCGGCAAGGTCATCTTGCAGCAAGGGTAGTAGCCACCCTTGTCGCGGTCGGACTGCCTGTAGAAGCAGAGCCCGACATCGACCCTGTCGCCAGGATAATGGCCGGTGATACCGATCGTGAATGGCGCGCCGGGCGCATGCGACAGGGGCGAAGTCACCCCGACGCCAGGCGTCCTGGACAGAGCCTTGATCGAATCGCCGCCGAAGCCGGTATGGTCATGAAGATAGAGATCGGCCTCGAGGCCGGAGGGCGTGCAGAAATACTCGACATCCTCGACATCAAGGCAAGGAGGCAGATTGCCGGGGGGCGGGAAGTCCGGCGGATAGAACGGTGGCAGATAGCCGCCCGGCACCTGCTCGTAATAGCCGGCACGGCCTTCGCAGGGGCGCCAGACCTCGACGTCGCCGACATGGCCTTCCACTTCCGGGTCTTCGAAATAAGTGTCGAAATCGACGAACCACGAGCCGAAAGGCGGCACGTTGGCCGGCCTGACCAGCGCCGTCGGCGTGATCTGCACGCCGTGCACGGCAAGCGGCCCCCCGGCTGCGAGCTGTTCGGCGAGCGCCGGGTTGTCGCGCAACTTGTCGCCGGTATCGACCAGCGTGTCGGTGCAGATGCCGGTATCGAGATTGCCTTCGGAATCGTAGCCATATTGCAGGTCGAGGCCGCCGGCCGACTGCCGGTTGTCTTGCGGGAAGCCGACCGCATATTCCTGCGGCACTTCCACCCAGACCGATTCCGTTGCCGGATCGTCCGGATTTTCGCGCCAGTAGCGGATGACCTCACCCTTGCCGGAATCGGCGAACTGGCTGTAGTCGTAGCGGTTTTCCACCGGGCCGCGCTGAGCCAGATACATGAAGCCCTTGTTGTCAAAGGCGATGTCGGTGACCGCGTAATCCTTGTCGGCCTTGACGGCCAGCTCCCAGCGCGGGTCGCCGAAGCTGCCGTCGCCGGCAATGCCCACCGACCAGATCTCCGCCTTTTCCCCGACCGAGTAATAGAGCCGGCCGCCACGATAGGCGACCGACCAGACGCGGCGCTCGTCCTGTGTGTAGCCCCAGCTATCGGGGTCCTCGCTGTCGAAGGCAGCACCCTGGATGTCCATCACCGAGCCGTCGTCGGCGACTGGGGGCAGCCCGTGCGCCGGGCGGCCGGCGACGCCGTGGTCGAACGTGTCGACTAGCGCGCCATTGGCGTCGATGCGGTGGATAAGGCCGGTGTCGAGATCGCTGGCGAAGAACTGGCGGTGGATATTGTCGAAAGTGACGTCGCCGATGCCGGGACCGCTATTGGCGTCGATATCGGCGAATTTCGAGACGGCGCCGGTGATGCCATCGATCTTCCAGATCGTTCCGGGGCCGCCGCCGTTTTCGGTGCCGAACTGGCCGTCCATGAAGACCGCGTCAGCCGTGCCGCGGCGCTGCCGCTCCGGCCGGCCGTCGGCATCGCCGTCTGGTGTGACGATGCGGATGCCGTGCAGCGAGGTGGCGCCGGCATAGAGGTTTGGAATGGCCGAGGGAACGCCGTCGCGCACGCCGTCGTCATAAGTGATGCCGAACACCTGGCCGATTTGCTCGGCCGTGACCTCGAAGGGTGGCGGGGTGAAGACCAATTGGCCAGACGCCGGCCCGCCCAGCCTTGAAACGTCGAAGACGCGCAAGGTTGCGCGCGCCGTGTCGATGAAGGTCTCGTCGACCGGATCGACGCCCGGCGGCAGGCCTTCCTCGAAATTGGGGATGATGGTGCCAGAGAATCCGGTCACTGCCATCGAGCCGGGATAGATGATCTGGGTTTCCTGGGCCTGTGCCGAGCCGCCGAGCCAGAGCCCAGCGGCGAGTGCCAAGGCCGATAATCCGCTGGCAGCCTGGATTGCGCGGCGCAAATGGCCGGCACGAGAGCGCACGGACGCGCCATGGTCGCAAGACATGGATCTCCCCCCACAGGTCATGGGAGAAACATCCGGTCTCGGCGCGCAAATCAGGGCAAGGCGCGGCGTTCCGGCACGTTCATCCCTGATCGAATTGTCTGCTTTCCTCACCGTCATGATACGCCGGCGTCCGCGCAGGGTCAACGGAACCAGCGGAAAGCCCAGCGCATCGACCCGGTCCCGAAGGCGACTGTCGCGCTGAGTTCCTGCTGTTCCCGGAGACCATCGAGCCTCTGGATCTGTGGTCATGGGGCTTTCCTTTCCGGGGCCGCACCACGCGGCACCTGAGCGTCAGTCGCGAGGTGAGGCGGAAAGGTTCATGGACCGGGGCCGGGCCGGCTGGATCACGGCCGGAAAATACGGGCCTGCCGGTCCCGAATCCGATCAACCGCGATGAATGGTGAACGCCTTGCGCAGAATGCTTGCGCGCCACGCAGCCTGTTCTTATATACGCGCCAAGCCGTCCAGCGCCGAATGCCGGTTGCCGGAGCGGAATTTCTTGTGAACAGGGGCTTTCGTCGGAACGCCTGTACGGGTCCTGAGAGCCTGCTTAGCGGAGAGATTAGAGAAATGGCAAAAGTAATCGGTATCGATCTGGGAACAACCAACTCCTGTGTCGCCATCATGGACGGCAAGGAATCCAAGGTCATCGAGAATGCGGAAGGCGCGCGCACGACCCCTTCGATCGTCGCCATCAACAGCGACGGCGAGCGCCTCGTCGGCCAGCCGGCCAAGCGCCAGGCGGTCACCAATCCTGAAAACACCATTTTCGCGGTCAAGCGCCTGATCGGCCGCCGCTATGACGATCCGGTGACGGAGAAGGACAAGAAGCTTGTCCCCTACAAGATCGTCAAGGGCGACAATGGCGATGCCTGGGTCGAGGCCGGCGGCAAGAACCAGTCGCCCAGCCAGATCTCGGCGATGATCCTGCAGAAGATGAAGGAAACGGCGGAAGCCTATCTCGGCGAAAAGGTCGAGAAGGCGGTCATTACCGTTCCGGCCTATTTCAACGACGCCCAGCGCCAAGCCACCAAGGATGCAGGCAAGATCGCCGGCCTGGAAGTGCTGCGCATCATCAACGAGCCGACGGCGGCAGCACTTGCCTATGGCTTGGACAAGAAGGAAGGCAAGACGATTGCCGTCTATGACCTTGGCGGCGGCACGTTCGACATTTCGGTGCTCGAAATCGGCGACGGCGTGTTCGAAGTGAAGTCGACCAATGGCGACACCTTCCTCGGCGGCGAGGATTTCGACATGCGTTTGGTCGAATATCTGGCGGCCGAGTTCAAGAAGGAACAGGGTATCGACCTGCGGAACGACAAGCTCGCCCTGCAGCGCCTCAAGGAAGCGGCTGAAAAGGCCAAGATCGAGCTGTCGTCCACCACGCAGACCGAGATCAACCTGCCCTTCATCACCGCCGATGCCAGCGGCCCTAAGCACCTGACGCTAAAGCTGACGCGTGCGAAGTTCGAGAGCCTTGTCGAAGATCTCGTCCAGCGCACCATCGAGCCCTGCAAGGCGGCGCTCAAGGATGCCGGCCTCAAGGCCGCTGAGATCGACGAGGTCGTTCTGGTCGGCGGCATGACCCGTATGCCCAAGATACAGGAGATCGTGAAGCAGTTCTTCGGCAAGGAACCGCACAAGGGCGTCAACCCGGATGAGGTCGTCGCACTTGGCGCTGCCATCCAGGCCGGCGTGCTGCAGGGCGACGTCAAGGACGTGCTGTTGCTCGACGTGACGCCGCTGTCGCTCGGCATCGAGACGCTGGGCGGCGTATTCACGCGGCTGATCGAGCGCAACACGACGATTCCGACGAAGAAGAGCCAGGTGTTCTCGACGGCTGAGGATTCGCAGTCGGCGGTGACCATCCGCGTCTTCCAGGGTGAGCGTGAAATGGCCGCCGACAACAAGGCGCTCGGCCAGTTCGACCTGGTCGGCATCCCGCCTGCGCCGCGTGGCGTGCCGCAGATCGAGGTCACGTTCGACATCGACGCGAACGGCATCGTCAACGTTTCGGCCAAGGATAAGGGCACCGGCAAGGAGCACCAGATCCGCATCCAGGCGTCTGGCGGCCTTTCGGACGCTGACATCGAGAAGATGGTCAAGGATGCCGAGGCCAATGCCGAAGTCGACAAGAAACGTCGCGCACTGGTCGAGGCCCGCAACCAGGCCGAGGCTCTGGTGCATTCCTCGGAGAAGTCGCTGAAGGACTATGGCGATAAGGTCTCGGAGACCGACCGCACGGCGATTGCCGATGCGATCGCGGCGTTGAAGACCGCTGCCGAAGGCGATGATGTGACCGAGATCGAGGCCAAGACGCAGACGCTCGCCGAAGTCTCGATGAAGCTCGGCCAGGCGATGTACGAGGCTTCGCAGAAGGAAGCCGCCGAGGCCGACGCCAAGGCTGATGCCGCCAAGGACAGCGATGTGGTCGATGCCGATTTCGAGGAAATCGACGAAGACGACGAGAAGAAGAAGTCGGCCTGAACCGCCTGACGGTACAGGTAAGCAAAAAGCCCGGCGCACAGCCGGGCTTTTTTGCAACCCTTTGCCGGAAAAACGCCGAGCTACCCGAAAAAATGCGGACAAAGCCTCGTAGACACTGGCATCCCGGCTCCATCACACCTAAATCGGAACAGCGTGCCGGCAAACGACGCAACGATACTTCAAGACGTTGACTATCCGGACTGCGGGAAAACATGAAAGCTGATTTTTACGAAACGCTGGGCGTGCAAAAAGGCGCCGACGAGAAGGAGCTCAAGAGCGCTTTCCGCAAGCTGGCCATGCAGTTCCATCCCGACCGCAACCCAGGCGACCATGCCTGCGAGCACAAATTCAAGGAAATCAACGAAGCTTACGAAACGCTGAAGGACCCGCAGAAGCGCGCCGCCTACGATCGCTTCGGCCACGCCGCCTTCGAGCACGGCGGCATGAATGGCGGGGCGCAAGGCTTTGGCGCCGGCGGCTTCGCCGACATTTTCGAGGACATTTTCGGCGACATGATGGGCGGGCGCCAGCGTCGCTCGTCCGGCGGTCGCGAGCGCGGCGCCGACCTGCGCTATAATATGGAAATCACGCTGGAAGAGGCATTTTCCGGCAAGACCGCGCAGATCCGCGTGCCGGCATCGATCTCCTGCTCGGAATGCTCGGGCAGCGGCGCCAAGCCCGGCACCCAGCCCGTCACCTGCTCGATGTGCAACGGCCACGGCAAGGTGCGCGCCACGCAAGGGTTCTTCTCGATCGAGCGCACCTGCCCGCAATGCCAGGGGCGCGGCCAGACCATCAAGGATCCATGTCCGAAATGCGCCGGCCAGGGCCGCGTCACCGAGGAGCGCTCGCTGTCGGTCAACATCCCTGCCGGGATCGAGGACGGCACCCGCATCCGGCTTGCCAATGAGGGCGAGGCCGGCCTGCGCGGCGGCCCATCGGGCGATCTCTACATCTTCCTCGCGGTCAAGCCGCACGAGTTCTTCCAGCGCGACGGCGCCGATCTTTATTGCAAGGTGCCGATCTCGATGACGACGGCAGCACTTGGCGGCTCGTTCGAGGTGACGACATTGGACGGCACCCAGACGAAGGTGAAGGTGCCGGAAGGCACCCAGAACGGCCGCCAGTTCCGCCTCAAGGGCAAGGGCATGCCGGTGCTGCGCCAGCCCAATATCGGCGACCTCTACATCCAGACCGTGGTCGAGACGCCGCAGAACCTTTCGCGCCGCCAGCGCGAATTGCTGGAGGAATTCGAGCAGCTTTCCTCAAAGGACAATTCGCCCCAGTCGAGCGGATTTTTCGCCCGCATGAAGGACTTTTTCGAAACGTTCGGCGAGCATTGAAGCTGATCCCTGGAAACGCTTCCCGAGCGTCATCAACACCTTATCCGGGGATTCGCCTTGTCTTGCACCTCGTAGCTGCTAAGTAGCATGCGAGGGAGCGTTGAGGAGGACTTTCGATGACGCGTAGTCCCGGACTGCGAAAGACGCTGGCGGAAAAGTTCGACGACGAACTGAAGTTCTTCAAGGGCTGGATCGACAAGCCGAAGGCGGTCGGTTCGATCGTCCCGACCAGTTCCATCACCGCGCGCAAGATGGCCTCGATCGTCAATCCGAAATCCGGCCTGCCGGTGCTCGAGGTCGGGCCTGGCACAGGCGTCATCACGCGCGCCATCCTCGCTCAGGGCATAAAGCCTGAAAATCTCTACGCGGTCGAATATTCCACTGATTTCGTGCGCCATCTGCGCCAGCTTTATCCAGGCGTCAACGTCATCGAGGGCGACGCCTTCAATCTCGACGCGACGCTCGGTGACAAGCGCGATCTGGTCTTCGATTCGGTGATATCGGGCGTGCCGCTGCTCAACTTCCCGGTCGCCCAGCGCATCGCCTATGTCGAGAGCCTGCTCGACCGCATCCCGGCGGGCCGGCCGATCGTGCAGCTGACTTACGGGCCGCTGTCGCCGATCCCGCCGGGCCGCGGCGACTATACGGTCGAGCATTTCCATTTCGTCATCCGCAACATTCCGCCGACGCAGCTTTGGATCTACCGACGCGGGGCCGCCTGAATTGCAGCGTTGGGTTTGAATAGCACTTGTCTTATACCCATCGGGTGACAAGGCAGACCCCATGGCTGTGATCCCGAAAATTCTCGTCGTCGCCGGTTCGGTGCGCAGCGGCGCCTATAGCGCCAGGACCGCCGACGTTGCGCAGAAGGAACTTGCCATGCAGGGCGCGGAGGTGACCCGCATCTCGCTCGCCGACTATCCGTTGCCGATCCTCGACCAGGATCTGGAAAAGGAAGAAGGCATTCCCGAAAACGCCGTCAAGCTCGGCCGGATGATCGCCGCCCATGACGGGCTGCTGATCGCGACGCCCGAATATAACGGCTCCATTCCACCGCTGCTCAAGAACACCATCGACTGGGTAAGCCAGCTGCGCAAGGATGGCGGCCGGACGTTCAGGCCGCTTGCCGGCAAGGTTGCCGGCCTCTGCTCGTCTTCCAACGGACCCTTCGGCGGGATACGCTGCATCAACCATCTGCGCGCCGTTCTGGTGCGCTGCCGGATGGAGGTGGTGACACCGGAATGCTCGGTGCCGGAGGGCGGCAACGCCTTCGACGACGAGGGCAACTTCAGGGACGAGAGACTACGCCAATCGATGGAGCACCTATGCCGAACGCTGATCGAAACCTCGCGCATGCTGTCGACGCGGATCGAGGCATGATCCCGGACGCCGCGCATGCCGACACGATGCAGGAAAGGCTGATCGTCGGCCTCGACCTGCCGACGCTGAAGGAAGCCGAGAAAGCGGTGCGCGAGCTCGACGGGATCGTCTCCTTCTACAAGATCGGTTACCAGCTCGCCTTTGCCGGCGGGCTCGACTTCGCCCGCGAGCTGGCCAGCGGCGGCACCAGGATCTTTCTCGACATGAAGCTGCTCGACATCGATAACACGGTGGCCAAGGGGGTCGACAACATCGTCAGGATGGGCATGAGCATGCTGACCATCCATGCCTATCCGAAGACGATGAAGGCGGCGGTCGAGGCTGCGAAGGGCAGCGACCTTTGCCTGCTCGGGGTCACCGTGCTGACCTCGATGGACGAGCAGGACGTGATCGACGCCGGCTATGAATATGATCCGCATACGCTGGTGCTGAGGCGCTCCGAGCAGGCGCTACATGCCGGCATGGGCGGCATCGTCTGCTCGGCCGAGGAAGCGGAGGCGGTGCGCCGCATCGTCGGCCCCGACCTGGCCGTCGTGACGCCGGGGATCCGGCCCACGGGCAGCGACCATGGCGACCAGAAGCGGGTGGTGACGCCGGCGCAGGCGATCCGCAACGGCTCCAGCCACCTCGTGGTCGGCCGGCCGATCGTCGGCGCGGCCGACCGGCGGGCGGCAGCTGAAGCCATCCTCGATGAAATGCGCTCGGCATAAGGACCAAAAACCAGGAGAAACCGATGCCCAAGGGATACTGGATCGCTCGCGTCGACGTGCGCGATGCGGAAGGCTACAAGGACTATGTCGCAGCCGCCAAGCTGGCCTTCGACTGCTTCGGCGCCAAGTTCCTGGCGCGCGGCGGCGCGCATGAGAAGGCCGAGGGGCCGGGCCGCGACCGCAATGTGATCATCGAGTTTCCGTCGCTTGCGGCGGCGCATGACTGCTACCACTCGCCCGAATACCAGCGCGCGGTCGCGATCCGCCAGAAGGTGGCTGATGGTGAAATCGTGCTGGTCGAGGGGATTTAGGCGCGAAGTCGGTTCATCGCGGTCTCGGCCATCGCATTGGCGAGGCTCAGGCCCCATTGCTGGCGACAGTAATCGCGGAAATCGAAGCAGGGCAGGCCGGGGCAGACCTCGAACTCGATGAGGTGCACGCTGTCGTCGGCTTCGACCCGGAAGTCGATGGAAAACACATCCCGCAGGCCAAGCCCGACCATCAGGCTTTCGGCGATGCGACGAATTCTTGCATCGGCTCGAGGCTGGCTGGCGCCAACGGGAAGCAGCAACGGCTCAGCGTAATTTCCCGCGGCTTTCGCCGCTACACCGGTATCGCCGTAAAGCGCCAGGCTGTCCTGCATGGTCTGGAAATCGCTGCCCGAATCGACAAGGGCGATGCCGATCGCCTCGGCGCCGGTATCCGGCTTCAATCCGAGAAAACTGGCGCGCGCGTTGCGGCCGGCGACATAGGGCTGGACCACGACATCGTCGCGATAGGCGGCGAAGACGCGCCGGCTAAGCTCCAGCGCGTGGCCGAGATCGTGGCAGCGCGAATCCGGCCAGATGCCGATCTTGGCGCCGAGCCGGTTCGGCTTGACGAACCAGCCGGCGGGCGAGTCCGGCGGCGCGACCAGCCAGGCTCCGTCACGGGCAAGGCCCGCCCGCGGCACCGGCAAGCCAAGCGCGCCGAGCACGGCGCCGGAACGGAACTTATCCTGACAGAGCGCAAAAAGCGCATCGTCGGCGCCGATCGCCTTCAGGCCGTTCAGCCGTGCCAGAGCTGGTGCCGCGCCGCCGCGGAAATAGGCGATGCCGTCGGTCAGTGTCCAGACGAGCGTGGTCTTCGGGTCCTCGCCGGCGAGAACGCTTGCGGCGGCGTCGAGTGTCACCGGCGCAAACGACAAGCCGCGCTTCTGGCAAGCGGCGGCAAGTGCGTCGAATTCAGCAGCGATGTCGGTCGATTGCGCCAGATAGGAGGCGATTTCGACGGCACGCTCCGGCACGTGGTTATCGGCGACCAGCCGATCGAAGCAGGCCTTTTCCGGCTCGTAGACAAGGATCAGCTTCGGCTTGCGGCTTGACATGGGTGGAACGGCTCCTGGCAGCACGATTGCCTACCATCGCACGGGGAACGCATTCGGCTTGCGCGGAACCGACGTTGATCGGACGCCTGCACGACAGCAAGCGCACCATCTTCTTGTTTGACCATGATCTTTTCCGAACCAAAGGTTCGGGACCATGGTCTAGCCAATCAGCACGCGCGGCTCGAAGCGACCATTGACTGGAATGTCGAGCATAAACGTCATGCCGGCTTGCGGGTCGAGCAGGCGCTGCTTCTCGCTCTTGCCGGACCAGGCGGAGGTGACCGCGATCCGGTCGGCATTCCTGCCGACAAAAGCCGGACAGGACGGCTGCGTCGCCGGCATCGCCACCGAACGGACAAGCTTGCCGTCGGGTCCATAGGCTTCGACGACGCTGCCGCCCCAGCAAGCGTTCCACAATATGCCGTCGCGGTCGAGCACCGAACCATCGATATAGCCCTTGGCCGAACGGTGATCGACGAAGACCTTCGGTTCGCCAACCGGCAGGCCGGTCGCAGGATCGCAGCCGACGCGCATCAACAGCCCGGTGCTGGTGTCGGTATAATGGGCGATGGTCCCATCTTCGGAAAAGCAGATCGAATTGGGCACCGTGAGATCCGCATAGAGCCGGCGCAGCTCGCCCTTGAAGAACCAGTAGATAGAACCGGCGGCCTTCTCCTCGCCCTTACCCATGGTGCCGACCCAGAGGGCGCCGCAAGGGTGAACGCGGGAATCGTTCGAGCGGGTGACCGTATTATCGGCCTCGATCGGCGTGTGCAGCGTCAGCTTGCCGGTCGCGACATCGCGGACATGCAGGCCGGTCTCGGTGGCGATCAGCTGGCGTTGGTCGTCGACGATGGCGATGGCGCTGGCCATCTGACCGAGCTCGTGGATTTTGACCGCACCGCCGGACAAGCGCTGTTCCAGGAGCTGGCCGTTGACGATGTCGAACCAATAGAGCGTGTCCGTGGCAGGGTCATAGCTTGGCCCCTCGCCGAGTTGGCAGACATGGTCGGAAAAAACCGAAACGATGGTCTCGCTCATCATGCCGCTCCAAACGCCGCGTCCCAGGCCACGACCGCAGCCTTCGCCCGTGCTGCCACTTCGTCGATGCTCATGCCCGGCTTGAACAGGCTGGAGCCAAGACCGAAGACGGTGACGCCGGCCGCTTTGTAGCCGGCAAAGTCCTTGTCCGAAACGCCGCCGACGGCGCCGACCAGCACACTGGCTGGCAGCACCGCGCGCATCGCCGAAATGCCCGCCGCGCCAAGCACGCTCGCCGGGAAGAATTTCAATGCCGAGGCGCCGAGCCGGATTGCTTGAAATGCCTCGGTCGGCGTGAACACGCCGGGCATCGTCACCATGCCGTACTGCATGGCACGGCCCATGACCTCGGCATCGATATTGGGGCTGACCAGCAGCCGCCCGCCGGCCTTGTGCAGACCGTCGACATCGGCGGCGGTGAGCACCGTGCCGGCGCCGACCAGCGCCATCGGAGGAAGCGCTTCGACAATACTGGCGATGGAAACAAAAGGCTCGGGCGAGTTGAGCGGCACCTCGATTGCTTCGATGCCGGCGCCGAAGATCGCCTGGCCGATCGCCACCGCCTCGCTTGGCTTGAGGCCACGCAGGATCGCGACCAGACCCCGCTTGAGCTTTGGAAAAGGTGCGGTTTCGGTCATGCGGCAACTCCATTTTTGGCGATCATGCCATTTTCGCGCGCGGCTTCGGCAAGGCCGGCACGCACCGCCTCATCGGCGTCGACCGCCCTGAAAGCGAGCCCGGCAAGGCCGAGCGCCTCGGCATAGAGCCTGCCGAGTGCGCCCGATGCGATCAGCACGACGGGCACGGCGCTTGCCCCATAGCGGCTATTTGCCGAAGCGATCTCGCCGCCGATCAGCAGGCCGGACAGAGAGGCTGCGGCATCTTCGGGCTTCAGGTCCTGCAACAGGCTGGCGGCGCGGATCGAGAACAGTCTTGAAACGATGTCACCGCCCTCGGCCAACGCCTTCAGGCACCAGTCCCGGAAAAACGGACTTTCGGCGGCAACCGGCTGCGGCGGCTCGCCCAGCGAATGGCGCAGGATCGAGTGCGCAGCCAGCACCGAAAACAGCTCGCCGGTCGGCCAGGTGCCGAAGCCGGCAATGGAACCGTCCTCGACCAGCACCCATTTCGAATGGGTGCCGGGCATGCAGACGAGGTGGCGTCCCTGTGCCGGCAAACCGGCGCCGGCAAGCTGCGTTTCCTCGCCGCGCATGACGTCAGGCGCATCGGCAAGGCGTTGGGCAAGGCCGGGCACGATGCGGATGTCGCGGCGCTGGCCGGGGATGCGGGCAGCGCCGGCGAGGATAGCGCCGATCGGCGCCGGCACGCTGACATAGGGCGCCTCCAGCCAGCCCTGGCGCGAACCGGCCATCCCGCAAATGATGACCGGCAGCGCCTCGGGGGCACCCATGGCAGCCAGATGCCCTTCGAGAACGGACGAAAATCCTTTAGCCTGGGCGGTGATCAGCCCGTCATCGCCGCGCCGCTCGGCGAGAACCTTGCCGGCGCCGTCGAGCAGCCACACCCTCATCCGGGTGGTGCCCCAGTCGACGGCCGCGACAGAAGGGGCCTTGCTCGATGAGATCACAGGAACCCCCCGTCGACGATCAGCATCTGCGCGGTCAGCATGCGTGAAGCATCCGACGCCAGGAACAGCACGGTGCCGACAACGTCTTCCGGCTGCATCACCTCTTTGATGCACTGCTTGGCGACGTGGGCGGCGAGCGCCTGTTCGGTGACCCAGAGCTTTCTCTGTCGCTCGGTGATCACCCAGCCGGGCGCGATTGCGTTGACGCGAATGCCGTCGACGCCGAGCTTGCCGGCAAGACCCTTGGTGAGGCCGACGATGCCGGCCTTGGCGGCGGTATAGGCCGGCATATCGGGATGGTTGATGAGAAACGAGGTCGAGGTGAAATTGATGATCGAGCCGCCACCGGCCCGCTTCATGCCCGGCGCCACCGCCTGTGCGCTGAAGAAATGCGGGCGCAGGTTGATGGCATGATTGTTGTCCCAGAACTCGACCGTGACGTCTTCGACGGCATGACGGTCATCCTGCGCGGCATTGTTGACCAGCACGGTCACGTCGCCATGCGCCTCGGCGGCTTTGGCAACTGATAACCGCAATGCCTCGATATCGCGTATATCGGTCTTGAGATAGAGCGGCCGCCGGCCGAGCTCCTTGTCTAACCGATCGGCCAGCGCCAGGCTCGGACGGTCGGCGATATCGATAAAGGCGACCTTTGCCCCCTGGCGGATAAATCCCTCGGTCAAGGCGGCTCCAATGCCGGAGCCGCCACCGGTGATCAGCACCGAAGCGCCTTCGAGGTCGGCAAAGTGTGCCGATGGCATCATGAATTCTCTCCCGGTCCAACGATCTCGGTCTGACCGGCGCGCATCCTATCCAGCCATGTCGGGCGGGCAAGGGCGAAAGAGTGGATAGTCGGGACTTATGTCCGACAAAAGGCCGCACGCGCCCCCGATCGATCAGCCGCCCAGCCGGACGTGGTACAATTCGACGGCGGCTCCGCTGGTCCCGGCAACCGGCTCAAGCCATTCCGGTACGCTGCCGCGCATCAACCCGGCGAGAAAACCTGCCGGCGCCTTGGCGGCGAGGAGCTTGCTTTCGGGGCTGCCGGGGCACAATGCGACGAGGCCGACGTGATGATCCGCCAGGATTGTCCTGGCATCGGCATCGGACCCAAGGAAGGCATCGAGCGCCAGCAGGTTGCCGGCGACGTTGCGATGATAAGGCCCGGCGAAGACGCGGTGTCCGGAATAGGCCAGGATCGGCGATCCGAGATTGGAAATTGCCAGCACCGTGGTGCCGGGCAGGCGGCCAAGCGCCGCAAAGGAGGCCATGCGCTGGCAAGCGACATCGGCGCCGTCGCCATTATCGGCGGCGGTATTGCTGTCCTCGAAGGCGACCGAGGTCGCCGCGGCAGCCCCAGTCCAGACGGCATTCACCGAAACCAGCCAGACGGCGGCCATGCGCAGCGCCACGCCGCGCGACGGGCTGGCCTCGGCCCGTTGACGCCATTTGGCAATCCAGGCAGCAAGCGGGATGACGGCGAAGGCGATCGAGAATGTCGAACCGCGCACCTGCCAGGCACTGACGATGAAGGCCACGACAAGCAGCGTGCCGACAAGGCTGTCCTGCCGCCGCCAGCCGCCACGGCCAAGGCGAAGCGCCATCAGCACGAGCGCGATGAGCGGCGTAGCATAGCGCGCCACCACCCCGGCCGGATCTTCAGCGAGAAGCTTGAACAGCGATTGCGCCTCGTCGATGTGATCAAGCCATAGCTCCTTGAGGCGCGGATCGAGGTTGGCATAGGGCGCTGCCAGGCATTGCGGGAACAAAAAGACGACGACTGCGGCCAATATCAGGGCAAGCAGGCCAAGCGAGGCGATGCGCCGTTGGCGCGTGCGGCCAGCGGGCTCGACCGACGCTATCGCCGCAAGGCCGGTTCCGGCAATCGCTGCGACGACGAACTGCACGGTCGAGAAGGCGTCGCATTGCGCCTGACCCCAGGCGGACGGTGCGATGGTGGCGACAAAGACGAGAGCGGACACGCCGGCAAAGCCGAGGCCGAAATCCCTGGCAATCGGCCTCTCGCCATCGGCGTCGAGGGCAAACAGCGTGGCGACAGAGGCGCCGATGGTGGCGACATAAGGCGCGGTTTCCATGCCGACGGCCAGCATCAATCCGGCGCACAGGCCGGAGAGTAGTGCCGCCGGCCTGCGCAACGGCGCTTCAAGCAGAAGGCTCAGGCTGGCCATGCTCAGCATCAGCTGGACATTGTGGTGATCGAGCGCGCCAGGCGAAAAAATGCCGAGGAAGTGCAGTGCGGCGGCGCCGACGACGACAGCGGGCAGCACGGCGCCGTCACCGGCAAAGCTGCGCGCGGTGCGAGCGGTGAAAAACACGGTCAGGCAAAAGAGCAGCGCCGGCCACAGCACTTGCGCAAAATTCTCGGCAAAGACCGTGCTCCCGGTCAGGGCCGACACGGCCGTGATGGCGGCGATCGGCGCATCGACCAGCCGCGACCAGTGCATGACGAAGCCGCCTTCCAGGCCCATCCTGTACTGGTGCAGATCGAACCAGCTTTGGCCGGCCAGCATGTCGCGAACTTCGACAAGGCGCAGCAGATTGTCGTTGTCGCCGCCGGCATTGGTCAGTTCCGGGAAACCGGCAAAGGCATTGACGGCAAGCGCCAGCAGCGTGGCAAGCAGCGCCAGCGCGATATCGGACCTCCAAATGGAGGCGCCATCGTCGGCTGTGCTCATATCAGGACCTTTGGAAGGAATACGGGGCGGTTTAAACCTAGCCTTAACAGCTTCAATAAATAGTAAAGCCGCCCCGAGCGAGGCCGGCGTTTGAGCGGTCAGGGACCTCACAGGGCATCCGGAGACGAAAATGCCACAAGAAGTGCGCCATGAGCCGAGCATCGCCGTGCTCCTGCCTTGCTACAATGAGGAGCTGACGATCGGCGAAGTGGTGCGGCGCTTTCGCGAGACGCTGCCTGCCGCCGCGATATATGTCTACGACAACAATTCGCGCGATCTGACGGCGCTCCGAGCCCGCGCCGCCGGCGCCATCGTGGTGCGCGAGCCGCGCCAGGGCAAAGGCAATGTCGTGCGCCGCATGTTCGCCGACATCGAGGCCGACATCTATCTGATGGCCGACGGCGACGGCACCTATGCGCCGGAGGACGCGCCGCAACTGATCAACGCGCTGCTGACCGAGCGCTCCGACATGGTGGTGGGCACCAGGCGCGGCGTCGCCGACGATGCCGGCAGGACTGGCCATGCCTTCGGCAACCGCATCTTCAACAGCCTCTACAAGCGGCTGTTCGGCTCGGACTTTACCGATATCTTCTCGGGGTACCGCGCCTTCACCAGGCGCTTCGTCAAGAGCTTTCCCGCCGTTTCCGGCGGTTTCGAGATCGAGACCGAAATGTCGGTGCACGCCTCGCAGCTCAAATTGCCGGTGAGCGAGATCGGGCTCGACTATGGCCGCCGGCCGGAAGGCTCCTCGTCGAAGCTGTCGACCTTTCGCGACGGCGCGAAGATCCTGTGGATGTTCGCCATGCTGATGAAGGAGACACAGCCGCTGCGTTTCTTCGGCGCTTTTTCGGTGTTCTTCCTGGCATCGAGCCTGTTCCTGATGGCGCCGGTGCTGATCGAGTTCGCCGAAACCGGGCTTGTGCCGCGCATGCCGACCTGGGTGCTGTCGGTCGGGCTGCTGCTGCTGTCGATGCTGGCGGCGGTGACCGGGGTAATCCTCGATTCGGTGTCGCGCGGCCGGGCCGAGCAGAAGCGCATCTTCTATCTGTCGATGCCTTCCGGTCGCGTCGAACGTGAACGTGCAAGCGCCCTCGCGACTTTGAAGGCCGGACCGGGCAAGACCCCGCGCGCGGCCTAGAGCCTGAATGGGACGCCTCGCCCGCTTCATTTTCGCCGGCGGCATCGGCTTCGTCGCCGACGCGGCGGCGCTTTGGCTGGTGCTGACGATAGCGCCGCTCGGACCATTCGCGGCTCGCATCATTTCGATCGGTTTTGCCCTGTCCGTCACCTGGTTGATCAACCGCCATCTGACGTTTTCGCCTTCCAGCCGCGGCATCGCGCAAGAGGGCGCACGCTATGGCGGCGTCGGCATTGCCACCAGCGTCGTCAATTATCTCGTCTATTGCGCCATCCTGTTCGCGCTGCCGACGGTGTCGCCGCTCATCGCCCTTGCGGTCGCCTCGCTGATTGCCATGGCGCTGTCCTTCCTCGGCTATTCCAAGCTGGTCTTCGATCGCTGACGGCACATCGCATTGGGATCTGCGCCAAACGAAGCGCAGCCTCATCATGACCTTGGCCGATTGGCAGAAGCCGCCGATTTCCTTATATCGCTGTCGTCGATGCATCGGCGCGAAAATCGGAATCGATTTTCGGACAGCACGATGCATGGCTTCAAAAGTGTTGGAGCGTACTTTGTGCATCCAAGTGGATCGCTGCAAGTGCGCCGGAGAGCTGCCATGCCCCTGAAAGTCGCCGTCCAGATGGACCACATCTCCACCGTGTCGATTGCCGGCGACACGTCGTTTGCGCTGTCGCTGGAAGCGCAGCGGCGCGGCCACCAGCTGTTCCACTACACGCCCGACCGGCTGTCGCTGCGCGACGGCAAGGTGTTTGCCCGCATCGAGGCGATGCAGGTCCGCGACGAGAAGGGCAGCCATTATTCACTGGGCGAAGAAATCCGTACCGATCTTTCGGAGATGGACGTCATCCTTTTGCGGCAGGATCCGCCCTTCGACATGAACTACATCACCACCACGCATATCCTCGAGCGCATCCATCCGAAGACGCTGGTGGTCAACGACCCGGCCTGGGTGCGCAACAGCCCGGAAAAGATCTTCGTCACCGAATTTCCCGACCTGATGCCGGACACGCTGATCACCAAGGATCCGCTCGAAGTCGCCGCCTTCCGCAAGGAGTTTGGCGACATCATCGTCAAGCCGCTCTACGGCAATGGCGGCGCCGGCATCTTCCACCTGCACGAGGCCGACCGCAACCTCGCCTCGCTGCTCGAAATGTTCGGCCAGATGTTCCGCGAACCCTACATCGTGCAGCGCTACCTCAAGGAGGTGCGCGCCGGCGACAAACGCATCATCCTGATTGACGGCGAGCCGGTCGGCGCCATCAACCGCGTGCCGGCCGAGCACGATTCGCGCTCCAACATGCATGTCGGCGGCCGCGCCGAAAAGACCGAGCTGACAGAGCGCGAACGCGAGATCTGTGCCCGCATCGGCCCGTGGCTGAGGGAGCGCGGCTTCATCCTCGTCGGCATCGACGTCATCGGCGACTACATGACCGAGATCAACGTGACCTCACCGACCGGCATACGCGAAGTGCAGCGCTTCGGCGGCGCCGACATCGCCAGCCTGTTCTGGGATGCCGTGGAGGAGAAGCGCACCTAGCCTCGCTTCGCGAGCGGCCGCGTTGCAAACCATTGCAGCCGTTGCGCTCAGCTGTTCCCCAAATGTTCTTGACTTCGCCGGAAATCTGTGGTTGTCTCGGGTGACGCCGTTCGCGGCATGATCGCAAAGGCTTGGGGCAAAGCCTGCATCCGGGGTGAAGACATGGTGGCGCGGGTTCGCACGGTTGCTTTCCAGGGCATCGAGGCCGTGCCGGTCGACGTGCAGGTGATGATCGCGCCGGGCAAGGTCAACATGCACATCGTCGGCCTGGCCGACAAGGCGGTGGCCGAAAGCCGCGAGCGGGTGCAGGCGGCGCTGCATGCATCCGGCCTGTCGATGCCAACGAAGAAGGTCACCGTCAATCTGGCGCCGGCCGACCTGCCCAAGGAGGGCAGCCATTACGATCTGCCGATCGCGCTCGGTTTGATGGCGGCACTGGGCGCCATTCCGGGCGACATGCTGGCCGGCTATGTCGTGCTTGGCGAATTGTCGCTCGACGGCACCATTGCCGCGGTGGCCGGCGCGCTGCCGGCGGCGATCGGCGCCAATGCCGAAGGCAAGGGCCTGATCTGCCCGTTCGCCTGTGGCCCGGAAGCCGCCTGGGCCGGCAAGGATTTCGACATATTGGCGCCGCGCAGCCTGATTGCCATCGCCAATCATTTTCGCGGCACGCAGGTTCTGTCGCGGCCGGAAGCCGGCATCCATACTTCGGCGCGCGACTTGCCCGACCTTGCCGACATCAAGGGCCAGGAGACCGCCAAGCGGGCGCTGGAGGTGGCGGCCGCCGGCGGTCACAACCTCTTGATGGTCGGGCCGCCGGGGTCGGGAAAATCGATGCTGGCGCAGCGGCTGCCGTCGATCCTGCCGCCGCTTGCGCCGAAGGAATTGCTCGAAGTCTCGATGATCGCCTCGGTGGCCGGCGAGCTCGGCGAAGGCAAACTCACCGACCGGAGGCCGTTCCGGGCACCACACCATTCGGCCTCGATGGCGGCGATGGTCGGTGGCGGCCTGCGCGTGCGGCCGGGCGAGGCCTCGCTTGCCCATCACGGCGTGCTGTTCCTCGACGAGTTTCCCGAATTCTCGCCGCAGGCGCTCGATGCGCTGCGCCAGCCGCTGGAGACCGGCGACTGCATGATCGCGCGCGCCAATCATCGCGTCACCTATCCGGCGCGTATCCAACTGGTCGCGGCGATGAACCCGTGCCGCTGCGGCATGGCCGGCGAGCCGGGCTATCGATGCCTACGCGGCGACCGCTGCCGCACCGACTACCAGGCGCGCATTTCCGGCCCGCTGCTCGATCGCATCGATCTCAGGATCGAGGTGCCGGCGGTCTCGGCCAGCGATTTGATCCGGCCGGACCGGGCGGAGAAGAGTGCAGCCGTGGCACTTCGCGTGGCGCGGGCGCGGACGATCCAGCGTGAGCGTTTCGAACGGCTCGGCGCGACCTCCGCCACCACCAACGCGCATTGCTCGCCGTCGGTCATCGAGGAGATCGCCATGCCCGATGCCGCCGGCCTGTCGCTGCTGAGGGACGCCAGCGAAAAGCTCGGCTTTTCCGCCCGCGCCTATCATCGGGTGCTGAAGGTGGCGCGGACGCTAGCCGATCTCGAGGCCAGCGAGACGGTCGGCCGCGTCCATCTGGCCGAAGCAATTTCCTACCGCATGAGCTCGGAGCGGATGGCGCAGGCGGCGTAGTGCTTCTGCTGCTCGCTGGAAGTACGGTTGCGGGTTCGCGCCCGATGATCGCATATGTTACGGTCATGCACCTAACCGGGGCTGAGGCGGGGATGATTTCTGTTTCGCCGGCACGCAGTGCCGAAGACTTCGAGACCATGGCCGGGCTTTGCCGCAAGCTTGCACAATGGGATGTCGACGCCGTGCAGCCTTACGGCGTCTCGGAGGAGGACGTGAGGACCATCTTCCACCCCGAAAGGAGCGGCAGTTCGCTGGCAGCGAAGTTCGGCGCGCCAGATGCCATGGCGTTTATCGCGCGATCGGAGAACCTACCGGCGGGCTGCCTCGCCTTTGACCAGTTCGACGACCATACGGCGGAGATTCACAAGTTTTTTGTCGACGCGTCGTTTCGCGGAAAAGGAATCGGCCGTGCGCTGATGGGGGCCGCGCTGGCGGAGATCCGGAAAGGCCGAATCCGGACGGTATTGATCCACACGACGTTCTACATGAAAAACGCCATTGCCGTGTATGAGTCGTTCGGCTTCAGGCCCTGCCCGCCCTTCCGTGAAACCCCGGAGCCGGTCAGACATACCGATATTTTCATGTCGTGCTCGATCTCGCCCGCGTGAGGTTAGAGGCAGCCGCGGTGTGGAGGACGCGGCGTCCCTCGACTTGCCCTATTTTTGGAAATCGAACCTAGGCCCCGATGATCCTCTTCCTGAGGCGCATCGTCAGAATGGGCGTTGGCGCACTTCATGCAGGACCCCTCCCGGCCCTTCGGGTCACCCTGCCCTCAAGGGGAGGGGGACGCCGGCTCCCGCGCCTTCGCTTCAGGCGCCTTGCTTCGCCTTCAGTTCCAGCCGCCGCGCGTGAAGGACCGGCTCGGTGTAGCCGTTGGGCTGGATGCGGCCTTTGAAGACGAGGTCGCAGGCGGCGAGGAAGGCGATGGACTTGTCGAAATCCGGTGCCATCGACCGGTAGAGCGGATCGCCTTGGTTCTGGCGGTCGACAATCGCCGCCATGCGCTTCATCGTTTCCATCACCTGCTCGGGCGTGCAGACGCCGTGGTGCAGCCAGTTGGCGATGTGCTGCGAGGAAATGCGCAGCGTGGCACGGTCCTCCATCAGGCCGACGTCGTTTATATCTGGCACTTTCGAGCAGCCGACGCCCTGGTCGATCCAGCGCACGACGTAGCCCAGAATTCCCTGCGCGTTGTTGTCGAGCTCCTTCTGGATGTCTTCGGGCGACCAGTTCGGCCGCACCGCGACCGGCACCGACAAGATGTCGTCGAGCCTGGCCTTGGGCCGGCTCTTCAGCGCCTGCTGCACGGCGTGGAGGTCGACCTTGTGGTAGTGCGTGGCGTGCAGGGTTGCCGCCGTCGGCGACGGCACCCAGGCGGTGTTGGCGCCGGCCTTGGGATGCGCGATCTTTTCCTTGAGCATCGCCGCCATCAGGTCGGGCATCGCCCACATGCCCTTGCCGATCTGGGCGTGGCCGGCCAACCCGCATTCCAGGCCGGTATCGACGTTCCAGGCTTCATAGGCGGCAATCCAGGCGGCCTGCTTCATGTCGCCCTTGCGGATCATCGGGCCGGCTTCCATCGAGGTGTGGATCTCGTCGCCGGTGCGATCGAGGAAGCCGGTGTTGATAAAGACGACGCGGTCCCTGGCGGCGCGGATCGCCTCCTTGAGGTTGACGGTGGTGCGCCGCTCCTCGTCCATGATGCCCATCTTGATGGTGTTTTTCGCCATGCCGAGCAGCGCCTCGACGCGGTCGAAAATCTCGACGGCGAAGGCGACTTCGTCGGGGCCATGCATCTTGGGCTTCACGATGTACATCGAGCCGGCGCGAGAATTGGCGCGGCGCCCGTTGGGGCCAACATCGTGCAGCGCGATCAGCGCCGTCATCGCCGCATCCATGATGCCTTCCGGCACCTCGTTGCCGTCGCGGTCCGATATCGCCGGATTGGTCATGAGGTGGCCGACATTCCTGACCAGCATCAGCGAGCGGCCGGGCACGGTCAGCGTGCCGCCATCGGGCGCGGTATAGGCGCGGTCGGGGTTGAGCCTCCGGACAAAGCTCTTGCCGGCCTTGGTGATCTCTTCCGCCAGGTCGCCCTTCATCAGGCCGAGCCAGTTGCGGTAGACCAGCACCTTATCCTCGGCATCGACGGCGGCCACCGAATCCTCGCAGTCCTGGATGGTGGTCAGCGCCGATTCCAGCACGACATCGGCAATGCCGGCCGGATCGGTGCGGCCGATCTGGTTGTTGCGGTCGACGACGATTTCGATGTGCAGGCCATTCCTGGTCAGCAGGACGGCATCGGGGTCGGCTGCATCGCCGCGATAGCCGGCAAACTGCTTGGGGTCGGCAAGCGTGGTGGCGCCGCCGCCCTCGCCCAGCCGCAACATGCCGTTGGCCACCGAAAGCCCGTTCGCGCCAGCCCATTTGCCTGTCGTGAGCGGCACCGCCTCGTCGAAGAAGCTTTTCGCCCAGGCGACGACCTTGGCGCCGCGCGCCGGATTGAATTTGTTGCCTCGCTCGGCGCCGTCCGTCTCCGGGATGGCGTCGGTGCCGTAGAGCGCATCATACAGTGAGCCCCAGCGCGCATTGGCGGCATTCAGCGCATAACGCGCATTCATCACCGGCACCACCAACTGCGGCCCGGCGACCAGCGCGATTTCCGGGTCGACATTTTCGGTCGTCACGCTGAAGGCCGGCCCCTCGGGCAGGAGATAGCCGATCTCGCGGAGGAAGCTCTTGTAGGCCTCCATGTCGACGGGCGCGCCATTGTCGCGGTACCAGCGGTCGAGCTTGTCCTGCATGGCATCGCGTTTTTCGAGCAGCGCCCGGTTTTTTGGCGAGAGATCATGGACGATCGCCGAAAAACCGCTCCAGAATGCCTCCGCTTCAATGCCGGTGCCCGGCAACGCCTCGTTCACGACAAAATCATGAAGCTGGCGGGCAATCCGCAATCCGGCGATCTCGACGCGATCGGTCATCAGGGCTTCTCCAGGCGAAGGGCTAGGCCGGGCCTTTGGCATGTCGCGGTTGCAGGGTCAATTCGGCATAGGTGAAGGTAGGGCGTTTTCGCCGTTGCAGGAGCTGCCAATCTCCCCACTTGTGGGGGAGATGCCCGGCAGGGCAGAGGGGGGCGTGAAGGATCGCCGACCTTGCCATTTACGACCAGCCGCAAGTCTGAGGTGTTACCGCGAAAGACTGAGACGTTGGCGGGACAGCGCGCCCCTCTGTCCTGCCGGACATCTCCCCCTCGAGGGGGGAGATCGGCTAATCACACCGCCATCCTTGGCCTGCCCGACGCGACCGCCACGACATGCGCCTCGATGAACATGCGCTGGCCCTCGACGGTGGAGACGCGGAACTCGCTGGCGATTTCGATCTCGGCGCTGTCGGTGCCGGCGTCCTTCGCCCGCCCGGCGGCAATAGCGCGCACATCTCTCTCCGCCGCGGCGATCGCCGCCGCCTCGTCGTTGAAATCGCGCACGCTTTCGCCTGAGGCGACACGGAACAGCCCTTCCTTGGGCTGGCTGACCCGCGCCTCGGCCGAAACCCGGACCTGGCCGACGACGGCGCCGAGCGCATTGGCCACATCGGTATCCTCAGGCACCACGCAGTCATTGCCGACCAGCTCGGCCAGGCCGGCATAGTGCAACGGCGCCGAGGCGCCGAGGCCGATGACCGGACGGTCGAGCGCGACGCTGAGCCGGGCGATGCCGGGATGGGCGTCGACGGCGCGCTGGACCAGCGCGTGGGCGACGGTCGCCGCGCCATCCAGCCCATCCTCGGCGAAGGCGGTCTCGAGGATGACTTCCGCCGACAGGCGGGTCAGCGTGGTCAGCACCCGTTCCGAGATCGCCTCCGGCGAGGCGGCGATGAACTGGCCGCGGCCGTCACGCCTGCGCGCGAACAGCTCGGCACCCAGACGCGCCGCAGCCAGATCCCAATTGGCCTGCCTGCCCAGCACATGCGCGGCATCCGACGGCGTGAAGCCGGCGACATGCACCAGCCCGCGCGACACCAGCCGGTTCAAGGTGGCGTTCTGGGCATTCGAAGTCAGCAATCTGTCGAGAGCCTGCGGCACGGCACCGATCAGCTCGTAAAGCTTGGCTTCGGCACCGGTCAGTCCGGCCGCGAGCCGCTCCGGCACGCCGGTGCGCACCGCGAGGCGGCCATCCATGCGGCCGGGATTGGGTGCGCGCAGCTGGCGTTCCAGTTCTGATGTGACCGCGTCGCCATGCATCATGCCGGCCAGCGCCAGCGGCACCAGGCGGCGCGGCCCGAGCAGGATCTTCGGGTTGAGCGCGCCGTCCTCCAGCGCCACTTCGGAATCGCCGCCGAGGCCAAAAGTGCGCATGGCGACGGCCTCGACCATGGTGCGGAAGCCGCCGACGGTGGCGCCTTCCGGATCGAGCCGCGGCCGGCCCTTGTCCAACACCGCGACGTCGGTGGTGGTGCCGCCGATATCGGAGACCACGGCATTGTCGAGGCCGGTCATGTGGCGGGCGCCGACAAGGCTGGCGGCCGGGCCGGACAGGATCGTCTCGATCGGCCGCTGGCGGGCAAAGGCGGCCGAGACCAGCGCGCCGTCGCCGCGCACCACCATCAGCGGGGCGGCGATCTTGCGCGCGGCCAAAAAACCTTCGGTTGCCGCGACCAGCCGGTCGATCATCGAGATCAGCCGGGCGTTGAGCAAGGTCGTCAGTGCCCGGCGCGGGCCGCCGAGCTTGGCCGACAGCTCGTGGCTGGCGGTGACCGGCAGGCCTGTTATGTCGCGGATCAGGTCGCGGGCGGCAAGCTCGTGCGCCGGGTTGCGGGTAGCAAAATAGGCGCAGACGGCAAAGCCGGACACCGACTTTTCCAATTCCGGCAAAGCTGCCTCCAGCCCGGACAGATCGAGGCTCGCCGCATTGCCGTGGACATCGTGGCCGCCGGGGCAGAACACCACCGGATCGGTGCCGAGCGCCGCCTTCAGCCCGTCGCGGGCAAGGTCGCCCTCGGCAAAACCGATCATCACAAGTGCTACGCGGCCGCCCTGGCCCTCGACCAGCGCATTGGTGGCAAGCGTCGTCGACATCGACACCAGCTTAATCGCCGCCGGGTCGGTGCCGGCTTTTTGCAGCACCGCATCGACCGCGCCCGATATGCCGACCGCCAGGTCGTGACGGGTGGTTAGCGCCTTGGCCTTGGCCAGAACTTTTCCGCCGGGGCCGCCGGCCTCCGACCACAGCACCGCGTCGGTGTAGGTGCCGCCGGTGTCTATGCCGAGGAACAGGGGGGAGGGTTTGAGCTTGGCGGTCATTGGCGGGTCCGGAGAATTCGTCTCCGCCCCTTAGCGGATACCGGCCGATCGATAAAGCCGCGATGGCTGGGCCACGGGCGAACACGCTGCAGGCTCGCCCAATGCCGGCGGGACAGCACCCCCCTCTGTCCTGCCGGACATCTCCCTCTCAAGGGGGGAGATTGGGTGTCACCCACGCTCTCGCAAATTTTCAACGCTGCAAACAGGGTGGCCGCCGGCGAAGCTGCCAATCTCCCCCCTTGAGGGCCTGTTGCGTAATTCGCTGATTGTGATTCTCTGAGGTGGACGGTCTGAGGGAATCGCGATGGCAGTGAAGCAGACGGGCCAG
>NZ_JAMYOU010000036.1:0-43798 GCF_040319995.1 Mesorhizobium sp. M0815 | reverse complement strand
AAACCCCCCTGCCAACCCGGGCGCTGCGGGTTATCGGCCGCCCCCAACCCCGCGGCGCATAACCTGGGTGTCCCCCCCCCCCCCCTCCCCCACCCCCGGGGGCCGGCGCTCGACTTCATCACAGGGTTGATTCGTCCACTTCATGTTGGACGACCCGGACGCGCAGAAAAAAGCGCCTGCGGCGGGTCCTTTGTAACCACCATGATGCGGGACCACAGCGACAGGGCGTGCCGGAGACGGTCAATCCGGCCGGCGATGTCGTCGCCGGCGGCGACGGTCTCATTCAGGATCAGCATCGACCAAAGAGCGAGGCCACTGCCGTTATGCTCGAGATCTGGGGACGGCGGCTTGGCGAACGCCGTCTACTCGGCGTTTCTCGAACTCACTGCATGCAAGACCGTGACGAAGCCCTTCACATTGCGGGTCGGGACATAGCTGGCTTCTTGGCGCGCTACCACCGCTAGAGATGCAGACTTCGCCCGACAGCTCCTGCTGGAGCGCGGCTTGGATCTGATGGCAGAATTCTTGCGGAGACGCGGACAAGTGGGGAGCACTCCAACCCTACACACGCGTCACTGGGCTATCAGTGTTGACCGTATAATCTTCGGAATGGCAATGGCATATTTTACAAAGCACGACGGCAATCAAATTATATACCGCAGCTGGGAAGAGCCGGAACAGTCAAGCGCAAGGATGAGAATTTTGGTCCTCAAGCTTGATCATGTCGGCGACTTTTGGATGTCTCTAGGGCCCCTAAAGGACCTTCGTCAGCGTTTTGCGCATGCCCACATTACGCTGGTGGTGGGAAGCTGGAACATCGCTACTGCAAAACAGTTCGACCTCGCCGACGATCACATTGCTTTTGACTTTTTTCCTCGCAACCCAAAAGTCAAAACGCGCAAAGAAGCCGCCGACATAAGGCCGCTGCTGACCGGCGAGTTTGATCTTGCCATTGATATGCGTGTTCCGGAAGAAACAAGGCCCATCTTGCTTGAAGTCCCCGCCAGGCACCGTGCGGCGATAGTTGATCCGTACAGCATGCATCAGATCGATATTGCGATAGCGCCATTCAATCTGAAACTGCGCAGAACCATTTTCTACAAGCTGGTCCAAAAAATAGGGCTTGCTAACAAAATCCCCCGTAGATGGCTTGATTGGTTCATTGACCGTAAGCAGGTGCGTCTCCAGCATGTGTCAGAAATCCTCCTCTTTCTGGTCGCAAAGGCAGCTGCCTATTTCGAAAGCGGAGCGGGTCACCCACAGAATTCGACTACAGGCAATGCCCCGATTGTCGTGGCTCCGTTCTCCAATTCCAGCCTGCGAGATTGGCCGATTGAAAGTTTTGGCAAAGTTGTCGCTGCTCTTTCGACCCGTGGTGAGGTGGTCCTCGTTGGCCGTGGCGAATGCCTGGAAGCGCTTGAGGAGGTTGCGAAGATAGCTAGGGAACGTGGAGCCGCGAACATTCGGACGGCTGTCCACTTGTCAGAATTGGAATTCAATTGTCTCGTGAATTCGGCCGCGCTCGTCGTTTCGAACAATTCAGGCACCGGCCATGTCGCTGCCCAGCTTGGCCGCCCTACTATCGGCATTTTCACGGCGTCACATCTACCGGAGATTTGGGGGTTTCGAGGTCCCTTGGTCAGCATGCTTATGAGTGTTATTGAATGTCGCGGATGTGGTCTGGACCAAGTGCGGCATTGTCCGGTCAAAGTCCGATGCAAGTTCGACATCACGCCGGATCTCGTGATTGCCGAGGTAAACGCCTTGATGAATCATTGTAAGGGTACGGCACAAGCTTAGTGGCTCGCGGTCACCACAACCGCGATTGCCCGGACCGCAGTGGCGATGTCACATTGGCCGACAGGTGGCATAGAGCGGCGTCTGAGAATGAAAGTGCCGCCGCCCAGCCTTCATAGCCGTTCCTCCTTTGTGGCGTGACGGCCCGAAAGTCGCCATCGCGTCAGATGTTTATCAGGTTCGGGATAGCCGGGGCTCGTCCGGCGACAGTCATGGCAGCGACTTCGCTTCTGGACCCGCTCATCCGGCCGCCAAAAACAAATGCGCTTCCTAAGCCGTAATTGATCCGCCGGAGCTGACCAAAGCCACCTTGCTCTGGGTTGCGGCAATGGCGACTGGGGCGAGAAGCCGAGAAGAACCGATGCGGCGAGAAATCCTGAGACCATCCGCCACGAGACGTCGCCAGGGAACGTAGTATTGCGTTCCGCGTTACACTAACGTATATACGTCCGCAGCACAGGAGCGCGCCATGGCCACCACACCCACCAGGAAGGAAGCACCCGTCTCGATGCGGTTTCGCGACGATGATCTCACCATCATCGACCGCGGCGCGGAGCTGCTCGGCCTGTCGCGCACGGAGTTCATGCGGCGCGCCGCGCTGCACGAGGCGCAGGCGGCCATCCTCAACGAAACCGTCATCCGCGTGTCCCCGGAAGCCTATGACGCCTTCATGCAGGCGATCTCAGCCCCGGCCGCTGCGCCCCCGGCGAAGGCGGCCGAGCGGCTGCGTCGGTCCCCGCCCTGGGACCGCTAGGTGGCGCTTTCAGGCATCGAACTCCTCGATGACGCGCACCGCCTCGACAGCTTCGATTGCGGCAAGCCGGCGCTCAACGCTTGGCTGGCCGGCTTCGCGCGAACGAACCAGGCCCGCGGGTTTACCCGCGTCCTGGTCGTTCACGACGAGGGAACAGTCGTCGGGTATTACGGCCTCGCGCCGGGCGTGATCCAGCCAAACAGCGCACCGCGCGCCATCCGCACCGGACGCCCGCCCGATCCGATCCCCTGCCTGCTGATCGGACAACTCGCCGTCGACCACCGCTATGCCGGACAAGGCGTCGGTAGCGGCTTGGTCAAGGACGCGCTGCATCGCTGCGTCGCCGGCGCCGACATCGTCGGCGGCCGCGCGGTGGTGGTGCGGGCGATCGACGCCGAGGCAGAGCGCTACTGGCAGAGCTGGGGCTTCATTCCCGCGCGGGACAATCCGTCGGTGCTCATGCGCTCGATCCAGGACGTGAGCCTCTGGCTGGCCGACAAAGGCCACTAGCTCCGCGCGCGTAGCGCCTCCGGAGCGGCAGGTCTGCGCGCCGGCCTGCCGCCGACCGGGCTCTAGTTGCGGCGTCCCGCCGCTCCCCGAGCCGGCTTCGCCGTCTCGGCGTTCGGGTGACCCCTCACGCAGGGCCAGAGGGAGACGGCGGTCAGAGCGAGGGAGCCCTGGAGAGAAGGGAAAGTCATGATGTCGATGATATTCATAGGGGGTTCACGCGAGATATTTGAGCTGCCGGAACCTGCCATCGCTCGGATCCGCCCAATCGTTGTTGCCGTGCACGGCGTGCTGATTGGCGACGCGTCTGGAGCCGATGCCGAGGCGCAGGGCCTGCTCGCGGGCTACGGCTACAAACATGTCGGGGTCTTCCATACGGCCAAGGAACCCCGCAATGATCTGGGCGACTGGGCTGTACGCCGCCAAAGACCGGGAGATGGCGCGCGCCGATTTTGGGATGATAGTCTGGGACGGCGCATCACCCGGCACGGCCGTCAACGTGCTTCGGCTCGCCATGGCGAACAAGCCGAGGTCATCTACGATCTGGCCAGGGGCAGCATGGCGACTACGCACCATGTCGTCCCGGCGAGAAAGTCGTCATTGTCCGTGAGGGTGACCGCCGCCTCTACGGTGAGAATATTGATCGCCGGCAACTTATGGCGCCTGCCGACCTCAAATTCGTTGAAGTCGTGCGCCGGCGTGATCTTGACCGCGCCGCTGCCTTTCTCCGGATCAGAATACTCGTCCGCCACCACCGCGATCCTGCGGCCGACGATCGGCAGAGGATGAGGTTCTTGCCGACAAGATGCCGGAAACGCTCGTCGTCGGGATGCACCGCCGACCGCCATATCGCCCAGCATCGTCTCCGGGCGGGTCGTCGCAACGGTAATGAAGGTCCTCGGATTTTCCGGATCGAAGGTCATGCCTTCGACCGGATAGCGGAAGTGCCAGAGGTTGCCGTTGACTTCCTGCTGCTCGACCTCGAGATCCGAGATGGCGGTCAACAGCTTCGGGTCCCAGTTCACAAGGCGCTTGTCCTTGTAGATCAGCCCTTCCTTGTAGAGCGTCACGAACACTTCGAGCACGGCCTTGGACAGGCCCTCGTCCATGGTGAAGCGCTCCCGGCTCCAGTCGGCCGAGGCCCCGAGCCGCTTCAGCTGGTTGAGGATGGCGCCGCCGGACTCGGCCTTCCACTCCCACACCTTGTCGATGAACTCATCGCGCGTCAGGTCGCGGCGGTGGATCTGCTTTTCCATCAGCCGGCGCTCTACCACCATCTGCGTGGCGATGCCGGCATGGTCCATGCCCGGCTGCCACAGCACGTTCTTGCCGCGCATACGCTCGAAGCGCACCAGAATGTCCTGCAGCGTGTTGTTGAGCGCATGGCCATGTGCAGCGAGCCGGTGACGTTCGGTGGCGGGATGACGATGGTCAAGGCTTCCGCGCCCTCCTCGGCGCCTGCGCCGACACGAAACGTCTTTAGCGTATTATGTTTTTTTGTGCATAGACCAACGAGTTGAACGGCGGCCCCATAAATCGCCGATGTGATAGGTCGGGCGAAGGCGTCCACCAGCTCGTACTTGTCAAGACGATGCCACCCTTGATCTTGCACCCGCCTCCGATATCAGCGATGCGCGGCGTCGTACGCTCATGCCTGTCAGGATGGGATGGGCGCTGCTAGCACCGTGGCAGTTTGACAACCCGGCCATCGGGGCGGTAGCACCGTCCAAGGCCAAGAGTCGCAGGGCAGACCGCACCCCATCGGGCTGCGCGACCCAGACCAGCTGACGCCCAACTGGCACACTCATCGCGCATCGGCACCGTGGATGCGACATCTACTTTGTTGCGAGCGCGATATCGGAACTTGGTTGTGACGCAGCTGTGCGTAAGCGCACCGCTGTCAGCGAGTGAGTGAGTGAAAGAACTACGTGGTGGAGGTGAGAAGTCATGCGGCGTCAAGATTCCCCGCCCTTTGCGGCAAACACACTGATCCCTCTTCAGAATCCGGTCTTTCGTTCGATCTGGACAGCCACGCAGATATCCAGCCTTGGCTGGCTGGTGCAGAGCGTGGCTATAAGCTGGCTTATGGCAACGATTTCAGCCTCCGATCTGATGGTTGCGCTCGTGCAGGCTGCATCGACACTGCCCGCCTTCTTCTTGTCGATCCTTGCTGGAGCGATTGCAGACAGCTTCAGCCGCCGCGGCGTGATGCTTGCCGGACATTGCCTGATCGCACTGGCATCCACGGCGCTGGCTCTCTCTGTTGGACTCGGCTTTGTCAGTCCATGGCTGATCTTGGGACTGAGTTTCTTGGCGGGATGCGGCTTTGCCTTGAATGATCCAGCCTGGCACGCCTCGGTCGGCGACATCCTGGAAAAGCGCGACATACCCGCTGCAGTGACGCTGATGTCGGTGGGGTACAACGTGGTTCGGAGCATAGGACCGGCGCTGGGCGGTGTAATTTTGGCTTTGCTGGGCCCCCTTACGGCTTTCGCCTTCGCTGCGCTGACCGACCTGGTCCCGTTGAGCGCTGTGCTGCGCTCCAAGTGGCAAGTTCGCTCTTCGCCTCTTCCGCGCGAGCGGATGACGACGGCCATTCATGATGGCATGCGCTTCACGGCAATCTCCTCGGAGATCAGAGTGGCGATCGTGCGCGCAACCCTGTTCGGGCTGTCAAGCATCTCGATCCTTGCTCTGCTCCCCCTCGTGGTTCGCGACCAACTGGCGGGGGGGCCAATTGTTTACGGCGTCCTGTTAGCCGGCTTCGGCACAGGCGCCTTCATCGCGGGCATTGGCAATAGCTACTTGCGACGCATCACGTCCCAAAATCGATTGATCACGCTCGCATCCGTTGCTTGCGCAACGTGTTGCCTTTTACTGGCTCTCACATCATCGGTGGCTGTAGCAGCGATCGCGCTTGCAATCGCTGGCGCAGGCTGGGTTGTCACCTGGACCGGAACCGACGTGTGTGTGCAGTTGGCAAGCCCAAGGTGGGTCGTTGGTCGCACCCTGTCGATCTATTACGCCCTGACCTACGGCGGCATGGCAGCGGGCAGCTGGATCTGGGGTGCTGTCGCGCAGTACTATTCCCTGACGTGGGCTTTGGAAGGTGCTGCAGCGGCGCTGTTGCTGGTTGCAGCCGTGGGAAAGCTATTGCCGGTACGGCTATGGGAGGAATCGGATCAAGGGGCCTTCGACTTCAGGCCACCAGAACTGGCCCTCGATTTGAAGCCCAGGAGCGGCCCGATCGTGATCAAGGTGGAGTACTCGATACCCGAGGAGAATATCGAGGAATTTCTGAGCTGCATGCGCGAAAGGCGGCGCGTTCAGAGCCGTGCCGGTGCGCGGGACTGGACCCTCCAGCGCGATCTTCAGAACTCGACTCTTTGGACCGAGATATTCCGCACGCCGACATGGACGGACTATCTTCGTCTAAACCATCGGCTAACGGTGACTGACAGGGAGGTAGGCGAGCGCCTTGCCGCTCTGCAGGTCGGTGATTCTCCTCCTCGTCTCTCACTTTCGATCGAGCGGTCGACAAGCCCCGCCCCCGGCAGCCAAGTCCAGCCCGTGCCCTTTGTATCGCGCCCGTAAGGAACCAGTAACTTTTCTGGGTTCGGACACGGGAATGGCCGAGACCTACTCCATCTTTAGTCGGGACTGCCCGGATTGCCATACGTTGCGGTCGGTTAGGCGAGCATGAGGATTTGTGTGGCACGTACGTCCACCACGGGCCCATGTCCAGCCCCACCGCCTCTGCCATCAGATCGGCTTGGGCACGGGTTCAGGTCGCCTGTCCCCCTGCATCGTGGCGAGCAGCGCGAGCAAGGGGGCGGAGGGGTCTCCCCGGTCTGCACGGAGCGAAGCGGGCAGACGGAGGAATCCGCCAGCGGCGACTTGCAGGGAGAGGGCCGCGCGCCTCTTTCCCTCCCTCACAAAACGTGCCGCCAAGCACGTTCACGTCGGCGCAGCCGTGCCGCAGAGCCGGCCGCAACAAAGAAGGCCCGCAAGGCGGAAGCATCGAAATGTCCGCCAGCGGGACCAATTCAGTTCGGTGCTGGAGAAAGCGGTTCAACAGGGCGGCCGTAGGAGCACCAGCATAGCGCCGTCGCCAGGCGCGATGCGGACCGACAGCCCCGACGAAGGGCGCTGATTGATCGACTGAAATTGGATCGGGTCATTTTATCAGCTGACATAATCCATGAATTTTTCACGATGCTTCAGCGCGCGCCTGGATTTTCTGCATTTAGCTGCAGCGAAGGTCCCGGTGATGCGGTGGAAGCGCACCCGGGGCATCTTGGACCTATTTGATGCAGCCATCCAGGACTGCCATTGCCACAGCAGTGGTCACAACATGCTAGGCGGGCTTCTGGAGATGAACGCGACGATCGGTCAGACGCTCTTTCATTGGCTGCGGTCGGCGCCAGACGGTCGCGGAGCTTCAAATCTGATCGGGCTCCCGAGCGAATTGCCGTCCTACGAGCATTCGGGACCGATCTCGGCCTACAGGCACGCCTTACTTCGGGCGGCGGATCAAGTGATCCGTGAGGGGAATGCCACGCCGGCATGGCTCGCCAATGACTTCAATGCCAACTGTCGGCAGTCACATCATAAATTAAGCATAGCTGCGCGACACATATCCAAGGTGGCGCACAATCCTGCGAACTGTCATCGCTGTGACAACAATCGCCAAACCAAGCAAAGTGGCGAACTCGATTCTGCTCGCGAGATCCCAAAGCTCTCCGAACGGTATTAGATCCATGAAGCGAAACACGGCACCCTGAAGCAGGTAAAGCAGCAGTGTGCTCCGACCAAGCTCCAGCGCGACAAAGCGAGCTACGCGAGTTGAATAGCCAACTCTCCAGCATAGGAATATAAGCTGCATCGCCACTGCAGAAGTTGCTACCGAGCCAGCGAACATCAGCAACACTTGTTTGGCCGACTGTGCATCGTAGATCAAAACAAGATTGTTGTAGACGTACGTTTCCTTTCCCCAAACAAGAAAGCACATGAACGCAGCCATCGAAAGTAACACCACAAAAATAGCCTTGTGGCGCCTGATGCTAGCTGCCTGCCATCCGATCGGCTGCGCAAACAAGAACCCCAAACAAAAGAATGGGTATGTGTATCGTACCAACGGGGTTATTGACCACGGGACGGGCGCGAATGCGATCGCAATTGCAGATGCGCCTATGATCCACACCGACGAGCCATTGAAAGTCGTGAGCAACTTTATCAGGACGAAGGACGCGAAAGCTGCCCAGATGAACCAGTATGTGCCAATGAACTCCCTAAAAAAATCCAACATTCCACTGGTTAAACTGTTCGCCGAAGACATTACGGCGGCCTTCGATATCCAAATCAACGCACACCAAAAAAGCATGGGCAAAATCGAAGCTTAGGTCTCTGGCCTTTGTCCCTTCTGGGCACGGGTCGCGCCCCTTCGAACCGACTGTTTTGTGATTAAGCATCAGACCTCCAGCCGATATCCTGCCGTTACTGCTTCCACTTTGGTTCTAGAGTGGTTCACGCACGGCATCTTCGGATCCCATTCTGGATTGTCGCATCCCAATCCAGCCGGTAATGGAGAGGATGAGGGCCGCAGCACGACACAAGCGGAACAGGCCTGTTCTGGGTTAGAAGGCCCCAATATTTCCATTGAACTTCGTCCTCATCGCCTCAATAGCGGCAGTGCCGCCGCCTGGAATGTAGATCAACCGGAACTCAGGGCTCGCGCCGGCCAACTTCGATTGGTTTCGAATGGTCAAGCGGCGCCGGTCGTTCCATAAGCCTTCCTCAAGAAACGGGCGGTATCCGCTATTCTCTTTGGTCGGTAAAATCGATTGTGTTTATGGAACGCATGCGCACGATGGATACGTGCGCATCAGGCGCACGTGAGTGCCCACGGATAGGATTTTGCTTCGGGGGTCACCGTCCTTTCGTGACTCTTGCAGTGCATGGATGAGGCGGCAATTCCCGCGGTGCAGCACCTTTCGAGCGCGTGCCACAAAATCGCTGGGTTCGACCTGCGCGGCGCTGGGTGGAGATCCGCCTGATCTAAAGCGTCACCATCCGACGGGCAACATCTCACGACGCGCCGGGCAGCTTGGCCAGCATCCGCACTGGCCGATCTTGCGCTGCGTGCGATCGCCTCCTGATAGCATAGAGCAAGACCTTCTTGAAATCGGCCTGTGCCGGCAATTTTGTCGTAAAGCTCATGGTGGCGACTCCCGCACGCGTGCAGCACAGCCGGCAGATCGCGCATCTTGGCGATCCACCCTGCCATTCGGCCCGTCGTTCTTCTTTATTCCAATGGAGATCGTAATCAGGTCCGGACGGTCACGCAGTGAAGTGTTCTCCCTTCGAGCAGCCACGTCGGCGCCGCTCAGAATCTTCGACGAGCGCGCCAGGACAGCATCGATCTCCGCAAATTCTTGCCAGCAGATCGTCCTCACATCATCATGCCCTTGGCTTCAACCGGGCTGGTGCCCTCCCCTTCCCGGCTTTTTGTCCCGACGCTCGGGTCGCGCCGCCCGGCCCGGTCAAGGCCAAAAAAATCGTCGCGGGTGAGCGCCCACTCCGGCTTCTGCCAAATATTCGCCGGCGGGTTCGCAGCACCGCGGGCGCACGGGTGAGCTCGTGGGCAGGAGTGCGGATGGAAGTAGGCGATGCACATCGTCACCAGCACCTCAGATTGTGTGAGGTCCACGGCTCGCTCGTTTCCGCCGACGGCGGCGCGGATGGCGTCGGTATACGCAGGGCGGTCCGTCGCCTTGGCCTCAGTTTCGGGGCAATGGCAGGCCCCGGTCCGCGCGGCGCCGAGTTGGGCGGAAAGATCGACGGCGCGCAACGCGGGGCTCCTACGCGACGAGCAGTTTTTCCCCCGGTCTGACCCGGCCTCGACTCCAGATGCCGCAATGACCGTCGCGGCCCGGCGCGATTGATCGGGTCTCATGCCCAAAGTTGCCTCGGTGCCCAGTAGCGGCACCGCATTGCCCCTCCCAGGCGCTGCGCCAGTAAAGCGTCGGCGAGCCAGCATCCGACGGTGCGTTCGAAGCGATCTCATTCGGCGGCCATGATCGCGCACGTCACCATGCCGCAGCGGAAAGCTGCCGAAGCTCGTCTGGCCAGGTCGCTGACCGCCTCGTCGTCGCGGGCGACGACCGAAATCTTCCCTACCGCAGCGAGGTTTCTCCCGTTAGAAGATCCTCAGCGGGATGGGCAGCCAGTTCACGCCCGGCCAACAGCATCCGGCCCGCGGGGCCGACCTCGTCTCCCGGTCGTGTGAGCAGAAGAACATCGCGAAGTGCGGCTTCATCCTCGACGCCGCGAGCCTGCTTCGCCGTACCACGGCCGCCGAAAGCCCTAGGCGCTGTCACCAGGCGCCAGCCCACCTCTCTAGCTGGCGGACCATCTCATCGAGCGCGCCGATGGCCGCACCGTCAGTGATTGCAATGTCCTCAATGCGCCGCAACTGTTTGGGTCGGGGGCAGCCCTGCGCAACCAGGCCGGCACCGCCGCGTCGGCGGGGCTTCCGTGGCACCGGGAAGAGTGCCGTGGTGGCGCAGGAGGGTTTTGGCTCAGAACCATGGAATACGATGAATGATTGGGGCGCTTTTTGTAGAGCGAACGATAAGTCTTGCACGACCAGCCATTTATCCCTCGCGAGATCAATGCCGCGGGCAATTAGCAGGCGAACTCCGTCCGGACTGAGTACCCGTTTCAACGCGGGCAAAGAAGTTGTGTAGCCATGTCACGAAATGCTTGGTCCGCTTCTCTGCCGGCCGATGGTCCATGAAATCCCCTCCCCACCCATGACACCAGACACCTCCTTGCCAATATGCCGATCAAGCACCGGCCGCCATGGCACCAGCGTGAACTCGCGCGATTTCTCGATGACAGCGTATTTTCCGCCGGCGAGCTCGACGGAGCGGCGGAGCGTGCCTTCTATTCGACCTCCACTCTGGGCTTCAGAATAGGGCAGACCGAGTTCGTCAGACAGTTGACCGGCAACACGGTTCAGCTCACGTTGACGCAGGATCGAAAGCATGTTGGCGCGATAGACGATCCGGTCCTGCTCTTCCCGAGCAAGACCTTGCGCAATCAGCCACTGCCGCCGGCGGCCTTGCGCCTCTCGGACATCGCGGCCGAAACCAGAGCTGTGCAAGGCCTCCGGTGTGTCGGAAACCAGCTCTCGATCGAGCCAGGTGGCGCCGTCGAAGTTGACTTGTTGTTCCAGCAGCATTGATGAGAGCTTGTCAACCGTGACAGGCTCGGCCCCGGCCCGCTGACGCTCGTAGTCAGACACACGGTCGAGATGATCCGGTGCGACGATCCAGGTGCCGTCCGGCTCGCGCTCGACACGACCGGTCGCCCGGCGGATCGCCTCCAGTCGCCGCACGTGCGTTTCGGCAAAGCGTTCGGTGGCCGACGGGTCATGCTTGAGATGGATATCGATGCTGTAGCGCCCGTCATGGGCCGTGGCGATCTCGGCAATTGTGCGGTCGACTTGCCTTGGCCCGGTGTCCCTCGGCGTGACCCGCACTATGCAGCCCTCTGGCGTCGGTTGGGTGGCCTCGCCTTTGCCGATATCAACATAGTGGCTTTTGCCGTCCACGCCGTCGACGACGAGGTAATGGCGGTCAGTGATTTCGTCGGCCAGGCCGCGCGCAATGATGCGGCCGACGACAGGCTGCATCTGCTCTGCAGATCGATCATGGACAACATAGTCGGCGGCACTGCGGGCGAGCCCCTTGCCGGTCAGTTCGCGGTGCATGGTCTTGATGATGTCGCCCCGCTCGCCGATGCGGCGCAGCGTCGCTTCAAGCTCGCCATCAAGGCGCCGGCGGCCCGAGCCGACTTCCTCAGCCAGACCCATCCGCTCGAGCTTGCGCAGGCGGCCCTGGTGCAGCGTCTGGCGAAACGTGTCTCGGCTGGCCGGTGAGACATGCCCTTCATGGTCGCGCATGCGGAGCAGCTGCCGATCGATGCTGGTGAAGCGTTCCCGCTCCATTTCCTGGCGCAGGCGTTGCTCGATCTCGCGGTCCGTTCTCGGGCCAAGGTCGAGGCTGACCAGCTCGGCCGCCCGTTCACGGATTCCAGACGAGATGTAGTCCCGCGCGATGACGAGGTTTTCGTCGCGGTCGTCCTTGCCGCGGACGATAATATGGGTATGCGGATGACCAGTGTTGAAATGATCGACGGCCACCCAGTCGAGCCTAGTGCCGAGGTCTTCTTCCATCTGCGCCATGAGGCGCCGCGTGAGCGGCTTCAAGTCATCATACTCGATGCCGTCTTCAGGGGCGACGATGAAGCGGAACTGATGCCGGTCGCCATCGGCACGATCGATGAAGGCCTTGCCATCAACGCGGTCGCTGTCGGCGCTATAGAGCTCGCCAGGCTCGCCTTCGCGGGTGACGCCGTCGCGCTGGAGGTAGCGAAGGTGTGCACGTGCCCCGTCAACACCCTTGCCGGCCAGCTTGACGATACGCGCCTTGACGACGGCGCGCCGCTGCCGAAACGCCGCGTGGGGGTCGCGCGCTCTGAGAACGGCGGCAGCAGCCCCGCCGCGCCCCGCCCGGCTTCCGATGAAGCGGCCACGGCGACCGCTGCCGCCGCCGGCTCGGTTGATCGCGGCGCGGATCTGGCCGGCGAAACGCTTGCCTGCCTTCGAGCCGCGCGATCCGATTTTGCCCAGGCTCGGCTTGAACTCTTCATCCTGCATTGAGCCTCCTAGTAATCTTAAGCAATATCAGAGGTTTGTCGGCAGCAGCTCTCCTGACGCTGAAGGCAGCCTCCGTGGAAAACGATGTGCAGACAAAGACTTCGCCGCCTCCAGGAGGCGATGCCTTTATCTTGCCTTCCGCGGACCTGCCTCCCTGCCTCCCTGCCCCGCCCGACCCACGGTACCCCTGCCCTCACCTGCGATCCGGCCGGCCTGACCTTGCTCGCTCCGATCCGAGCGGCACCACGATTTGGCCATTCGGATCGGTCACGGAAACACCGTTTCGCAGGAAAAACAGCGACTGCCCGGAGGGGATTTCCAGCGCTTTTCCGGAACGGGATTTGCCGGTGAACGCGTCCATGTCGGCGGCCGAAATCCCCGCAGCCTTGAGCTCTTCCAGATACGAAACCGTCTCGCTGGGCAGCGGTCGCCCACGCTGCAAATGCTGTTCGTAGCGGTCCGGCCCAGCGTTATAGGCGGCAAACAGGCCGGGAAAGCCGAAGCGGTCATACATGGCGCGCAGATAGGCAGTGCCTGCCAGAATGTTGTCGCGAGGGTCGTGCGGATCGGCTCCCAGGCCAAGCTCTGCGCGCATCTCCTCGTAGGTGCCGGGCATCACCTGCATGAGGCCAATGGCGCCGGCGTGTGAGGCGATCGGCCGTCCGTCCACCATTGTCTGCCCCCGGCTTTCGGCATCCATGACGGCATAAATCCAGGGCTGTGGAATGCTGAATCGCCGGCTTGCTTCGGCCACCAAGGGCTGCCATCGTTGGAGCTGCGGACCACGGGAGATGGCGGCCGGCTGAGCGTCGGTCGCGGCGGAACAGGCGCATGGCGCTATCGCGACTATGCCCAGCATCAGGAGGGTTACTCGGTCCATAGCGGCACCAGCCCCCCGACAATATTTTCGGCCGGCACCGGCCCGAAATAGCGGCTGTCGAAGGAGCGGTTTCTATCGTTGCCGAGCAGGAAAAACTCGTCGGCGGCGAGCTTGCGGCAGGCATTCCACCAAGGCAGCGGACGGTGCTGCGTGTCGGTTGCCAGCCGGCGCGCGACAATCTCGCCGCCGATGATGATGGCGTCGCCGAAGGCGCAGACATGCTCGCCAGGCAGCGCGGCAAGGCGCTTGACCAGCGGCACATTGCTGGGCAGATAGAAGCGTTCGGCGGCGAGATCGGCGACCGGTTTTGGCGGGCGGACGAGCACCAGATCGCCACGAGCCGGTGATCCGGACGCGACGCGATAGAGGCCGACCGGCGCACTCTCCGAGGCGTTCCACACCAGCCAGGGCGATGGGTTGTCGAAAGCGGCGAAGCCGATCAGGCCGAGGCCTATTGTGGCCACGGCGATCGTCTTGCGCGCCCGAATGCGCCGCAGATGGCTGCCGATCAGACGTATAGTGGGACGCCGGCTCATGAGCGGCCTCCCTCACCGGCCGAGCCGGAATCGTGCCCGGCATCCTCGGGCCTGGTCTCCTGCGCGCGTCCCTTCGACCAGTCGTCGAGCTCGTCGATGTGATAGCGGACATAGCGGCCGTGCTTGCGAAATTGCGGGCCACCGCCCTTGAGCCGCATCTTCTCCAGCGTGCGCTGGGATAGCCCGATATAGAAGGCGGCCTGCGCGGTGTTGAGAAACGGACTGCCCTTCTTCGCGCGGGCCGCGCGTTCGTTTTCGTCGTCCATGATGGTCCTCGTTTCGTTACGGACAAGCGAAGGCGAGGATCGGCGAGCGAGATCGTTTTGGGGACGGGCGAAGAGTGGGGGGCGAGTTTTCGCCGCCCCTTCTTGAGAAGAGCCCCGCGCCGGTTGCGGCGCGGGGCTCGAGGCTGGCGGTTCAGTCGACGGGGTTCCAGATGATGGCGTATGTGTCGTCGTCATCCTGGCCGGCGGCGCGGCCGAGATTGGCGTAGAGCTTCCGCGGACCGAACTCCGGGGCGGCAATCGACAGGCTCACATAGTCCTTGCCGGAGGTCTCGCCGGTGCGGATCCAGCCGGCCCCTACTTCGACCCCTTGCGTCAGCACCCGGAAGTCGGGATGGGTGTCGGCGCTCTTTGCCTGATTGGGCACGATGTCGATGTCGGCGCGCACGCTGAGCGTCTTGAGCTGGCCCTTGTAGCCGCCGTTTTCCTGTTTGGTGACGTATCCGATCGCGGTCATTTTCAGTCTCCTTTTGGTGCTCGCCGGGGACCATTCCCCTGCGATGGCGGACCGTGATGGGCGCGTCCGGACCGCCGGAACCGGGGCGGCCGCAGCGATAGCGGAGGACCCGAGCGGACAGCTTTTTTGAAGCGAAGCGGCGCGAGGAAGCCGCCGCAGGCGGCGGGGAAAAAAGCTGCTGGCGAGGGTTTCGGGCGGGCCGGATCCGCCCATAGGTCGTCAAGCCAGCCGCAGGGGAATGGTCCCTGAGACACATGGAGACAGGTGGCGCGATCGGCGGCACAAGAGGAGGCGGCATTACAGGGCGCCGGCTGCGCGGGCTCTGTCGCCAACCGGATCGGACAATTGGCCCATGCGCGGAGCGCCTCGGCAAGCAACCCGGCGCGGTGCAGGGCTGCCGAAATGGGGGCGAATTGGCGCTCGAGATTTCTCGCGCGCGGCACTGGCTCGACAAGACGCCCAATCGGCAGCCGGCGCGACCCGGAGCGGCGCGCGCGACCTGAGCGGCGGCACTCGAGAGAACCGCCGCTCGGGCCCTGATCGACTATTTGCGGACGAACAGCGGCTGCACTTGTGCCCACTGATCGGCGGTGCGGAAGCCGCCGCGGCTGGTGTAGCTTTCGGCCGGGAATTTCATCCAGCGCGGCAGCCAGGTCTCGACCCTGAGGCGGCCATTCTCGCCCGCCAGGAAGTCACGGATGATCTTCTTTTGCGTCTTGACCTTCTCGGCGACATTGCCATCCGCGACCAGCTTGCCGCCGACCTCGGCCAGCATCGAATTGGCGATTTCCTTGTCGCGCAAGAGGTCGAAGAAGGCGTCGTCCGGTTGCCACCATGCGCCCATATCGACATTCAGATGGTTGCCGAGCGCCTCGATGACGGCGCTGCCGGCTGCAAGCGTATCGGCCATGACAAGGGTGAGAACGCGCATGACATCGTCGTCGCAGAGCGCCAAGTGGCGCGCGAAGACGCCGGCGATAGCAAAGGCGTCGCCATTGCCGCCGGCGACCACGCCACCATCCTCATCCGGTGATCCGAGCAGGGCCAACACCTCGCGCCGCTTTTTGCCGAATGCAGCTTCGACCTTGCAGCCGGCAAGGCTGGCAGTCACCGTTTCGTTGACTGCGCGCTGTGGCTCACGGCGGACCTGCCACAAGCCGGAACCGGTGATGGCGTGCGCCACGACGAGGCGCAGCGCCACGGCGGGATGGTCGAGCATGGCGGCGCGCACGGCGGCATGGCGATGCAGATCGACATAGTTCTGCATCGGGCCGGTGAGTTCGGGGCGCGGCGGCTTGGCGGCTGTTTCTTCTTGCTCACCGCCCTCGCGGGCGCGGCGGGCTTCCTTGTGTGACAGCCAGCCCTCGTGACACCCGACCTCGCCGCGATGCGAGACAGTGATGACGACCTTGCCGCCCTTCTTCTTCGGGGTCTTCTCGTGGTCCCATGGGTGGAAATACTGGCCCGGCTCCAGCAGCACCACCTCGCTCCAGCCGTCGTTGAGATAGGTGTCGCGTCTGGCGGCAATCGCTTCGTTCTGCTTTTGCCAGAACAGGTCGGCATCGGCGAAATAGCTGTCCTCGCCGAACAGGTCCGAGGTGATCAGGCCGGGATACTCCTCGATGGCAAACAGCGCCACCTTGGTGGAAATCGACTGGCCGCCGAACAGCCATTGCTTCAATTGAAAGCCACGCGGCGCGTATTGATCGGAATCGGCACACAGTGCCAGCCAGTCCTTCTGCTGCGCCTTGGACGCCATGGTGAGATGGCGCACCGTCTCGGTGTCGATCTCCTCGCGGCGATAGGCTTCGCGGATTTTGGGCAAGAGGTCGCCAAGCGCCAGAATGCGTTTGACCTTCAGGTCAGTGATGCCGAAGGTCGCAGCGATGTCTGGAACGGTGCGGCCTTGCCTGACGAGCCGCGAAAACGTCTCCCATTGCGATACTTCGTCAGGATCAAGGCGGGCGAGGTTTTCGATCAGCGAGGCTTCCAGCGCATCGGCGTCGTCACCGTCCTCCATGATGGCGCAGGGCAAGGGATCGCCTTCGCCGCGCTCGTCGGCAAGCGATTTCGCGGCGAAATAGCGCCGCCTGCCGGCAACGATCTCGAAGGTTTCCGGCTGGCCGTTCGGCCGCACAAGGAGAGGCACCAGCACGCCGCGCGCACGCACGGATGGCAGGATGTCGGAAATGTCGGCCGCGCGTTTTCCATGGCGCATGTTGAGCGCGGAAATGTTGAGCCGATCCAAGGGGATGTGGGCAAGCTGCATGGTTACTCTCCTTCGCTTTGGTTGAGGTTGTCCCGCCGCAGAGGCCGAAGGCCGGCGCGGCGGGACGGTTTTTGCGCCTATCGGCGCTGCTGTTCCGCCGTGTCGGGCGGAAGCTCGGAATGGGGCTTTGAAAGGGCGTCTGCTGCCTGCCGCAGAAGTCGCTCGGCCTCGGTGATGTGGCCGCAAATGCGGGCGGCTTCGGCATAGACGGAGAGCGTAAAGCGCGCGTGGAAATGTAGGTCGCGCTCGATGCCGAGGCCAAGCGGACCTTTTACGGATGCAAGCTCGGCCAGACTGACGCTGCCGAGTTCGGGGAAGCCGAAGCCGAGATCGCAAAGACCGAACAGCGTGTCGCCATCGGCGTCGAGTTCGGTCAAAAGCCACGTCGCGGCACCTGTGGGATTAAACAGTTTCACAACGGGAAAATGGTCGATGTCGGCGTCGGCGGCGCCATTGGCGAGCAGTCGTGCGCGCAGTGGGTCGGTGATCAGGATCATGGAAAGACTCCTTGTCAGAACAGGTCGAGTTGATTTCTGCTGGCTTCATCGAAGAGGCCGATATCGAGCGGCTTTTGCGCCGCGCGCGGACACATCGGCGCGTCCATCAGGAGGGTGAGCCGATCGCGCGTGGTGATCGGCCGGACACCGGGAATGAGCATCTGCTCGCCTTGCGGCGTCGGCTCGCTCGCGGTCAGTTGAGGATCGCGCATCGTCATGCCGCAATCCCTTCCTGCGCCTCGCCTTCGGCATCGGCCTGAAGGCCAAACAGGAAATCGGCGGCCTTGGAAGCAAGACTGGCGGCACGGAAGATGGCGCGATTGTCCTCGCGCAGCACCTTCAGCCATGAGCCGATGTAATCGGCATGACGCACGGTCGGCTCGATACCGAGATTGCTGCAGACGAAGGCGGCAGTGATTTCGGCGACCAATTCTTCACGCGCGTAAGCCTTGGAGCCGAACGAGCCGGAGAGGTCGCGAGCAAGCCGCGTCGGGTGGCCGGTCCAGTGGCCAAGCTCGTGAAAGCAGGTCCGGTAATAGTCGATCTGGTGATGGAACGCCGGCTGCGGCGGCACCTGAATGTGGTCGCTGCCCGGCATGTAGAAAGCGCGATCGCCGCCGACCCTGAAATCCGCACCGCTGGCGCGAATGAGCGTCTCGGCCTGCGGCACGATCTCGCACTGAGGCAGCGGCTCGGCGGCGGCATAGAGGTCTTCCGGAAGATTATCGCACTGCGCGACATTGAAGACGGTGAAGCGCTTCAAAAAAGGCACGGCCTGTGGTTCATCGCCCTCGTGGCGTGCGCGCTCCTTCTCGTCCTTGGGGACAAAGCGGTCGGCATGCACGATGGTCGTGCCGCGCTCGCCCTTCCTGACGTTGCCGCCAAGGACGAGCGCCTGCCGGAAGGTGAGCCAGTTCTGGCTGGGATAGCTGCGCTCGATGACCGCGCCCCACAGGATGAGGATATTGATGCCGGAATAGGTGCGCCCAGAGGATGCATTCCTCGGCAGGCCAAGGCCTGCCTTTGCGCTGCCCCATGGCTTGACCCATGGCACGGTGCCGCGCTCCAGCTCGGCAATGATGCGATCGGTGATCTCCTGATAAAGGCTGGCGCTGGGGCGCCCGCCCTTGCCTGCGCCAGCCTCTCCGCTGGCGGAACGCTTGCTGTTTGCATGCATCGTCTCATCCTCCGCTCGCCAATCGCCGCGCCTTTCCCCGGAAGCGGGGTGGGCGGCGAGTCGCGACCGGAAAGGCCCGCCGTGGGAGGCGGACCGCATCCGAAGGACCGGAACGAAGAGGAGGACCCTGAGCGGCACGCGAAGGGTTGCGGGCTGCCGCGGCGGGCCTAGAAGGGAGTGCCGCCCACCCCGCGCCACCGGGAAAGGCCAACAGACAAACCGCGCCGCCCGCAAGGGCGGCGGCCGTCACAGCCCGAAGGGCTGCCCACGCCAAGGGGCGAAGCCGAATGGCCGAGACCGCCTGAGCTTGCCGAAGAAAAGCGGGCTCGGTTCACGAGCACCTGGTGCGCGTCGTCAGGCGCGCGGGCGCCCGCCAGGACGGCAGGCTGGACAGATTTTTCGAACGGATCGCGATAATACTTCAAATGAATGCTGCACCGAAAACATGTGCGATGCAGCATTTTCGCAAGCATTTACCACGGACGCTCAGACCCGAGACTTCCGCCACCCAGCCTTGCGCGCGGCTTCCTCCGAACAAAACCAGCGCTCGCCTTTCAACAGGTTGATGCGCGTCTCCCAGTAATATTCCTGTCCGGGAACATGATAGATGCGCTCGCCCGTGTTGTAGCTGATATTGGCTTTGATGTTGCAGCCGAGAGCGGCAGGGCCGATTTCGAAGGCAAGAAAGCCAGCCAGGATTGTTCCACCAGCAACGATCTTTGCCCACAACGGAACGTCCTTCGAACGATGGCGCTCGCCATACCTGCGACGGTTGTACCGATTGTCTTGATAGCGATGGTTGCCCACGCCCCTTCCCTCCGAAGAGAGAATGGGACGTTTGCAGCGTGGAGTCTACAAGTCGGGTCTAATTCACCGGTCCTGTTCCGAACCATTGAATGAACGGCGCATCCTTACCCGTGATATCCTTCACCGTCTTCAACAGCGCTTCATGGGTGCGTTGGAGAGCCCGGTAATGGTTGCTGCTAGGTGATAGAAGCGGCTGGACGATGCTCTTGTGCAGCCGTTCCGCCTCCGCCAGAAAGCGCTCGATTTCAGCCTGTGAAAGCTGCCTGGAAAGTTTGGTCCTAGCCATTGCGATCTCCGTTGAGGAATCGCCCCACCTAGGATTATCATCCTATATCGGCATGGCTTGGTAAAGACCCACTCGCAGCGGAATGGCAGCTTGCCGAAGAAAAGCGCGCTCGGTTCACGGCACCGGCGCGAGCCGTTAGGCGCGCGGGCGCCCGCTAGGACCGCAGGCTGGACAGAATCTCGCACGGATCAGCGTCAAGCGCCGCAGTTAAGTCGAGAAACTCGATGACGTCGAGACGACGCTCTCCACCCTCGTACTTGGCCACGAAGGATTGGGGACGATCAAGCTTCTCGGCCACCTGCGCCTGAGTCAGGCCTTTGGCCTTGCGCAGGGAAACCAGCTGGGCCAGAAACCGCTGGTGGCGGGGCGAGCGAAGAGATTTGGGCATGTAGGCGAACCGGTCGGGTAAAGACCGGATCAGCGACTAATCCCGGTTTCGGATTATCCCATTTTGGGATATGCTGCGTTGCATCCAGCGCTCAACAGCCGAGGCTCGCAACAGGCATGAATCGATCAATGGGAACAGATGAGACTCGAAACTCAACTCTGTGCGACGAAGTCCCCTGGTCGGAGAACCTGACGGCCTACGATAGGCAGCATTTCACGATCTACCTGCGGATCCTGGATGCCTGCGCCGACAATGCCAGCGAAGAGGAGATGGCCGATCTCATTCTAGGCATCGACCCGGCCCTTGAACCGGTCCGCGCCCGCAAGGCTCTTCGCAGCCATATCGACCGGGCGAACTGGATGGTCACGACCGGCTACAAGGAACTGTTCGCCGGCTGACGCACAGCACGGATTGTCATGCTCTTCAAACAAGGAAGTTCAGATACCCGTCACTCATGAGCGCACGGCCGCGAGAGACGGCGCGGCGGGAGCGGTCACAACTGGTTCGCGTGCTGTTTGACTGCCATTTCCAGTGCTTGGCTCAGAGGCACAGCCTTGGAGAACAGGAAGCCTTGAGCGGTTCGGCAGCCAAGCTTGTGCAGGGTTTGCCGATCCGCCTCTGTTTCGACGCCCTCGGCCATGACCTCGATCCCGAGCATGTTACCGAGATCGATGACCGATTTGACAAGCAGTCGGTCCTCTCGGGACTTGGCCAAGCCGCGAATGAAGCCCTGGTCTATTTTCACCTTGCGTATCCGACTGTCCTTGAGCGATGCCAACGTGGAAAAGCCGGTGCCGAAGTCATCGAGCGCGATGGAAATGCCGGCATGTGAAAGCCGTCCGAGCTTTTCATCCACTCTGTCCGGGTCAACCGGGGATTCTTCGGTAATCTCGATCTCGAACATCGTTGCAGGGAGACCTCTTGCCGCCAGACCATCCAGAACCATGTCGTCGATATCGCCGGCTTCCAGTTCGCGCGGTGAAACATTCATCGCCACACGGAGATCACGACAGTCAGCTTTCACCAAGCCGTCGATAAAAGCACAACAGTCGGCGAATACGGTTTGCGTCAGCAGCTGAAGCATTCCGGTTTCGCGTGCAGCTGTGATGATTTCGGGTGGAGAGATGGCACCATGAGTCGGATGGGACCACCTCAGCAAGGCTTCAAAGCCGACCACAGCCTCGGTGTCGAGTTTCACGATCGGCTGGAACCAAGGTTGCAAGCTTCTCGTCTTTATCGCCGAATGAAGGTCCCGTTCGACGGACTGGCGGCGTTGCAGTTCCCTGTCGAGTTCGGCATCGAACAGGCAAAATTCGTTCCTGCCACGACGCTTGGCCGTATAAAGGGCGATATCCGCCCGCAACAACATTTCGGTCAGGCCCGGGCTTTCCGCCAGGTATATTCCTATTGATGCCCCCACCCGGACGGACGCGACCTCGATATAGGGGCGGGCAATTTTGGCTATGATATTGGAGGCGAGATCACTGGCAGAAAGCGAAACCCTCGTTGAGGGAAAAAACAGCACGAATTCATCGCCGCCGATACGAGCGAGCGTTGAGCCTTCCGGTGCTTCCTCCTCTATGCGGCGGGCGATCCTGACAAGCAGTTCATCACCGGTCCTGTGACCGTAGGTATCGTTGACGGATTTGAACCCGTCCAGGTCAACCAGCATTGCCACGAAGGGGCCATCCGCGGTCTCGAACCGTCCGATAGCGTCTTCGAGGCCACGCCTGTTGAGAAGGGCCGTCAGGTGGTCCTGCCTGGAACTGGCCTTCATCTCCGCCGCAAGCCGCTCGGCCTCATGCCTCAGGCGGCTCGCTTCGCGGAACCGTGCTTGCCCAACAAACGAAGCTCGAACCAAGCCGCCCATGAAGAGCAGAACGGTAAAAGCCAGAATGTAGTCTTCAAAATTGCCTTTCGCCAAAAGGCAACCCACCGTGATGAGGAGCGGAGGTGTGATGAAGTTGATCGCCGCCGCGGCATACGAACTGCCGTATGTAACCGCACCAGCTGAAATGCCCGCCAGAATGACCAGATGCAGCGGTGCTTGAGGTGTCGTGTATCCAACAGTCAGGACGGCCAGGAAGGACCAGGCAAACCCTGCCAGAAGAGCAAGGATGCCAAACCAGCGAAGCCGCCGCAAAACCCCCACGAAATTGTCATGGCGCCCTGTTTCCTTTAGCTGATAACGCGCGAGTGCAAGGCGGGCGGCATTTATCGCATTGACGACCAGGAACCAGATTACAGCGGCAAAGCCGCTGCCAGAAAGGGCGTGCACCGCCCAAATCAGGCCTGACAGGATAGCGCTTATCGGCATCGACACGAAGAGGCCGGTCCTCAGGTCAGCAAGCTGATCCTGACGGATTTTGGCCTCCAGCGTGTCTTCATTCTTCGGGGCCATGGACGGACCGGCTTGCTCCCATCGTTGTTCGCGACGACAAGCTTACGCAAGCCCACTGAAGGACGGGTTAACTATCCAGCGGGGGTAACCAGTGCGCTTACCATGGCTCCGGGTCGCACGTCTGCTGTTAGGATTGCCGGCTGACCATCGAGATCTTGACCGTGCTATGCCTTGATCCGAACCATCCCAGGATCGGCAACGTCACCATGGAAGCAGCCTTACAAACGGCATCAAACGCGCCCGGCGAGACAAAAGGAAGCCGGGCCGAGATAGCGTTCCAGAGCGGCAGCGCTGCCTGCGATTCACCGCCTGAGCATGGCCGAGATGCCATGGCGGATAAAGGGAAGATATTGGGCAAAGCGAAGCCCCGCATGTCTTGCAAGCCGTGCCGTCGGGTGCTCGCCTGAGTAGAGAGCGACAAGTACATTCGTAGCATGATAGAGCGGTGCCGCCGACAGACGCAGCCGGCTTTCGTATCTGCCGAGCATGTCAGGATCAGCAATGTCGCGGCGCTCACGACATGCCGCCAGGATTCCATCGGCGAGTTGCTTCTGGCCGCTGAGGCCGATGTTGAAGCCATGCGCGGTCACGGGGTGCATGCCGAGGGCAGCATCGCCGATCAGTGCCGCACTCGGAGCCCAGAACTTGTGCGCCCAGGTCGTGACCAGCGGATAGGCATGGCGGGTGCTTGCCAAGGTCATCTCTCCGAGGCGTCCTCGACACCGGCTCGTCGATTCCATGAGGAACAAATCGTCGTCGAGAGCAAGCAGTCTGTCGGCCTCGCTTGAGCGCAAAGTGAGAAGCAGCGACGACACGCCTTCCATGAGCGGCAACATCGCTATCGTCTGATGGTGATCGAACCATTCGACCGCGATCTGGTGATGGGCGCGCTCGTGCCTCACCCGGCAAATCAGCATGGAGTTGCCAAGCCGATTGATGTCGGCGCCAATGCCGAGCAGGTCGCGCGTCGCGGACAAACGCGAATCCGCTGCAACGAGCAGCCGAGCCGCCAATTGCCTGCCATCAGAGAGCGTTATGACTGCTTCTTTGTGGCTGGTTGTTGCATTGACGACCGAGCGGCCGCACAGCAGCTGGGCATGATCCTGGAAGTGGACAAGCTTGAACAGGGCGTCGCGGATCCGACAATTTGGGACCAGAATTCCGAGTGGTTCCCCAGATCCGCTGGGAGAATCGAAGCTCAGGGCGAAAGGGCTCGATCCGTTGAGCACGCGCGCGCCTTGTAGCGGTGATTTGTCCGAAGCCGGGATGGCATCCCAGGCGCCGAGCTCGCGAAGGATTCCAACCGATGCGTGGGTCAGCGCGATCTCGCGACCGTCGAAAGCCGGATTCGCCAGGCTTTCGAGCGACTGCCGTTCAACCACTGCCACCTTGAGTCGGCTCTGGGCAAGCGATGCGGCGAAGGAAAGTCCGACCGGCCCGGCTCCGACGACAATAACGTCGAATCTATCGACAGAGCCGGCCATCAGCGTGCCGCCATAGCGTCGGCTATCTGCGACGAAGGGCACTGGAGCGCATCGCAATCGATCCACGGTTTGCGGCTCATCTCCCCAAGCGTCTCCACGCGACCTAACCGTCCGTTAGACATCCGTTCTCCGTTCAAAAATGATCAATAAACCATGCCTATGAAGAGATAACCCTGATGTGGATCAACCAGGCTCGATAAACGCGGCAACGGCGGGTTCACGGTCGACTGGTCGATCGCCACGCCATGGTCTGGTCAGGTCATCATGGAATGGCCGGCTTCCCGTTCGGTGCGGCCCTTTTCTGGCCGAAAGTTCGGCAACGCATTCTGGCTGATCCGTTCGCACCAGTCGCGCGCCGAAATCGGCATGACGCGAAGCAACCGCGGAAAATATTCGAGCGAGTCGTTGCAGGGCAGGCTGGCTCAGCTGCGTGGCTCGTCGCGGTCGATCAGGATCCGCTCGGCGGCGCCATCGAGATCTTCATATTGGCCGCTCCTCAAGGCCCACAGAAACCCGGCCAGCCCAAGCGCTCCGAGCAACAGGGCCACAGGTATGAGGTAGGCGAGCGTCGTCATGAGGATTGTGCCAGTGCGCCAATGTCGGAGTGCCTGTCATGTCGGGCATCTTGCACCGATGCATTTGACACGAAACCTTGCAAGCGTAGCGCATTGCCGATGACCAGGAGGGACGAGGCGGACATCGCGACCGCTGCGATCAGTGGCGTAACGTGCCCCAGGATGGCGACCGGCACGGCGATGCCATTGTAAACGATCGCGAGGGCGATGTTCTGCCGGATCAGCCGTCCGGCCTTCCGCGAAATGTCTAAAGCAAGTGGGACCGCCAGAAGACTTTTACGCAGGAACACGAAATCCGCGGCGTTGCGACCGATATCCGCCGCCGTGGCCGGAGCGAGCGAAACGTGTGCGGCACCCAATGCAGGCGTGTCGTTGAGCCCATCGCCGACCATCAGGACCTTGTGGCCGGATCTGGTCAATGCTTCGATGTGTTCGACCTTGCCCGAGGGAAGCAACGCGGGAATAAAGCGCTCGACGCCCAGTGCTTCCGCGACTTCGACACAGGCAGCTTCTGTGTCGCCCGACAGCATCTCCACCGACACGCCGGCGCTGTTCAAGAGTTCGAGAGCCGCCTTGGCATCGGCACGCAGCTCATCCTCGAAATCGAAAGTCGCGACAATGACCCCGTCCTTCGTCAGAACGGTTCCGCCATAGCCTTGTTTGCCTTCGCCGCCGGTCCGGGCTTTCCACTCAGCCCATCCGCGGCGACCCAGCCGCCAGGTACTGCCCTCGGCGATGGCTTCGATGCCGAAGCCCGGATGCTCGCTGACGGACGCGAGTTTCGGCTGGCCGGCAAAGGCTGCATGGCCAGCGATTGCCTTTGAAAAGGGATGGCGGGAATGCGCTGCCATCTCGGCCGCCATGGCGAGCATCGTCGGATCGATGGACGGGGCATTGATCAGCCTGGGCAGTCCGAGCGTAAGCGTGCCGGTTTTGTCGAACAATGCCGTGTCGATCCCGGCCAGGCGCTCCATGGCGGAGCCGTCCCTGACCATGACGCCGCTTTCAAACAGCCGCCGCGCAGCGACCACCTGCACGATCGGCACGGCGAGACCGAGCGCGCACGGGCATGTGATGATCAAAACGGCGATTGCGATTGTTATTGCGCGGTGCCAGTCGCCGGTCGCCGCCATCCAGCCGAGGAACGTCACAAAGGCGGTGAGGTGGACCACGGGGGCGTAGAGCGCGGAGACGCGATCGGCGATCCTGCGATGGCGGGCGCGGCCGCCCTCTGCCGCTTCCATCAGCCGAACCATTTCGGCCAGGAAGGAATCCTTCGCGGCGGCCGTCGCCTCGATGGTCAGTGGACCGGTGAGATTGAGTGTACCGGCCTGGACCTGCGCCCCCGGGCCCACCGTTCTGGGCGTGCTTTCCCCGGAAACCAGGGAACAGTCGAGATCCGACGCCCCGCCAATGATCCTGCCGTCGATGGGCACCCTCTCGCCGGCCGCGATCAAGAGCTCCATTCCCGGTTCGATCTCGCCAACCGGCAAGTAGTCGCGCGAACCGTCCTCGCGCAGCACCATGGCGCCGCGCGCCGCCAGCCGAGCCAGTCCGTTCACGGCCGTCCGTGCCCGTTCCCGCATCACGTGATCCAGCGTGCGGCCGATCAGCAGAAAGAACAGCAGCGACACCGACGCGTCGAAATAAGCATGGTCGCCATGGCTGATCGTCTCGTAGAGGCTCATGGCGTAAGCGAGCGATACCCCGACCGCGATCGGCACGTCCATGTTCATTCGGCTGTGGCGCAGCGCATTCCAGGCCGAGCGAAAATAGATGCCGCCGGCGAAAGCGAGCGCAGGAATGGCAATCAAGGCAGAGACCCAATGGAACAGGTCGCGGGTCGCGCCTTGCGCGCCGGACCAGACGGAGACTGATAGCAGCATGATGTTGCCCGCCGCAAAGCCGGCGACCGCGACGGCGCGGATCAGTTCCGAGAGCATCTTGTCCTTCCCGTCAGCCTCGGGATCGAACAGGTGCGCGCCATAGCCCAGCCGTCCAAGTGTGGCGACGAATGGCGGAACCTCCTCGCCGCGCCACCGGACCGAAACACGTTTCGTCGAAAGATTGACACGAGCGCCTTCGACGCGATCCAGCTTGCCGATCGCCGTCTCGATCGTCTGGATGCAGGCGGCACAATGCACAGCCGGCACCGAGAGGTCGGTCTGGCGAAGATTTTCGCCAATCGAGCGGCTCGCCAGTCTGATTTCGTGGCCAGAAGGCAGGACCAGTGTGACCTTTTCCAGGTCCAATGCCATTTCGGCGCCTGGCACGCAGCAGCTCATTGCAGCGCCCCGCGGGAAATCACGATCCGGCGAACGTCGCGATAGGGTTCCGCAAGGCTCGCATCGGCGTCGATTTCGACGATCCAGACGCCATCCTTGGGGATGTGGTGCGCGGCGAATATCTGACCGGAGGCAGCTGCAAGAGTGACGGATTCGTCCTCGGCCTCGTAGGCGGGATGACGAAACAGCACCTTGACGCCATGCACGGCAACCGTCTTGCCGCCAGCATCGGTGAGGCTGTAGCGGACCTCACCGCCTGCGATGGTCAGTTTGCCAGTCCAGCCGAGGGCTGCCTGAGCTCGCCCTTGCTCGGCCTTTTTGTTGAATTGCTGGCTCGCCACATAGGTGTTTTCGACGACAAGGCCGGTCCAGCTCGTGTTGGCGAGCGTCGCCATCGTCAGATTGACCGCTATGACCACGCCGAAGAAGCCAAGGATTGTGAACAGCATATGCCTGCGGGTGAATTCGCGAGATTGTCGCGAGGTGTCGCTCATCTGGCGATCTCCGGTGCGTTGAAAGTGGCCGTGTATTCGTCCGACTCGAACGTTGCCTTGTTTTCGACCCGGAACTTGAAGCTTTGCGCTGCACCCCGAACCTGATCTGCCGGCTGACGCACGAAAACCTTGAGCATCTTCAGCCGGTCGGGTTCGACCGGGATGGCAAAGGAGCGATCCGCCGGCAGATCGATGCCGACGACGCTCATTTCGGCTCCATGCAGGCCCTGCATCGTGACAATGATCGTTCTTGGTTCGGGGATCATGTTGAGCAGCTTGACGGTGTAGCCGTTGCGGATCGAACCGTCGGACAGCGTCACGAACTGCGGGTTGCGATCGTGCAGGACATTCAATTCGAGCCGTTCGCGGGTCAGCAGCGAATAGAGCAGCGCGAGACCGACCGCCGACCAGGCGCCCATGTAGATGAAGGTGCGCGGGCGAAAGATCTTGCGGATATGGAAACGGGCCACCTTGTCGGAGAACAGGCCGTCAGCGCTCCTGACCAGTGACGGGTTGACTGAACCGGAGCCGCCCGGGGTCGCCAGCATCATGTTGGCGTTGTAGTCGGCCAGCGTCGCATAGGAAATCAGTCCGCGCTCCCTGCCGAGCTTGTCCATGATACCGTCACAGGTATCGATGCAGAGGGCGCAGGTGATGCATTCAAGCTGCTGGCCATCACGAATGTCGATCCCCATCGGGCACACCGCGACACAGCCATTGCAGTCGACGCAGTCGCCGACGGGCTGCCCGGCGGCAAGGACCCTCTTGGCGTGACGCGAGCGCGGTTCGCCGCGCCAGTCATTATAGGTGACGGTGAGGGAATTCTCGTCGAGCATGGCCGCCTGGATGCGCGGCCATGGGCACATGTAGGTGCAGACCTGCTCGCGCATCAGCCCGCCGAACGTATAGGTCGTCGCCGTCAGCACGGACACGGTGATGTAGGCGACGGGGGCGGCGGTGCCGGTGAAGAGTTCCCCAAGCAGCGTCGGCACATCGGCGAAATAGAAAATCCAGGCGCCGCCGGTCAGCACCCCTATGACCAGCCAAATGGCGTGTTTCGATGTTCGCAGCACGAGTTTGCGCGCAGTCCAGGGACCGGCATCGAGCTTGATGCGCGCGTTGCGGTCGCCCTCGATGGCTCGCTCGACGACCAGAAACAGATCGACCCACACGGTCTGCGGGCAGGTATAGCCGCACCAGGCCCGGCCGACGGTGGATGTGATCAGGAAAAGGCCGACACCGGCCATGACCAGCAGGCCGGCGACGTAGTAGAATTCCTGCGGCCATATCTCGATGAAGAAGAAGTAGAAGCGGCGGTTGGCAAGATTGACCAGCACGGCCTGGTCAGGGGCAAATGGCCCGCGATCCCACCGCAGCCAGGGGGTCAGGTAGTAGATCCCCAGCGTGATTGCCATCACCGACCACTTGAAGCGGCGGAAACTGCCAGAGGCCCGGTTCGGGAAGATCTTCTTGCGTCCGGCATAGAGCGGCTGACGGGTCTTGGCGGAGTTGACCGCATCGGCTTCGAGCCGTTCTATTTGCGTGTTATCGAGCACGAGAAGCTCCAGTCACCAGCGACGATTTCGCCGGAAGCCCGACCCATCGGTTTCTGGATGATGCCGAGGCCCGGCTCGCGCCGGGCCTCGTCGCTTGGCGGTTGGGGGGAGGACGAGAATAGGCTTGCGTTCCTATTCTCCGCCGCCAAGCGAATGGACATAGACCGCGAGTTCCTTGACCTTGATCTCGCCGAGACGCCCGATCCAGGCCGGCATGACGCCATGCCTCGGGGCGCGGACCTGCGCGGCGATGGCTGTTTCGCCAGACCCGTAAAGCCAGATCGCGTCGGTCAGGTCGGGTGCGCCGAGCTCCCTGTTGCCCTTTGCATTCTCACCATGACAGGCCGCACAATTCTCGGCGAAAACATTGGCGCCGAGTTCGATCAGGCTTGTGTCCTGAACAGGATCGGAGAGGCTTGCGACATAGGCGCCGACCTGCTTGATCTGATCCGTCGTGATGATGTCGCCAAAAGCAGGCATTTCCGACAGGCGCGTCTCCGGGTCTGATGCGAAGCGGATGCCGTGCGCAATCGTCTGCTGGATCTGTTCGGCGTTGCCACCCCACAGCCAATCGTCGTCGTTTAGGTTGGGAAAACCCTTGGACCCTTGAGCGCCCGAGCCATGGCACTGCACGCAATTGACCTTGAACGCGGCGCCACCTGCGGCGACCGCGAATTCGCGTAGTGTATCGTCGGCAGTAATCTCGGAGACGGTCTTCGCCTGAATGGCAGCGACATATTTGCCCTTGGCCACTTCGGCCGCCGCCAGTTCATTCTTGACGTCTTTGCGGCTCGAATACCCCAGCACACCCCTGGTCGCGGAAGTCAGCATCGGCCATGCCGGATAGACGACGGTGTAGCCGATCGCCCAGGCAATGGTGATGTAGAAGGTGATGACCCACCAGCGCGGAAGCGGGTTGTTGAGTTCCTTGATGCCGTCCCACTCATGGCCGGTCGTCGAGATGCCCGAAACCTCGTCGATATGCTCGCTGCCCATGATCAGTCGTCCTTGAGAGGAATGTGAGCGGCTCTCTCGGCTTGCCTGCGGCTGCCGGGACGAAATGCAAAGGCAACGCATCCGAGGAAGAAAAGTGCCATGGCAAGTAGGCCCCAGCTGTCGGCAAACTCCCGCATGAAATTGTAGGTCATCGCCATTCTCCTCAGCGGTAACCGGCGGCTTCGTCATAGGTCCTGAAATCGACCAGCGTGCCGAGCATCTGGAGATAGGCGACCAGCGCATCCATTTCGGTGACCTGCTGCGGATCGCCGTCGAAGTCCCCAACCTTGACTTTCGGATAGCGTCTCTCCAGGCCCGATGTGTCGGCATTCGCATCGGCCTGCGCCATGAGATCGGCATTGGCATGAGCGATCATGTCGTCTGAATAGGGCACACCGACACGGCTGTTGGCGATCAGATGCGTCGAGAAATCCTTCACCTCGATGGGCATGTCCTTCAGGAACGCGTAGCTCGGCATGATCGATTCCGGCACCACCGAACGCGGCTCGGTGAGATGCTGGACGTGCCATCCGTTCGAGTAGCGGTCGCCAACCCTGGCGAGGTCCGGTCCGGTGCGCTTCGAGCCCCACTGGAACGGGTGGTCGTACATCGACTCGGCCGCCAGGCTGTAATGCCCATAGCGCTCGACCTCGTCACGGAACGGCCGGATCATCTGGCTATGGCAGAGGTAGCAGCCCTCGCGCACATAGATGTTGCGCCCCACCAGTTCGAGTGGCGAGTAAGGGCGCATGCCTTCAACCTTCTCGATCGTGTTGTCGAGATAGAAGAGCGGTGCGATCTCGACGATGCCGCCGATTGTTACGACCAGCAGGGACCCGAGGAGAAGAAGTGTGGCGTTCTTCTCGATGACCGCGTGTCTGTCCATCAGGCCCATTTTCTGGCTCCTGATCGCACAGGCTGGAGGGCGGGGATGGAGCGCGGCATCGGATCCTCCTCGCGCTGGTAGCCGAGGATGGTCATGGCGATGTTCCAGGCCATGATGAGGGCGCCCGACAGATACATCGCGCCGCCGATGGCGCGCATGACATAGTAGGGGTGCATGGCGGCCACAGTTTCGGCAAAGGAGTAGACCAGGAAGCCCTGCTCGTCGTATTCGCGCCACATCAGGCCCTGCATGATGCCGGACACCCACATGACAGCGGCGTAGACGACGATGCCGAGCGTCGCCAGCCAGAAGTGCCAGGTGACGAGCCGCAGCGAATAGAGCCGTTCACGTCTCCAAAGCTTCGGCACCATGTAGTAGATCGCGCCGAACGAGATCATCCCAACCCAGCCGAGCGCACCGGAGTGCACGTGACCTATGGTCCAGTCGGTATAGTGCGACAGCGAATTGACCGTCTTGATCGACATCATGGGACCTTCGAAGGTCGACATGCCGTAGAAGGCGATGGCCATCACCATCATGCGGATGATCGGGTCGGTCCGGATCTTGTCCCAGGCGCCGGATAGCGTCATCAGGCCGTTGATCATGCCGCCCCATGACGGCATCCAGAGCATGATCGAGAACACCATTCCGAGCGTCTGCGCCCAGTCAGGGAGTGCGGTGTAGTGGAGGTGGTGCGGACCGGCCCAGATGTAGAGAAAGATCAAAGCCCAGAAGTGGATGATCGACAGCCGGTAGGAATAGACCGGTCGGTTGGCTTGCTTGGGCACGAAATAATACATCATGCCGAGGAAGCCGGCGGTGAGGAAGAAGCCGACGGCATTGTGGCCGTACCACCATTGCGTCAGTGCGTCCTGTACGCCGGAGAAGGCTGAATAGCTCTTGGAGCCCAGGAAGGAGACCGGCATCGACAGGTTGTTGATCACATGCAGCATTGCGATGGTGACGATGAAGGCAAGGTAGAACCAGTTGGCGACATAGATGTGCGGTTCCTTGCGCTTCAGGATCGTGCCGAGGAACAGGATGAGATAGGCGACCCAGACAATGGTCAGCCACAGGTCCACATACCATTCGGGCTCGGCGTATTCGCGGCTCTCGGTGATGCCGAGCAGGTAGCCGGTTGCCGCCATGACGATGAACAGCTGATAGCCCCAGAACACGAACCAGCCGAGATCGCCGCCGAACAGACGCGCGCGGCAGGTCCGCTGCACGACATAAAGTGACGTGCAGATGAGTGCATTGCCGCCGAAGGCAAAAACCACGCCGGAAGTATGCAAAGGCCGCAGTCGGCCGAAATTGAACCAGGGCTGGATGTTGAGATCGGGGTAGGCGAGCTGCAGGGCGATGACCACGCCGACCAGCATGCCGACGACGCCCCAGAATACGGTGGCGATGGCACCGTAGCGGATCGGCCCATCCATGTAAGCGGCGGGGTCGATCGGAACTGCCGGCTTGAACTCCGTGTTGCGCAACAGAATCGCAGTGAAGCCAGCCACGGCGAAGAACAAAACCCACATATGCCGGCGAAAAGGTTCATCTACGCCGAAGCCGGCAGCCACCAGGGCCGCAAACGCAAACAGGCTTAGAAGGACGATCTCTGTGCCGAATTTCATCGCAAGCCCCGATTTCCAATTCCGGCGGGCGCCAAACCGCAGTGCCTTATTGCGCAGCCGTGGCCTGCTCGCCCTGATCCATGTCAGAGCCGCACGATTTTGCTTCGAGCAGCATCGAGTTCGGTGCGATCAGAGTGTGGCGATCGAATGTGGAAGCGCAGCACCGGCCGCCACGCTTACGGACAGGCCCCGCGTCCCCGGTCGGGCCGGGTATGGAGGCGATCGCGGGCGTGTGGGGAAGCGCGCCTTCTGTGACGCTGGAAAGTAGGCCGATGCCTTGCCGAACGTCGATCGTTTCAATGCCTTGGGACAGCCAGCGCCAGCCTTCGTGACATTCGTAATTCGGGGAACCAGCAATTTCAAGCACTTAGCCGATCCAAAAAATCGCACGGCTGATCTACAGCATATCTACAGAATCTGGTTTCGCTATGGCCTGATCTGATGATTGCCGAGATCGTCGTGACAGGGGGGCTTCGCACGATTTCAGTATCGCAACGCGCTTTCACGGCGGTAACAGGGGTTCGATTCCCTTGGGCGTACCAGATAGATCAAGCACTTAGCTGCCTCCCGCCCAAACTCGTCTAATATGCGTCTAAAATGAGCCCTGTGGACGGTGCTGAACTCCTCTGGAAATAGATGGAATAAGCCGCGCCAGTAGTTGCCGACGTGGTCCCATTGTCCCCGTCGGGTCGTCGGATTCGTCTCCCGTACAATTATTGCAAGCCGCCAATACGGCCCATGCTGGCCTCGCGCAGATTACACATTTGTGATCATCTTGCGGCCGACAACGAATCAGGGGGGCTTAAGATGAGTGCCAAAAGATGCAAAATTCACTATAGGAAGCTTCGGCGCGATAATTCGCAGTTTCCAGCCGAGACTTTAAGCGCGAAGATCCGGCAGGCGCTCAATACCAAGAAAGGCAACGCCCGGATTGCCGAGAGTGTCAAACACCGCATCGCGGATGTGCCCAAAGCGGACGGTTATCAGCGCTTCCTGAACGATTTTCACGAAACGGATGAATATGTCTTCGGTGACATTTGCCTGTTCTCTCCGGGCCAAATGCAAGCCCTACTTCAGCTGTCGGCCGACCCCACTCATCCTACGCTCGACGAGGTCATGAAGGCCTGGGCCATCGCCGAATCAAAAGCGCCGGCCGGGCACGAATATCTCCACGGCATCGCGTATTGGCTGGCGATTGGGGACCATTTCTATCAAATCCAGCACGTCACGTTGCAAGCCAAGTCCATGGAGGAATACCTGACCTGGCTGCTGCGCGATCAGGCGGGCGTTATATCAGCGGCCCAGCACGTGGAGTTGCAGGCCGAATTCGACCGAGATCAGGTCGGTGGCGACCTCGGCGACGTGAAGTCGGTGGAAATTGGCGGCCTTGTGCCCGAGACGGTGCGTCCCGCTCTGCCGGCTGTCGCGACACCGCAGGTCATCGAAATCGAAACCCACGAGAGCCTTGGCGAGAAAATTGCGGCCGGTTGGGGGAAGGCCAGGAAGATTATCGAGGATCTTCTGGGTCCGGTGGAGGCGGAAAAGTTGATCGAGTCCATGCCCCCGGATGCTGCGTTGGAAGTTACGGTCAACATCGGATATCGTGCGACCAAGAGGAAATTCGGTAAGGAGTTTATGGGCAATCTGGCAGCAGGTTTGCGAAACGCGCCGGACGGCGAGTTGCGGGTTCGCGGGCGCGATGGCGAGATCAAAGGTGATGACGCGCGTCTCTCTGCTGACATGACGGTGCGAAAGATGTCTGATACCAGCGGTCTCCTTGATCTTGAACACGCCCTTTCACAGATGCTCGAAGTCCATCGGCGTTTTTTGCATGATGGAAAGATTGTCGGTTAGCCCCATATTTAGGGAATGAACATACGTTGGAGCCATATCGTCCTTCCCCTTGCCGGCGCAATAGCTGCGGCGGAGCTTGGATCTGTGGCTTTTTGGGAGGCGGCTAAACCTTCGCTTCTGACTGCGTTGTCGGTGATCGCGGCAGGCGTTCTTGTTCGGTTGGCTCGGGGCCTGCCGTTCAGCAATCCTGATCAGTTTGAGCTTGGCGAAGTCCGACTTATTGCGGCGGCGATCAAGCAATCGATCCGCGCTCTTCGCGCACTGATCGGCGTTGTGTTTTTGGCCATGGGTTCGCTGGTTTTCGCGAAAGCAATAGCCGCGGCTTTGACGTCGGCCGCTTTCATTCCTCCGGAAACCCTACTCTACGTGGAGCCGGGAATGTCCGCCGTCGTGGGCTTCCTGCTCACCTACGTCTTTGTTCGCATTTTTTCTGTGATCAAAGGGGACGTTAGCTTGGTTGATCTTCAATCGGAGCTGTTGGTCAAATCGGTCGAACGAAAGCAGGCGGAGCGCTTTGATAAGTCGCTAACGCAATCCGATACGCCACCGATAAAAAATCCGGAAGGCTACGGGAAGATCATTCAATAGCATTCGGCTGCTGGCTCGACCTTTGGCGAAGAGGACCATTTCGCACTCAAGCCGTTCTCCAGACTTCGACGATGGTGTAGATGGTTCGGACTCGCCGACGCCGCCATGGGGATCATGGGCCAGGGTAGATAGCCGGCCTTTCACCGGCCAAGGTCATCGCCGCGCGTCTTGGTGCGCTCTTTTGAAGTCACAAATATTTCGATGGTCTCCGCGCGGTAGAGGATCCGGCCCTGCTTTTTGCCGTAGTCGGGGCCGGTTCCGAGGACCCGCCAACGGGCGAGCGTGGCTTTGCTGACGCGAAGAACGCCGGCCACGTCATCGGCCGTTAGAAGCACCTCCCCGGTGGCGGCAAAGGCCACCGCGCCAAATTCGTTCGCTCGTTCGGCTGCGTGAGACAACGCTTCTGCCTTCTCGGCGACGCTCGGCAATCCCTATCGCCCGGCGCGCTCCAGTCACAGCGATGCGGAGGTCGCGGATAGGATCAACACCGAGCATTTGTGCGCGCCTTCCGCTCAGGCCGCCGATTCGAGGAGAAGGCCGCAGTCCCAGGTAGAGACGCAATCAAGCTCGCTATCGGCGGGGACCCCGGACAGAATGCAGCCGTAACGGTCATAGGCGCCGACTCCGTCCACGAAGAACCATGCGGAGCGGCCTTCGGCGTCGGTGTGATCGCCGTCCTCTTCGTCACGGAATGGGCGGAGCGGCCCGACACAAACACCGCCTCGGGTGCGATAGGTTCCGCCGGTCATGACGTCGACCGGTTCGCCAACTTCTTGGTCTTGACCAGCTTTCGCGAGCCTCGCTGCGACCAAGATCAACTTGCTGAATTCGGGCAGTTCTGTAGTTTGGGTGATAGCCATATCGAAGCGTCCTCTTCGGTTGTGGTTAGAGCCGCGAGTGATGGAAACACTCGCCGGTTCACTCAAGTTCAGATCAAAGGAGCGCATTGTCAAGCATCCTGTATCAACTATTCTGTTTATTATTTTCAACGCTGCCAGACGGTAGCATCTCTACTGTTGCATACTGCAAACGTCTTCCCGATATGCCGGGTAAGTGTTTGCAAAAGGCAAACGGCTGGCAAGCTAATGAGGCTTGCAGGTCAGGGCTTCCGTATGAAGCGCAACTTACCGAAGAGAGGCTCACCCGTCACGGAGGGAGCGGCGCAGGCACTAGTTTGAAGGCGGCTCAGCCTGTTCTTGAGCAAGCTGTCGGCAAGCCATTCGCGGTGGCTTCGATTTAAGGCTGCTCTACTTCGAGCGGTTGTAAGGCGACTGGTTCGTGGGGCTGAGCGAAATACCTTCGTCGCTGGCCTTGGCATAGATCGCATCTTCAGTACGCTGAAGCTTGAGGCCGATCACCCGAGTGGGAGTGTTCCCCTTTGCCAGTTCCTTCAGCGTCTTCACCTGGTCGGGTGTCCACGCCTTTCCGTGGTTCTTGGGCTGCTTTGCCATTCGATATCTCCCTTCACCTAACGCTTTTTCGTGACCCCGATGGGGTCATGCAGATGCTTCTCTGTGTGGCCGCAATTGTCGCATTTCAGGGTTCGTTCCTGGACGCCCGCGAAGCCGAAATACGGGTGCTCATGAGAGGCAACAATCTTCATTCGCCCGGCATTGCAGATGGGACAGGCCCCGCCAGAACTTAGTGCAGCTATTTTGGCTTCCAGTTCCTTGATCTTCCGATCGCGGTCGTGGATGGTTTCCCTTGCGTCCGACAGGGCGATCTTCACGCCCGCGAGCGTACCGTAAAGGTCGGCCATTTGCGATTTGGGCGCCGCAGCGTCAAACCCCTTGTCGACCTCCGAAGGTCTTTGACGATGCCTGTAGCCTGAGCCAGCAATGTCAGGCCGGTTGCTATGTCCATGATGCCCTCACTTTAGAGGCGAGCGTTGATCCAATCCCACAAGTTCTGACCGAGCCAACCTTGGTGCTGCCCGTGTACCAGTTTCGTGACGATCACACGATCATTTGTATCCATATGCGTTCGAATGTCAGCATCCAGTGCGTCAGCCGATAATGTCGAGCTGATGAACCACACCGAATCCAGCCCAGAGTCTTTAATGTGCTCGTAACGGGCTAGATGGTCGATATGGTTTTGGCGCGCCTGGTTGTAGTTCGGCTTCTGCTTATTCAGGTCCCAAGTGACTAAATAGACGGACACGACTTCCTCCCTGCCGTTATGGGCATGATGGAAGGAGTCGGCCGGGTTGTCGAATCGTCTCTGAGCTAGTCTTACTGTTCCAGGCCTTCAAGCATCGACCAGTCAGGGCCTTTGACCCTACGATAGCGGCCGTAGCCCACGTTCACGAGCAGCCCTTCCTCGCACATGGAGGCGAGAGAGCAGCGAGGGATCCCGATGTCGGTCAGGTCTTTTGCCCGGATTTCGCCCTTCGTAAGAGCAAGCGAGACGGCGCGTTCCCTCAACGTCGGCTTCGGCCCACCCGCAAGTCGGATCCGCTCAGCGCGATCGCGATCACGCTCCGCATCCTCAACGAGGGCTCTAGCGTAGCCTTGAGGGAAATGGGCAACACAAAGTTCGCAGTTTCGTTCAGCCCGGGGCGACGATCATTTTCCCGCATGAGGCGCACTGACCTCGGCCGAGTCCAATGCTGACTCCATTAGCCGGTTGCGTGTCGAGCACCTCGGGCATCAATGCTTCGACGACACGGTGGCCGAAACGCTCCTGGCTCATGCGATCCGATGGAGAGCGGATGCTGTCGCTACGCGGCTTCTTCTAAGCCCAACGCGAGCATGCCTTGCTCCGAACCTAAGTAAGCGACGCAGGCCCCGCCGCTTCGGTCTCATTCAAAGGGCGGTTGCGCCTCGGCCGCCGCAGCGCCGTTCCAGCCGGCTCATGCTGTCCACGGTGACACGGCGGTTGTTCTCGATCCGAATCACGCCGTCCATTCTCAGGCTGGTCAGCTGACGGCTCACGGTCTCGTTTGTAATTCCAAGGAAATCAGAGATGTCGGCACGCGTCATCGGCAGCTCGAAGCACGCCGACCTGGCCGCCGGGTTAACACTGGAATCGATGTTCCGGGCGATCATGAGGAGAAAGCTCGCCACCTTCTCCGGTGCGGTCTTGCGCCCCAGAGTAACCATCCATTCGCGTGCCTCGTCGAGTTCGTTCAGCGTCTGCTTGAGCAGGCGATGCACAAATTCCGGTGATTCCTTCATCATCCGTTCGATGGCCGCTCTCGGAAACGAGCATAGCGAGACAACTGTTGCCGCTTGCGCATTGATCGCGCTTTTCACCTTGAAGGGCCGTCCCAGAAAATCCGGCGCGAACTGGAGGCCGACGATCTGCTGGCGGCCGTCCGAAAGGCTCTTCGTCAGCTTCACCACGCCTGAAAGCACGTTTGAATAGCTGTCGACCGCCTCGGCGTCGCCGATCAGTTCGACCCCCGGCTCGATTTTGTGCCGCGACGAAGTCTTGGCTAGCCGAGCCAAATGGTCTGGTTCGAGCGCACCACAGACACCGCGGTGCCGTGCCTCGCAAGACAGGCAAAGAACGGGAATGCCGGAACTGTGAATATCCTGCCGTAATGTCATTCGATCGGTCTACCGGTCCAGTGCAGGCAGGATAGCAATCGACGGTAGAAAAATCCTTGCGGCAGTTTGTCCGTGCTGAAGGTTGATCGAAATCAGGGCTTAGGCTCATCCAAGCATCCACAGTTCCGGCGACGCAAACACGGTGGACCACGACATGCGACCGGAGCTAGCTGCCAGACTTGGCGAGAATGTCCCGCGCTATACCAGTTATCCGACCGCGCCGCATTTCCATACGGGGGTCGATGCTGTCGTCTACCGAGGCTGGTTGGAGGCGCTCGAAGGCGGTGACGAGATATCGCTTTACCTGCATATTCCCTATTGCGACAGGCTCTGCTGGTTCTGCGCGTGCCATACCAGACAGACGCGCCACTATGAGCCGGTAGCCGCTTATCTGCGCTCGCTGTATGCGGAGATCGCGACGGTTGGCGGCCTTGTCAGCGGCAAGGGCCGAGTTCGCGCAGTTCATTTCGGGGGCGGTTCGCCGACGATGCTGAGGCCCGAGGACATGCTGACACTGGGCACGGTGCTGCGGGACAGCTTCGTTTTTCTCGGCGATGCGAAGGTCAGCGTCGAGATCGATCCGAACAATACGGACGAAGCCCGCCTTGATGCGCTTGCCGAAATCGGCATGACGCGGGCGAGCCTCGGGGTGCAGGATTTCGATCCGAAAGTGCAAAAGGCGATCAACCGCGAGCAAAGCTTTTTGCAGACCAAGGCAGTCATCGACCAAGTTCGTTCCCGCGGAGTGGATTCCGTGAACCTTGATCTGCTCTACGGCCTGCCGCATCAAACCAGGGAGACTCTGTGTTCCACCGTGGCGCAGGCGCTCACCCTGGAACCGGACAGGATGGCGCTGTTCGGCTACGCTCACGTGCCCTGGTTCAAGAAACATCAGACGATGATCGACGAGGCATGGCTCCCCGGTCCCACGGAGCGGTTCGCTCAATCGCGACTTGCCGCGCGAGCGATTGTGGACGAGGGCTATGAATCAATCGGGCTCGACCATTTCGCAAAGCCGGGCGACGCGTTGGCGGTAGCGGCCCGCGCGGGCGCTTTGCACCGCAATTTTCAGGGCTACACGGACGATCGCTGCGAGACATTGATCGGACTTGGCCCTTCGTCGATCAGCCGTTTTCGCCAGGGCTACGTGCAGAACATGCCTTCGACCGGCGAATACGGCCGTGTGGTTGCAGACGGCAGGTTGGCGGCTGTGCGCGGCATCGTGCTCTCCGACGACGATCGCGTCCGGGGATGGATCATTGAACGGCTGATGTGCGATTTCGCCTTCTCGGCTGTCGATCTGGTGGAGAGCTTCGGGCAAGCCGGCCAAAGGCTCCTGCTTCAGGCAAGCTCCATCGCCCTTAAGGATCCTGCTCAACTGCTTGAACTGCAAGGCGACAGTTTCGTCGTACCGGCGGCAAATCGCCCCTTCGTGAGGAGCATTGCGGTGAAGTTCGATAAATATTTTGAAAGTGCAAAGGCCAGGCACTCAGCGGCAGTCTGAGCACCGCACAGGAACGGTCATGGTTTCAATCGATCGTGAACCGATTGCGCTACATTTTTGTCTCTTCATAGGCGACCGTCGCGTCGAGATAGGATTTCTGATCGGACCAGATGCGAAGACCTTTGGCATAGCGACGATGTCGTCCAGTCGTGCCTTCCATTTGTTGCGACCAGAGGGGCTGCTTGCCACCTTTCTGCGGCGTGCCCAAGTGATGTTTGTTTTTATCGTCTGTTCGCGACAGTCTCACTCTGCCGCGGCCAGTCTCGCCAGGTGCCTGTTCGCGCTTCGCGACGACGGCAGGATCATTGATGAAATCGGTCCTGCGCCCCGGGCTTGCTGCCTCGTTGGCTTCGATCATTCCTTCGGTAGCGCATAACGGACAACGCGCAACGTTTCCTCGTCTTCGAGGATCACTTCAAGAACCTGGTTCACAAGATCATCGTCGTCCAGCTCGATCAGCGCCATTTCGAAAAGTTCGATCTGCATGTCGAGATCCATGCCTGGCGGGCCGTTTAGGCAAACAAGCCCTGCGTGGATGGCAACATCTGCATACTGTCCCTTGGTGCCCGGATTATCCTTTGGCCCCCTAAAATCCACCGAGTTCTTCGTTACGAAGGTCCAGTCGCCTTCAAGAATGATCGGCTTGAGCTCCCAGTCCTTGAGCCCGGCGAGCCCCAGCCAGACAACGTGGCTGGTCTCGCAATGACCCTTCCCATGCGCAATTTTTGCAAGCTCGGGGGTGAGACATTCATCGATCAGGAACTTCATCCCGCCTTCCTAAGACGCGGAACACGGCGATCGGAAGTGATGACGGAGCCTTTTGGAAGGTCTCCAGTACGAGGACGCCCTCGCAGGGGGTTCGCCTCTGCATAAATCGCCGCGAGCCGTACCTTCTCCGTGTCAAGGCTCGGGTAGGCCCCAAGAATGCGCTCAACCGAATGACCGACAGTGACTGATGCCGCGACATCATACACTGGGACGCGAGTGTTACGGATAACGGGCGTGCCGCTGAGCACGTCATCCGACGACGTGACCATCTCGCGAGCCGCCTCGAGATCGGACAGACGTTCACTCGTGCTCTTCAGGAACGGCATCAGATCGATCGTTAGAAAGTCGTCTCGCACGGTCCAGTCCTCGCGCAGCAGTGCCGCCCAAGCGAGGGAGCGCGAGCGTGTTAGCTTGGGCTCAACCGTCCTGATCGCAAACAGTCGTTCTTCCGAGGTTAGACGCTTTGCGGTCTCGAAGTAGAAGCTGATGAAGGAGCAGGCTCCAGCCAGGACGTGCCGGCCGTTGTCAACCGATACGAAGGCATCGGGCAGGATGCGTTCATCGATTGCGCGATTGACATCTCGCAGGCTTACACGCGAGACCACGGCGGCCTCGGTTGCCTTCAGCATTTCGGCTACAGCTGCCATGGTCGCTCCTAAATAAATCTTCCGACGCATCGGAGATATATAATGAGAGCGTGCCTTTTTCAATGCCTGATGGCGATTTTGACCTTCACAACTTGGCCGAGCTTCTGAGCTGGCTTTCTTTTTTTGGCGTCCAGCCGCCCCCAAAGTCAGTGCAACACGGGCTTGAATTCCCCGGTTCTCGAGGCGGCCAGGTCGGCATCATCCCCTTAGCAGCCGTACATCCAGTTCAATCGGCCGGAACTAACGGCTGCCATTGCCCCAGATATCCGCCGACCGAAGCCGATCCCTTTCAGGCAGCGAACGGACTCCCTCCATGGCAAGAGCTCACTCGGGAGACCTGGGGCAAGCTCCTGGCAACCTACTGAGCGAAAAATAACGTCCCGCCTCCATAAGCACGCAGCTAACAGGCGGCGGCTGCTGTGGCCCGCCTGAGCAGGATAGTTACTCTCGTGCCCTCATTCGGGCTGGAGTTCACGTCGAATTGCGCGTTGGCGTTTTCGATCAGCGAGCGCGCAATCAACGCGCCGAGCTTACCGTGCTTGGGCCATGTCTCGCCTTCTGGCAGGCCGATACCGTCATCGGCGACGACCACCCGGCAGCCTTCACCCTCAACGATGCTGTGCAGGGTGATCGTGCCTCCCTCGCGTCCTTGAAAAGCATGCTTTAGTGCATTGGTCAGCAGTTCGTTCACTACCAGTCCGGCGGGCATGGCGACATTCATCGAAACTGGGTAGGTGTCCACGCTCATGTCGAGCCGGATGCCCTCTGTAGTATGCGCGGTCATGACTCCCGATGCGATTTGACTGAGATAGACGCCGAGATCAACCTCGTCCTTTGGTTCGTCACCGGAAAGTTCTTGGTAGAGCATCGCCAAGGCATCGACACGTCCTGCTAGGCGCTCGAAACGCTTTTGGTCCGGCTCTACCGCATTGCGAGTTTCGAGTCGGATCAGGGCGGTGATCATCTGCAAATTGTTCTTGACCCGGTGCTGGAGTTCGCGCAACTGAACGTCTTTTTCGCGGATGCGCTCATCGGTCTTGCGGCTGTCAGTCTGGTTGTAATCGACACTCCCGACAACTCGGCCAGTCTGACCTGGTCGATTCCGAGCAGCGCCCGCGCCGCGCGCATCTGTGCGGAAGTGATCAAGGCAGCATCCCTCGTCTGGCCACATAAAGCGGCACTAAACGTTATAGTCACGTCTCCTTCATGGGTGCGTCTCAAGAAGTAGCGATCTTCTGACTCGCCCTCCCCAATGGGGAGTGAACGTATCCGATGATCAAATTTTGTCCGATAGCGCGACCTGAAGTCTCCATCTCTTTCATAAGCACACGCAATTCGGCTGGAGCAGCGAGACATTTCGAAAACCTTCCAAGAACCCCAGCAGTTCCGGAGTACGCGAATTGCGGAGCGCTATTGCTGCCGATGTCAGCGGACGGTTCCTTTACGGCGGCTTCGTGCCCTGCCCGCAATGCCTGAGCGGCGTTCGCGCGAGCAGGCCAGCCGCAACCGCCCTTCGAAACGCCGCCGACTTGATCCTCCGCCACCAAAGCGCCGAGGGTCCGCTCGCGAGGGCCTTTGCCGATCGAACTTCATCCGGGTCGCCCACCGCGCGCGACGACGAGCGTTGCCATTGCGTTGCTGAGCAGATTCGTGAACGCACGGCATTCGAACATGAAGTGGTAGACGCCAAGGATCAGCGTCATGCCGACGAAAGGGGCGGTCGGGACGACAAAGAGCGTTGCAGCCAAGGTGACGAATCCAGTACTGGTAATGCGATCTGCTCCTTTGGAAGGGAGCATGGCGAAAAAAAGCAGCAGCACCTGATCGCCGATTGACAGATCGGTGTTCGTCGCCTGCGCGATGAAGAGGGCCGCCAGCGTCATGTAGATATTCGTGCCGTCCAGATTGAACGAATATCCGGCCGGGATGACGAGACCCACAACCGAACGCCTGGCGCCCGGCTTCTCCATCTTCTGCATGAGCGAGGGGAGCGCGGCCTCCGAGGAGGACGTTGCGAGGACAAGCAGCAGCTCTTCCTTGATGTAGCGAATGAGAGAACAGATCGAAAAGCCGTTGTAGCGGCAGACCGCGCCGAGAACCCCGAACACGAAGAGGAAGGCGGTGATATAGAACGTCGCGACCAGCATCGCGAGGTTGACGACCGAACCGATGCCATATCTGCCGATGGTGAAGGCCATTGCGCCGAAAGCGCCGA
>NZ_JAMYOU010000035.1:0-49225 GCF_040319995.1 Mesorhizobium sp. M0815 | reverse complement strand
CAAGCTCCTCGGCTCCTTGCTTCAGTGTCAGTATGTCTCGCTCATCACCTCAAGCCGCGCCAGATGGGGTCAGCTTGGCGCTTACTGTCATCCAGGGCTCCTTCGTTGATCCAATCTCGGATGACTTTGATCTGATTGATCGTGGCAAACGGTCCTCTGAAGGGCATTTGGGGAAGGTCTTCCTGATCGAGCGGTCCAGAAAGAATGCGTACAAGGAAAGTTTCGTCGGCTTTTCCATTGCCGACACATTCGGGTGCGATCAGCCTGTAAGCCGTGCCGGCTATCTGCGCCCCGGCGTTCCTTAGTTCCTCGGCCGTGTTCCAACTGAAATTATCACCGCCATGTCGACGCTTCATACGCGGAATGTCCGCCATCGCCACCAAAGCATCCAGGGTATTCTTGACCGCTACAAACGTCGCCATCGTTAACCTCAATTGGCTGCTTCATCTAGCACTTCCATATCCATAGACAGCGCGGTCCTTAATTCCTTCGCATCAGAAGGTGCACCGTCTATCACAGCTTGAATCCTCGTCTTCCAATCGTCAACTTGCGAGCGGGAGAAGGGTTTGAACGACTCGATCACGACGCGAAACGCTCCGGCTGCCTCCAGTTTTCTAAGATCCGTGGGGGGAACCCCCTCCAAGTAAACAAGCAGGTTGGGAAGGACGTCGCTCGTTTCGTGGATGAGACTTCGCATCGCCGCGCGATTGATAAGCGGGTCAATGTTATTGTCGTCCTGTTCCGTCAACTTGAGTCGACGGGCGCGGCTGTCAGGATCGCCCGCCAAGGCTCGAAGCGTGGCTAGCGCTGTTTCCGTATCGTTTTCCTGAAGGGCCTTTTCGAGGACGTCACGCAGTGTGGGCGCAGTACTAGCCGGGGCGAGTGACATCGCCGCGATCACCTGGGCCCTGGTAGCGCCCTTGATGTTCGCGGATTTTAGGAGAGCGGTGAGGTGATTCTGTGCGTTGGGATCTAGCATTTCGGCGAGGGCAATCGCAGCTGGTACGGCCAGCGCGTCAGCTGTGTTCGATGCAGTTTCAGCCAGCAATCGATGCACCATATGGGCGACATGCGCGGGCACCTTAACGTTGTGGTGGACGAGTGAACCGGTCTCGATGATAGCTGCTTTCATCCCGGGGGTTCCGCTGCCTCCCTGTTCGACGAGGCCAAGTACGGCTTCCGTTCCGCCGGCTGGGTCCGTTTCGATCAGGTTCGTTGCAGCCTCTTGCCGCACCTCGGGTGGAGAAGCCGTGTCGGACGCGACCGCCAGAAACACTGTTTCCGGCTCCATGTTACCGCTAGCGCCGAGTGATGCCATAGCCGTTAAACGGCGATCCGCCGGCGCTTTGTTGTCTTTCGCCGTCTCTTCCAGAAGTGCAGCGATCGATGCCGACGCAGCCATCGCCGGGGATTGGGCCGAAGACGGCTGTACGCCATAGGGCACGTCATCGTATGCGACGCCATGCGGAAGTCGCGAGCCCGAGAGCCCCAAATAGTCAATCATGTCGGCCGGGGTAGGCTTCGCATCTGAAGCAGGCCAAAGGCCCGCCGTAGGCGCTGCCGGAAACGCCGTAAAAGGGTTCTCATCAGGGCGGTTCGCGCGGCTTTTCACGTCGTCCATGATCCGGCCTTTGGTGCCGTCCCAGGGCCACATCATATCCTTGAGGTTGTGTCCCAGGTTGGTAGTGTTTGTGTCGTTTGGCACGAACTTCCCGGTAAAGTCGTAGCTGTCTTGGGTTGTGCCTTCAGTGTCAAACCTTCCATAGAACCATTGCCATTTCGCCCACAGCCTGTCGTGCTCGGCATGGAACGGCCAGAAGGACGGATCCGATGGAGAGATCAAGCAGTTGGCATGCCACGCCCCCAGCAGCGCATGTCCCCTGTTGTGCGGGTCGAATTCTAACTCACTCGTGAAAGGCCCGAACTTGTCAGCATCCTTATAAGGCGGTGTCGCCCCGAATAGCTCGGTGTCCCCGACCAACGTCGCGCCGTTGCCTCGGCGCAGCAGCGACGTGTCCTTTGGAGAGCGGATAACTGTCTTCAGATCCTTGTACGAAATGCTCCAACCGTAAAGCCAATTCGCAGGCGAGAAAATGACCTCTGTCTGGAACGTGTCAACGGACCGACGGTTGGTACCCAAAAACATTGGGTCGAAAGCCTTCGTGGGGGCGTTTAGGCGCCAATATGGGATTGTAACCGCCGGATTGATCGCCTGAAGACGCCGTTCAAACAGCAAAAGAAATGCTCGATGCCACGGTAGAAATGCTGATCCCTGGTGAGCCTGGTCGGGCCAGAACTTTGGATTCAAAGTCCCATCTGGCAGGGTGATATTTTGATACGGAAACTTGCCCCGTGAAGCAAGGTCGTGCATTTCCGGAAAGCTCTCGAATGTCTTCGCCTTCACCTGCAGGTCATGCATCGCCTTCAGAAAAGCGTCGCGCTCGCCTGGGGTCAGCCGGTCCACATTCTTCCTAACTCGAACCATTGTGCTTAGGGAACCGATGGTTGGACTCGAAGCATTGCCAAGATGGATCTCGATGACCGCGTCCTTGTCCGCGCTGCTGGCCCTGGGGAAGTCTCCTGCGACGAAGAATGGGACCCAGCTGCCGTCGGCTGGTAGCGTCAACGTCAGCGTCTGTAACGTGGCGGTTTCACCACGAACAAGGCGCTCAGCGAAGGCCAGATTGCCGTCGAGCGGCTGATCGCGACCCGGGGGGACAGCTTGCTCGGGATCGTTTGTCAGCATTACCGTTACAGGCTGGGGACTGGGAGCTGAGATCCGTATGCGCGCCGGAGTTGGGGCCCACGTAAGATAGTCGTCGGTCGGGCTTGGTGTATTGTTGATCTCAATATCCGGCTTCACCTGAGGACCCGCTCCAGAGTCCTGAGCCAGAGCGTGCCCAACGAATGGAGCTTGAATGAGATTGGTGGACAAAAACGCTAACAGTGTCATGCCAAAGCGCGTCTCGTACTTCATTTCCGGCCTCAAGTCTTTGAAAATACTATATGAGTGGACGTACGAACTGCTGCGTTGGTAAAAGCATAGGTATGTCCTAGCTCAACCAACCATCCTTAAACACATCTTGGACTCACTGTTGCCTTACAACATTCACGAAGTCAGAAATTCTTACAGCGCATAACAATATGCGCCTTGTTCATGAGCAGCGTCAACAATGATTCGCAATGCGGGCAATCTCACTATTGTATTGACAAGAACCCGCCGAGGGTTGACCAAGGCTATTTGACGCTCGCGAGCTTGCAAAGATTGAGCAGATCGCCGATGTCCGCAGTGCAGCTCACTTTGTAAGCGTTTGGAAAATCCGGCTCCTTAATGCGGGGATCGTCGGCGGCGAAGTTAGGCGTGCAGTCCACCGTCGTCGCGGCGCTACAAGGGCGATATCTTGGATCGGCCGATGTCAGTCCGGGTGTGCAGGCGAGGGTACCGGCAGCCTTGCCCTGGGGCATGGTTGGCGCAGTATTCACCCTGCCCGGCATTGGAGGCGCCAGGGCGCCAATCGAGGATCGCATGACCGCCCCGCAATACCCGGTCAATGAACTCGATAGCCGGGGCAGCCGACCGGCAAACTCGCCTTGGGCCGCTGATCCGTGGCAGGCGGTACAGGCCTTGGGAGAGTCCATCGGGCCGGGGTTTTGGGGCCACTCGACCGTGTCGCCCGTTCTGACAAGGGGATGATACCACTCGGCGCCGAATGTATCCGACAGACTGCTGAGGATCTTGCCGTGGATGATGTAAGGGTTCTCTCCGGCATGGCAATCTGAGCAGACGCCGCCAACGCTCGCCTGCAGCTCGGTTCCCCCTCCAAAGTCAGAAAAGGGTCGTGACGTGCCCAATGGAAATTCGAACGTTTGTCCGTTCTTCTCATTGTCCCAAAAGCAGGTTTTTGAAGTGTCGCGCCCTAGGCAGATGACGCCGTCGAGCTGGACCATGTTGTTGGCATCGTAACGGGGCAGTGCGACGCATATGCCGGAAGGGGAGGCGCTCGTCCAGCTCAGAACCTCCGCATCGATGCTGCGCTCGATGAACAGGTCCGCCTTGTCAATCTTGCCCTGGCTCGTCCATCCAGATCCCGGCCCGAAATCCGGTGGGATCGGTACGCCGTCCGCCAGACATTCAGCGCGATAGGCCTCGCCTCCTTTGGCGGTAAGATCAAAGGGAATGATCTTATTCTTGGCTGTGAGCAGAGGATTGGAGGCAAGACGATCTGCCAGAGCCCGGTCGACCGCATAGGGTTGGCTCGGCGCTTCGGTGACCTGGTTCCAGAGCTTGGTTCGCAAAATACGCTTCAGCGCATTGTTCTTCTGGCGGATTCGATCGTCGGCTTCCGGTGGGACGGTATCGAGGAGCCAATCCACAAGGCTGGCGTCCACCACCAGGCGCGCCTGTTCGTCCAACGTCAGGCCCGTCCTGAGGTCCTGATCCAGTTTGTTGAAGTCCTGGCGCTGGGCGTCGGTCAATCGTGCGGCGAGCCGCGCCTTGTACCAAGCCAACGCCGTGCTCATCGACTGCAGGGTGGGGGATATCTCGTTGCCCGCTTGGGAAAAGATGGCGCCGTGGCCAACAAAGGCAATAGGATCGTCGTCTTGGATTTGGGCAATTGCGATCGAAGTTATCAATCCTAAAGATGCAAGGGAAACTGAGGCCGAAAGGCCAACACGACGAAGCCGTTCAAACATAGAACTGTCCTCCGATTGTCGTCTATCCCTGTAAAAATGAAAAAATCATCCCCACGCGATAGAGATCATCACCATCCCGGCCGCCACAATTATTAGGATAACACCGCCAATTGCTGAAAGGAAGAGAAACTCAGACGCTTATAGAAAGCAGCAACAGACGCGGAAGCGCATTGCAGGGAAACTTGAGGTGCATCAACTTCGAGGCGGAGTATCTTCAGATTTTCAAAGGTAAGTTGCATAGCAAACATTATGTTGAATCGAGCGGCCTGGCGCGTCCCGAGCCTTGCGCGATTTGGCCGTCCGCCGATCCCTTGCCATCCTGGAAGCTGCCTACGTTCAGCACCAGTGGCCAACGTGGACATGTCCGCGCGACAGCTTTGGCAAGATCGGCGTTGATAGCTGCCTATCGCGAGGCCAGCCGAAATTTGCTGGAGGATGCAAACCCTTCCGACATTCAAAATGCAATCTATGCCCTGCGACTGGCTTGTCGGTCGATCGAGCGTAAGGCCGAATACCGCGCTGCGATTGGCATTCATGGGCAGGCGGCGGTAAAGAGCGGCCGTATCAAGTTATCTGCGTAGCGCGGTATACGTGCCGTCAGATTTGCAAATTTTGTAGCTGAATCCGTGTCAAAAGAGTTCAAGCAGAACGAGCCGAACAAGCATCACTTCCTTCCCGTTTTCTACCTCAAGGAATGGGCTGGTGCTGATGGCCGTATTGTCCAGTTCAGCAGGCCGAACCCGAACGACGAGCGCATAAAGCCCTTGCGCCCGGCATCCGGGCGCCGTCGGCTACATTAACCGCCTCTATGCAGCGGAGGGCCTGCCCGAGAAGGTGGCAAATCTCTTTGAAATCACGTTCACCCGGGCGGTCGACACCGAAGCCGCAGCTGCCATGCGGCGATTGATGATGGGCGCGGGTCGAACACTGCTTCGGGTAGCGACGCAAGCAGCATCTTTCCGCTGGCGGAGCAATGTGCCGGCAGACGATCACCGACGCCGAGTCAAGACGTGTAAATCCTGCGTGTCGCCTCTCGACAAACAAAACGTATATCTAGCCCCTCCAGTAACGGAGATGGAGCAAGGTTCGTTTAACCGGTCAGCCAGCCACCCCTACGACCTCGGGCGCCACGGCCGTCCAGACGCTTGTTGTTCCGAGCAGACCGCGTCCCAGTGCGAGGACTTTGGGTGCAGGGGCATAGAGGCCTCTTTCTGCCTTCACGAAGCCGAGGCTTTCAAGCGTCAACAAGATACGTCGTGCCGAGGCGGTCCGTTCCTGGTCACGGGCATTCGTGCGGGAGGCTTTCTCTGTGCTTCCAGCAGGGGCTATGCGGGAGCATCCGGCGCGGGGCCACCCGAACTGAGGCGGCGTATTAAGCTGACGCTCAGTGAAACGGAGGAGGCGCGTACTCCGTCCCTTATCTGCATCACCTTTTCGACGAGCAGACTGCCAGCCCGATGGTCGTCCTCTTGGATCGTGGTCAGCGCCGGCTCGAAAGTTTGGGCCTGCGGAATGTTGTTGTAGCCGATGACTACAACGTCGTCTGGAACGACCAACCCGGTCTCCCGAATAGCCCGGATAGCCGCCATGGCGAGCGTGTCGGTCGCTGCAAAGATCCCGTCGGGCGGTTTAGGTCTTGCCTTCAGGCTCTCCAAAACGGCCCTGTGCGCCTCCTCGTAGGAAAATCCAACAGGCAAAGTGTCCACTGTATTTTGCCCGCTACCGGCGAAGCCAACTGCGAAACCCCCAAAGCGCATTCGCACTTGCTCGGTCTCTGGGTTGCCGACAAGGAGAACTGACTTTCGCGCCCCTGCCTTGAACTCTTCGCCGACCAGCCGGCCCCCGGTGAAATTATCGCTTCCGACGATGCAGTAGGTGCTGTCCGGCAACAGCGCGCCCCAAACGACGATCGGGTAGCGTGTCGCAAGGTTCTGCAAGAGGTCGTGCTGCCCGCCTTGGCCGAGGAAGATCGCCCCACTAGCACCGATTTCCGAGAACTTCTGTTCGTAGCGTTCAGTGGAGGGCTCACGCGGGCAGAGGGCAATCTCAAAGTCCCGAATCGTGAGGGCATGGGCGACATCTCCCAAGAGCTCGAAAATGAATGCGTCAGGCGACGTCCGGCCCAGCCCGGCGGACTGGAAGTCAAACACAATCGCGATCTTTCGAGAGGCTCTGCCTCGGAGCGCCTGAGCGGCGGCATTGGCCACAAAGCCGTGCTCGGCCGCCAGAGCCTGAATCCGGGCGCGTGTTTCCGGCAGAACGCTATCAATATTGCGGAGCGCACGCGACACAGTCGGAATCGAGACCCCAGCCAATCGCGCCAAATCCGCCATGGTGATTCGGCCGCTGGAACTCGCGTTCGATCTCACCACCAATGTTTTCCCTCCATAGCCACCTCTCAAGGCCTTAGACCGGAATTGGAATATATCGTTGACCATCCTCAAAAGATATGCAAGAGACAAGATAACGTTTGCGCAATGTCTTTCTCAGAAACTTACATCTGATCAGGAGGCGGTGCGGCAGGGAGGCAGAACGGAATTGATGGTCGCTTTCTTTCAGGGGGGCTTTGCACCGACCGCCGTTGTCGCGGCTTCTCCCACGGCAGTTGACCGCCACGTGCAGCCGATGGAGATCGCGGCGCCAATTGGAGCCGGCAGGCCTACCGCAATTTTCGGGGTCGCAGGCGCGCATGAGAGAACTCCGCTGGAAAAGCAAGACGATGGAGACGTCCTTGGGTCTGGCGATGGCGCGCCGCCGAGTGGTCGCTTACGAGAGCATGATCATCCGGTCCGGCCGAGGTACAAAATATCAATCGTCGCCGCATCGCGCTGCCGCGGTGCTAGGCGGACGTCAGCTTATCGGCCGCATGATTGTCGAGGACATGGAGACTCGCCTCAGGCAAATCACATCGCCAACAAAGCCACGGGCCGTTGTCTAACGCCGGACAGACCTTGCAACAGGGAGGAAGTAGATGAACTCGTTTTCTGGATCAACAAGCCGTCGCACGATCCGAATGCTCAATTTCGCCAAGACAATGAGGGGCACTGCGTCAACGACCCTCATGGTGCTTCTTGCGACGGCAGGCAGCGTCAGGGCCGAAACCGGGGCCCCTGTGACCATTACCTGTGGCGCGTGCCAGGAGAGCGCGAGTGACCCATTCTTGCAGTACAATTACGAGGCCTTGCTCCGGTTCAACGAGGCGTACAAGGGCCGCTATCAGGTTGAGATCCGTCAGAACCAGTACGCAAACTCCGGCGGTCCTGAGCGGCTCCAGTACTATCAGAGGCTGGCGTTGGCGGGCGATCTTCCCGACGTGTTCCTGATCAATGCCTCAGAGTTGAAAGAACTCCAGCAGACCGGAAAGCTGCGTGATCTCGCCTCAGATCTGCAGTCGGATGCGACCTGGCAAGCATCTTTTCAGGACGAGGCCTTCTCGGCGCTGTCGGGCAACGACGGACAGGTCTGGGCGATTCCCCAACAGCGTGATGCGATCGGCATCTACTACAACAAGGAGCTTCTTTCCTCGGTCGGCTACGAGGAATTTCCGCGCACTTGGAAGGAGTTCGAGGATGCTGCCAAGAAGCTCAAATCCTCGGGCAGGATTGCCATTGCAATGGATGGAGGTTGGTCGACACTCTTGATGTGGACCAATCTCATTGGCACCTTCCCAAAAGGTAAGCAATTCCTTACCGAAGGCATTAAAAGCCCGGACGACTACGCTTCCAACGAGGCGGTCATAGCGGCCACGGAGACATTGAAGCGTTGGCACACCAACGGCTATGTCAATGCCGACGCCTTCTCCGGCGAGTTCCAGAATGCGGCAGCAGCATACCTGAACGGTGAGGCCGCGATGATAGCAAACGGACCGTGGATGGTGAATGCGCAGATAAAAACCGGCGCTGCCGTGGAAGGCCTTTACGATAAAACCGGCTACGCGTCCTCTCCAGGCTGGCAACCCCAAATGCGGGGGCTCATTGTCGTCACGGGAGCCGGTTGGTCGAGTGGCCACACGGCGCATGACAAGCAGGCAGAAGCGCTTGTAGCATTCCTGAAATTCCTCTCCTCGCCCGATGAACAGCTGGAGCAGGCCCGTCAGACCGGAGCGCGCCCAGCGGTAAAAATCGACGCGGCCGCTATGCGGGGTAGTAATTTAGAGCCTCTCGGCGCGAAGCTTGCCGAAGAGGCTGATTTCCTGCCGCTCACCTACCCGCATTGGCGAGTACACGCGCCGGGCGGGTTCCTAGAAGCCTGGAAGAACCTCTGGCCCGCTTACGTCAATGGGGAGATGGAAACCGAAACATTCCTGCGGCGGCTTGCCAAGGACGCTGCGGGGAAGCAGGGTTAATATGGAGCCCATCGCCCCTGCTCGCCGCAGCTGGCGCCTGATGCACAATCGGGCGACCCCGACGCACGGTTCTGCAAAGGTTCGACCAGGCACGCTGCTGCCAATGGTCGTGTCCCTGGCCCCGGCTTTCGTCGGGTTTCTGATCTTCTTCCTTGCGCCGTTCGCCGTATTGGTTGTCTCGGCCTTTTCGGACTGGAGCGGCGCAGAATTCCGGTTCACCGGTATTGAGAACTTCAGGAGGATGCTGGCCGACGATGTATTTTGGAAGGCTGTCGGCAACACGCTCTTTTACTCGGCGGTTGGTGTCTTCATACAGGTTCCGCTTGGTTGCCTCGTTGGAATAATCCTCGCCCAAAAAATCCGGGGTTGGCAGGCCTTTCGCGCGATCATCTTCCTTCCGTGGGTCATCTCGGGCGCGGCATTTGCCCTCGTATTTTCCATTTTCTACAACCCACGGTTCGGTCCGTTGAACAATATTCTCGTTGCGATCGGCCTCCCCGGCGGGCACGACTGGTTGTTTGACACCTCCACGGCCCCTTGGGCAATCGGAGGCACTTTCGCATTCGTCCTCGGCTTTACCATGATCGTCGTCATGGCCGAGATCGGCAGTATCCCAAAGGAACTCTACGAGGCTGCGGCGTGTGATGGAGCCAAGGCCTGGGAGAAGCACCGCTACATCACTCTTCCCCTTTTGCGCAACGCGATCGGTACTTGCGTCCTCATCCGGCTGCTTGCGGACATCGGCCTATTCGACGTCGTCTATATCCTCACCTCGGGCGGTCCGAGCAATTGCACCGTCACGCTCGCGCTCTACGGCTATCGCGCCTACCTCAACGGCCAGTGGGGGTTCGCTAACGCCGTGGGCTCGACCATCCTGCTTATTGGGCTGGTCCTAATCGTTGGAGTGAGCCGCCTGTTCCGCATCGGGGAGAGAATCCAATGAAAACCGCAGGCCTCCGCCCGCTCGCCTCCGCCGTTGTGATTTACGCAATACTAGTGGTCGCCTCACTGGCCGCCCTCGGTCCCACGGCCTGGGTGATGCTCTCCTCGCTCAAGACCACGCCGCAAATATTCTCCGGATCCGGAATCATTCCGTCCCCCTTCACCATCCAGGGTTATGTCGACGCTTTCACGCAAGTGCGCCTCCACGACTATCTCATCAACACTCTCGTCTACGCAGTCGGAGGCACGATTGGCGCCCTCACGACCGCGACTTTGGCGGCCTATCCGCTTGCGCGCTATCGGTTCCCAGGCAGCAACCTGCTTGTTGCCGCAATCAGCTTGGCTCTCGCCCTGCCAGTCGTCGGTCTAGCGGTGCCAGATTTCTTCATCATGCGCGCCATTGGTCTCTTTGACTCCAAATTGGGCATGGTGATTTTTTTCAGCGCTCAACTCTTTCCTCTGTCGTTCGTCATATTGCGGTCATTCCTTCTCAGCCTTCCGCAAGATCTTGAGGAGGCTGCCTTGATCGACGGCGCGGGCTATTTCCGGATTGTATTTCAGATTGTCGTCCCCTTGTGTCGGCCCGCTTTGGCTACCGCGGCCGTGGTCGCTTTCGTGATGATCTGGAATGATTTCTTCTTCGCAAACCTCCTAACCGCCTCCCAGGACAACCAGAACGTTCAACTGGCATTGGCCGGGCTTAAGTCGCAGTTCAAGTTCAATGTCACCGGGGCATTAGCTGGTGCCACGATCGTCATGCTGGTTCCCATCGCGGTGTTCCTTGCGCTCCAGCGCCAGGTCATCGCCGGGCTTACCGCCGGATCCAACAAGTGATTTGGCAGCGTTTGGGATCGAGGCTCCCGGCGTCGGCGTGAGTGCGGCCGCCGGTGGTTGGTCCAGCGCCATAGGGAAGCAATGCTTATGTTGGGTGAAAAATTTGAGATGACCGAGCGGCCTTTTTCGACGGTCGTGGAAAACCAGCGCGAACCGATGGTTGCGATTCAGGCCGAAGAAGCTGGAGATTACGACGTGATCGTTGTCGGCGGAGGGCTTAGCGGTGTGTGTGCCGCTGTCGCCGCCACCAGAATAGGAGGCCGGACGTTGCTGGCTGAGTCCCTGCCTTTCGTCGGTGGGAATGGTACGACTGGCTTGCCAATCAGCGGGCTGTGCGCGCGCAACTCAGAAAGGATGATCGTCGGCGGGATCATCACCGAAATCCTTGAGATGCTGCAAGAGCGCGGGGGCGTTTCGGTCGATTTCAGACGCAAGAATTGGATTCCAGTGGACGCGGAACAACTTCAGTTCGTTCTGGGCCGGCTTTTACACACTGCTGGCGTGAGCTTGCTCACGTACTCCCCCTTGGTGGCAGTAACGCGGGATCAGTCCCGCATTAGCGATCTCGCCTTTTACAACAAGGATGGTCGTGCCCTCAGGTATCGGGCGAGGGCTTTCGTCGACAGTACCGGAGATGCTCAAGTGGCGCGCCTTGCCGGCCTCGCTACACCAATGGGCCGACAGCGCGATGGGCGGACACAGACCATGTCGCTCGTCTTCTCCATCGCCGGTGTGGACGAGTCTCGTGCGGAGTCGAACAGCGCGGTGAGCGCGGCGTGGAACCAGTTCCAGGCCTCAGGTTCGGTGCGGAACACGCGGCGCGATCCATCTGTGAACCACATTTTCGGCCGCCTTGGATGGCGCTCATTCATCGCCACACGAGTCAATGTCATGAAGGGCACAGACAACAGACTCCTCACCGAGGCGGAACTCGAGGGCAGGAGGCAGATCGAGGAGTTCGTATACGACTTCCTCCGGCCGAGAGTGCCTGGCTACGAGAATAGCTTCGTAGCTCAAATCGCCGGGCATGTCGGCGTGCGAGAGACGCGGCGCATTCTCGGTCTCTACGAGATCACGGCGTCCGATCTGATCTCCGGGAAAAAATTCCATGACTCGATCGCCTGCAATGCGAGTTCGGTAGAAATCCATATGCCAGAGAGCGGAATGGCTCGATGGGAACATCTGAAGGACGATGATTACTACACCATTCCGTACCGGTCCTTGGTTGCGCGCGACGTGGATAACCTCTTCGCCAGCGGGCGCTGCATCAGCGCCACACACGAAGCCCTTGGAGCGCTGAGAGTGCTCAGCCCGGCAATGGCAACCGGCCAAGCGGCAGGCACCGCCGCAGCCCTTGTGGCACTCAACCAAACTTCAGCGCACCAACTCGATGTCGAAGCAGTCAGATCAGCGCTGCAGGCCGCCGGAGCGATCGTCGATTGAGGCGTCGATGGCCTAGCACAACTGATTGGAGTCTAGGGAAACGAAATGACAGCACTCAAGTTTAGCAATGTAAAGAAGTCCTATGGCGAACTCCAAGTGTTGCATGGGATCGACCTGAAAATAGAGGCTGGCGAACTTGTCGTTTTCGTTGGCCCTTCCGGATGCGGAAAATCGACCCTTCTTCGAATGATCGCTGGTCTCGAGGACATTACCTCAGGGACCCTGGCGTTCGACGGCCAGGTAGTCAACAGCCTCTCGCCGTTGGACCGCGGCATCGCCATGGTGTTCCAGTCGTATGCGCTCTATCCGCATATGACTGTCTACGACAACATGGCGTTCGGACTGAAGCTCGCCCGCATAAACAAACAAGACATCCACCACAGAGTGCTGGAGGTGGCAAAGATCCTGCAAATTGCCGAGTATCTCGACCGCCTGCCCAAGCATCTCTCGGGCGGTCAACGCCAAAGGGTCGCGATTGGACGTGCCATCGTGCGTGATCCCAAGGTATTTCTGTTCGACGAGCCCTTATCCAACCTCGACGCGGCGCTGCGTGTCGCAACGCGCCTCGAAATTGCCAATCTGCATGATCGCATGCCGAATGCGACCATGATCTATGTAACCCACGATCAGGTTGAAGCCATGACGCTAGGTGATCGCATCGTCATCCTCAACCAGGGACGGATCGAGCAAATTGGCACGCCGATGCAACTTTACCACTGTCCCGAAAATCTGTTCGTCGCCCGGTTCATTGGATCGCCCTCGATGAACATCCTGCCTTGTACAGTCGATGGGAAAGGAAAAGTCAGTCTTCCTGATGGCCATAGGGACATACTTGAGTCCGAGCCTCTGGGGTTACCTCGAGGGGTCAATATCAGCCTGGGCATACGACCGGAGGACCTTGAGATCGTCCCGGAAGGCGAGGGCTTGTTGCAGGGCGTCGTGTCGCTTGTCGAGCAGCTTGGAGAGTTCCAGCTCGTCTATGTCGGCGAGGAGCCGCTCATAGCGAAAGTGGATGGCACCACTCAGATCAAAAAAGGAGATTGGGTTCATCTTTCCGCAACCGCGGACTGCATTCATTTCTTTGACGCCGATGGCCGAGCGCTGCTGCCGCGCGAGCGGCTGCACCAGTTCGCTGCTGAAACCGGCCAGATGATCCTCAACGCATTCGATAACTGAAAGAGCGCGAGTTCATGGATTTGCCTGTGCGTTCCTCTGCCGACTACATCTCCGGTCCCGATCGGTGTGTCGCATATGTATCGCGCGTTTTCCGGTGGCCATGCGCATTTCACCACGTTTGGCAGGCTGACCCCCCTCGGATCACCTCGCCGGCACGCGCATTGGCGCCCAAGCTGGCGCCCGTGTCGCCTGTTTCGACGGATCATCTTGTCAAGTGACCGGGCGGACGGGCGCTCTGCTTGCAGCGATCGTCTCCGATAGCTCGGATGTTTTGATGCGTGAGTTTTTTGCGATTTAGAGGCTTATGCCGCAGGGGAACCACACGTGACTAAATCCTTTGATTTTGGAAATGGACCTCATCAAGACGAGCTTTCAAGCTTGGTTACAAAAGAAGTTCAGCGCGTTCTGGCTGAGTACGATGAGGTTATAAATGGACACACTTCAATCTCATCGCGCATCGGGACGGGCAACATCGCTGCTACCGACTTGCCTTCGCCAACTCGCCAGCAAGCTATGCAGGATGATTTGGCCGGCCTGGCCTCCGAATTTGTTTACAGGCTCGTAGTCGAAGCGGCGCGACGTTTCGATGCCAGCGTCCATGAGGCGGCTACCATCACGGCGAGAACCGAGGGCGGACCTGGTTGCGCTGTCGCGAAAGCGCGAGATCCGCAACGCGATTCCACGCGCATTGAAGACTGGGCGGGTCAGGTTGCCGGGCCAACATATCTGGAAGAGCACTTCGGCATACCGCGATCAACATTGCATTGGTGGCAACGGCACAACGACGTGATCGCATTGCGGAAAGGCGCGCGCAAACATGTGTTCCCCTTGGTTCAGTTTATCGACGGCAGGCCTGCACCGGGGATACGACAAGTGCTCTCCTTGATCGCCAATTCCAGACTGGCTTGGCTTTGGCTGATCCGCCCTTCGCCTCTTCTCGATGGTCGCGTTCCCATAGAAATGCTCAGACAAGATCTGGTTGAAGAGGTCGTTCTGGCCGCACGAGTTTTTTCCTCGACATAAAGCCGAACTGACAAAACCAACTGCAAATCAATGCACCCGCATCGGTTGGCCAAGTGCCACCCTGTGCAGGCGGTATATGGCGTGCGCGTCACTCAGTATTGAGCGCTGTATCTCGCTTCAGTATGCAAATGTCCATATTGTTCTAATTGTATAGTTTGTACTATTTGTACAGTATATATTCCGTATCTCGTGGCATAACTGCAACTGCGGTTGCAGATACTTCTGTATTTCTCGCTACATGCCTTGAGTAATTCAATGTGACGTGTAGCGTCACACTGCGGGGAAGCGGCGCGATGCGCATGTTTCTCAATAGTGGGGAATGGGGAGGGGATGCTGTCTTTCAGCAAAGAAACCCTGGCTCCCTTTTTTCTTTTGAGTGGAGATCAAAATGAACATCTTGAGCCTTCTTCTCGGCTCCGCCGCGGCTTTGGCCGCGATCAGCGGCGCGCGCGCCGCTGACGCGGTCGCCGGCGCGGAGCCCGAATCGGCCGAATACGTAAAGATCTGCGACGTCTATGGTGCCGGCTACTTCTTCATCCCTGGCACCGAGACATGCCTGCGCATCGGCGGATATATCCGTTATGACGCTGGTGTGGGCGACATTGGCAGCTTCGACGGGGCCCAGGCGACCGACCACCAGGACGGTGGCATCAACGGCACCTGGAAAAACAACGCCCGTTTGAGCCTGAAGACCTGGACCGGCCAGGAAACCGAGCTCGGCACGTTGAAGACCTACACCGAGACCCGTTTCAACTTCGGCAATACGGCCAAGAGTGGTATCGTCACTGCCGACCCCACCGATCCCGAGGGCGTCTACAACAAGCCTGTCACCCTGAACTTCGCATGGATCCAGCTCGGTGGGCTGCGCGTTGGCAAGGACGAAACGGCCTTCGATACGTTTATCGGCTATGCCGGCAGTCTCGTCCAGGACGCGATCATCCCCTTTGGTGGTTATGACACCAATGTCATCCAGTACTACTTCGATGCGGGCAACGGTTTTACGGCAGTCGCCTCGGTCGAAACAGGCTCCGGCGCTGACCAGTCGATCGACAGCTACGTTCCGTTTGTCGTCGGCGGCGTGAAATACAAGGGTGACTGGGGTGCGATCACCGCCGTCGGCGCCTATAACAGCACGTCGGAAGAATGGGCCGGCAAAGCTCGCCTCGACGTCAAGCCGATTACTGACCTGACCCTGTTCGTGATGGCGGGCTACGGCAGCGACGACAACGTCGCAAAGAACTTCTACAAGCCGTGGACTGGCAACTTTGCCGTCTGGGGCGGCGGCAGCTATGCCGTCAACAAGAAGGCCTCTTTGAACGCCCAAATCTCCTATACCGACGACAAAGACTTCGCCGTTGCGGCCAACGTCGCCTACACCATCGTTCCTGGCTACACGATCACCGCCGAAGTCGATTATTACGACAATCTCGATGCCGACGATGCCGACGCAATCGGCGGCATCCTCCGCTTCCAGCGCTCGTTCTAACGGATCGAACGACTAAGCAATCTTGCCCGCTAAGGTAGGATTGCGGGCACGAGCTTCCCCCGTCCACCCACGTGAAGACGCCTAAAAGGCGATTGCTTGGATGGGTTGTCCAATAGTCGTTCGGCATGGCCGATGCGCTGGCCGATCAGTTCTTCGCGGCTGAGCGGCTTTTGGGGCACGGGAGATATCAAGCTCTGCGCATCCACCTACCAAGGGATTCGCAGCGATTCAAAGACTTCGCGCGTCCTCCCAAGGCCACGCTTGGAGCCAGTCAGTCGCGGCGGCTGACTGGCTCCATAGCCAGAGATGGCCCAAGATTCTCAGGTAGTTGGATGACACTTCTCGATCTTAGCTTCGGAGATTTCGTAGACGCGCTTGAAACAGCTTACGACGAGGTGGGATTCAAAGCTGCGGCTGATCGCTTTGCTGCGCGGCTGGGTTACCGATGGTTTGCTTATCTTGGGTTTTCGGAACTGTCGATGAAGGTGCTCTCATCCTATCCAAGTTCATGGGCACAGCAGTATATTCAGAGACGGTACGAGGATATCGACCCCGTTATCCGGCTGGCTCGATCATCGCAACGATTGTTTCAGTGGGATCGTCGGACTCTACGATTGCCATCGGCATCTCAGCAGCGCTTTTTCGCTGAGGCCGCCAAATTCGGAATTCACAGAGGTGCAACTGTCCCGATACGCGGAGGCTTCGGCCGCTTCGCCACGTTCACGGTCGCGGGCAACAGAGACACAAGTCTGGAGGTCCCTCCGACGGAAATTATGGATACCCTGCAACTTGCCGGGCTCTACTATCACGCTCACGTCTATGCGAAACTCCAGCTGGGCCTGACCCGCCTTGCCGACGCGCCACTCACCCAACGAGAGCGTCAGTGCCTTTACTGGGCGGCACGCGGCAAGAAAATGCCAGAAACCGCCATAATTCTTGGCATTTCGACACGAACGGTGGTCTTCCATATAGAGAACGCCCGTTCCAAGCTGGGCGCATTGACGGTTTCGCAAGCGGTAGCCGAAGCTACCTATCGCGGCCTAATCTCGTACTGACGAAGCGCGCTTCTTCCTTTCCACAAGGTCACCGTCGGCGCGGCTGCGTCCTGATGTGATTGTCAATCGCCATGGCACGCCATCCCTAATGGAACGGTTGTGCAATCGGCTCCACCGGCTTCGTTGGCGTCATTCGCCCTGCAAAATCCTACAGCTACGCTGCTCAACACGAAGTGCTCTTTGTTTCTCGCAAACAAAGGAACTTGCTGCCATGCGCGTATTTGCCGTCACTCATTCGGGCTACACTGAATTTCCTGATCTGATCCCCGCTATGCACCGGTTGCGCTATCGCGTATTTCGCGATCGCTTGCACTGGGATGTTTCTGTTTCAGGCGATATGGAGATCGACGCTTACGACGCTCTCAACCCGACATATATCCTTGCCGTTGGCGACAAAGGCTCGGTCGTCGGTTGCGCGAGGCTACTGCCGACCATGGGGCCAACGATGTTGGCGAACACCTTCCCAGGCCTGCTTGGATCAAATCCTGCTCCGAGAAGCGAAAGAATGTTTGAAAGTTCGCGCTTCTGTGTGGACACAGAAGCGTCCGACGCTGTAGCTGCGACTGGCCTTCGCGATGCGACGTTCAGTCTGCTAGCGGGGATTCTTGAATGGGGACTATCAAAGGATCAGGAGGCCGTAGTCACCGTAACGGACGTTCGATTTGAGCGCATTTTGAGGCGCGCTGGATGGCCGTTGGAGCGCTTCGCTCCGCCCCTGCAGATCGACGACACAAAAGCGTTAGCCGGTCAGTTGGCGATCTCTGAATCCGCGCTGCTGAGCGTGCGTAAGATCGGACAGATCCAAGGGCCTGTCTTGGCGACACGGTCCATCCCACTCGCGGCGGCATGATCACACCGCTGGCACCAGTAGAAAATGGCATCGAACTGCTTCATCTTCGCTATGCAGTTGCTGCCTCGCAATACGGTAGCTTCCGTCGCGCGGCTGAGGCGCTTGGCGTGAAGCAGTCATCGCTAAGTCGTCGCATCCGCCAAATGGAGGATCGCCTGGGTGTCGCCGTGTTCGAGCGCTCGAGCAGCGGCGTGCGGCTGACAGCCGCCGGAACCGATATCCTGCGCACCTCCCGGTATCTGGTCGATGGGCTGGAGCACATGGTGGCGTCAGCCAAGATAGCTGGTCGGGGCGAGGCCGGCCGGCTGGCCGTCGGCTTCTACACCTCGCTGTCGGCGGGGAACTTGCGCGCGATACTGATGGAACACGCGCGACGATTTCGGCAGGTGGAAATCCGCATGGTTGAGGCAGCGCGGGCGAATCTCTTCGCGAGCTTGAAGAATGGCCAGCTCGACGTCGCGGTCGTTACCGGCGAGCCGGCCGCTCGCGAAGGGGGAGCAATGGCTTTGTGGAGTGAACGCATCATGGTCGTACTGCCGGAGAGCCATCCACTGGCCGCGAACGAGATCGTCTATTGGACCGAACTTAGAGGCGAAACTTTCTTGCTGAGCCAGCGCGACCCCGGACCGGAACTCCGGGACACCTTGCTGGCGAAACTCGCTTCGCCCGGCGTCCAGCCCAAAATTGTCAGTCAGGACGTCAGCCGCGAAAGCATAACGGGCCTGGTGGGAGCGGGCCACGGGGTCAGCCTGATATGCGAGGCTGGCATCGGCGCCAGCTACGCCGGCGTCGTTTATCGCGCTGTGCAGGACGGCAACGGCTCGAGCCGGATCAGCTATGCAGCCTATTGGCAGAGCGACAACGACAACCCGGCGCTGCCGCACTTCCTCAAGTTTCTGGAAGAGCGCCATCCCTTGCCGTCTTCTAGGGTTGCCGGGCCCGCCGCGCCTTCGCGAACGCCCTATCCGTCGCCATGAAGCGCTCAATCATCGGTACGATCAGCCTGGCTGGCTCGCCAACCGGCTGGCCCGTCTCTCGGCCGAGAGCCTCGGCGTAGACGATGAGGTCGCGATGCACGGCGGCCGGCAGTTCGATCGAGATCTTGACCGGCTTGTCGTCAGGGACGGCGCCAAGTTTCAGGTTCGTCATGTCAGCCTCCGTAGGGCTCAAGGACGAGATCGTGGGTGACGATCACGCGCACGGGAAAGCCCGGCCGGATGGTGAGGGTCGGGGCGATATCGAGTTGGCGACCAACGACCTGCTGGCCGATCTGGCTGACGCTGTTGGAAGCCCCCTGACGCAGCGCGCGAACGATATCATTGTCACCACTCGATGATCCGGTCTCGGCGCCGATGCTGAGCAGTGTCGATAGCGCGGCCGCCTTGAACAGTTCGCCCCAGTGATTATCTACCCCGTCCTCGAGGCCGGCATAGCCCTCGGCATCGGCGCCGGGCTGCCGCTCCAGCACGATGGACCTGCCGTTCGGCATGATGATGCGGTTCCAGACCAGCAGCACGCGACGCTGCCCAAAGCCGACGCCGTTGTCATACTGACCGAACAGCCGTGCGCCCTGCGGGACAACGAGGATCCGTCCAGTCGGACTGTCATAGACATTCTCGGTCACCTGGGCGGTGATCGGGCCGGGTAGATCGGATCGGATACCGGTGATGAGGGCCGCCGAGATGATCGAACCTGCCTGCAGGACATAAGGCGAGGCCGGGGCTGCAACACGATCGGGGCTCACCGTGCGCCGATCGACGGCGGCGTTGAGGAAGGCGGCCCGCCGTTCCTGTGCCGAGGGCGTCACCGGCTCCGGCGCGAGGCCGAGGCCTGCGAGCGACGGATGGTCTGTTGCTTGCGTTTCTCCGGAGGCCGGCACCGGTGTAGCCGGTGCGGACCGCGACTCGGTGCCGGCGAAAAGCTGGCTCGTCCGCGCGGCATCGATTTCCTGGAGCCGGCGTTGTTCCTGGGCGCTGACACCTGCGACGGGCTGACCACCGTTCTGCGCGCTGAGTATCGGACGCCCAAGGTCTCCTGGAAGCGGCGGACCCAATTGTGGAACACTGGGCCGCGGCATGCCGGAGTAATCCCTTGGCAATCCGGCGAGACCGTCGACAGTGGTGCGGTTGTCGGTCGAATACAGTTCCTCGTTACCGGCGCCGCTATGGCCCGACTGAAGCGCATAGACGAAGGCGCCACCAACGCCGAGACTGGCGAGCAAGCCTAGCCCGGCCAGCACGCGTCTGGACAGGCGGGTGACTCGAGGCGCATCCCCACGCAGCCGCATGGCGGAGAGGCTGGCCGTTCCTGTTTCGATCGGCGGCTGTTTGTCTTCCTCCCGGTCCTCGCTCACCGCGCTTGCCCTCCGCTGTCGCTCCTGGCGTTGAAGTTTCGCGTCCATGAAAACGGCCCGTTCCTCACCCCGTCGGTGCGTGTGATGCGAACGCGCTGCTGCTGACGGCCGCTACCGAAGCGGAGCTCGGCCGCGGCGAACAGACGGTCGACGATCATGTGATTGCCGCGGACGCGGTAGTTGACGAGCTCGGAGGTCTTGCCCTCTGGGCCGACGATAAAAAGTGGCGGCATTTCGCCTTGGCCGATGCCGCGCGGGAATTCGATAAAGACCTGACGGCCGTCGTCAAAGGCACGCAGTGGCCGCCACGGTGCGCGGTCACCTTCGATCGAATAGCGGAAGTTGATCGACGCGAGATCGACTCCGGTGGCGACGGGCTGAGCGGCCTCGGCTCGCGTGTTCTGTCGGCGCAAGGCGATGAGCTGGTCCTGCGGATATTGCCAGGAAACCGATGCCATGTAGGTCCCCGTCGTCGAGCGCAGCTCCATGTGATAGGTGCGGCGATCGGTGTTGATGACGAGATTCGTCGTCAGGTCCGCACGGGTCGGCTTCACGAGGATGTGGATCCGCCGCGTTCCGCCTGAGCCGCTTTCGGTATCGCCAATCACCCAGCGCACAGTGTCGCCGGCGGCGACTGGACCGGAGCCGACGAGCTGCTCGCCGGGCTGCAGGGTGACGTCGGTGATCTGTCCGACGGCGGTATAGACCTGATAGAGCGCGCCCTGCGTGTAGGGATAGACCTGCATCGCGTTGATAAACCCGTCCCGCACAGGCTGCATGCGCGCGGCGGCGTTGGCCTGGTTGACCCGGGCGATGGGCTCGGCCGGTTCCGGTGTTCGACGTGCTTCCTTGACCGGCTTCAACTGGCCCGGCAAGGGCAGGGGGCGTGGAAGTTCGACCACCTGGACCGGCGCCGGCGGATCCGCCGCGAGCACAGCGGGCTGTGGATCGTCGTAGGAGATCTGCGGCGGCTTTTTGGTGGCGCAACCGCCAAGCGCCGTTGCGGAGAGCAGCACAAGCGGAAAGACGGATTTACGGAAATGAGGAAATCCGACTTTCGCCGGAGCCGGCCGAACATGAGTGATCATTGGCCAAGCTCCTTCGACCAGTTGATGGCGTTGACGAAGACGCCGAGAGGGTTCTTGCGCAGCCGCTCGGTGTCGCGCGGCGGCTGGATCACGACCGTGAGGATCGCAGTCCACCGCTCGGTGGATGCGAGCGAGCCGTCCTGGTAGCGGCGCTCCACCCAAGCGACGCGGAAGCTATCCGGTGACGCGCGTATGACGCTGGACACCTCGACGGCGATCTGTTGCTTCCCGACCTTGGAGAAGGGTTCGTTGGCGCGGGCGTAGTCGTTGAGCGCCAGCGCGCCGCGATCGGTCGTGAAGTCGTAGGCCCTGAGCCAGTTCTGCCGAACGATGATCGCGTCGGCGGGGATCGATCGGACCTGTTCGATAAAGCGGGCCAGGTGCCAGGCGATCTGCGGATCGGTCGGGCGATAGTCGGCGATGGCCGGCTCGACGGCTTGTGCCTGTCCGAGCCGGTCGACCTGCACGACCCACGGCACGACCGTCCCGCGCGCCGATTGCCAGACCAGCGCCGCAGCGAAGCCACCGGCAAGCAGCAGCGATGCAAACGCCATCAAGCGCCAGTTCTTCGCCTGGACGCGCGCCGAGCCGATGCGCTCGTCCCAGATCTGGGCGGCCTTTTGGTACGGCGTCTCGGGTTCGGGTGTCTTGCCGTAGTGGGTGGATGGTCGTTTGAACATCAGCGGTCCCCTTCGGAGAGATTGATGGATGAGCCGCCGCCATGGGCGTCGCCCGATCGGACTGCGTGGCTGACGGCCGAGATTCCATGGCTGACCGTCTGGGAGCGCTTCATGCGCTTTGCCCAGGCGGGCGGCGTCGAGGAACCGGCCGAATAGGAAGGGTCGTTCGCGGCCTCGACGACGCTGCCGATCGTGCCTTCTGTCGATGTGCCACCAGTGGCTTCAAAAGCGGCCTTTGCACCGCTGGAAAAGCTCTGCCTCACGCTGTCGGCGGTGCGGGACCCCGCGCGCCGGAGCGGCGATGTGGCGGCACTGGCACCGGCACGGGCGACGCCGCCGAGGCCCGAGGCAGCGCCGGCTGCCCCCGTCTGGCCCGCAGACGCAAGGCTGTAGGAAGTCGTGGCTCCGCCGGCGAGCGTCGCGCCGCCACGCGCAGCGGCCGCGGCACCACCTGACACAGCGTTGACGCCGCCGGCGGCCGCGCCAAAGGCCCCGCCAGCCATCACGATTCCGCTGGCGGCGAGACCTGTGCCGACAGCGGCGCCGGCGCCGAGCTGTGGTCCGCCGGAGACGAGGCCATTGGCGATGCCGGGACCAAAGATGCCAAGGCCGAGCAGTGCGAGCGCGGCAAGCACGATCGCCATGGCGTCGTCGATGGTGGGCGTTGCGCCGCCGAAGCCGGCGGTGAATTCGGAAAAGAGCGTCGAGCCGATGCCGATGATGACGGCGAGCACCAGCACCTTGATGCCGGAGGAGACGACGTTGCCGAGCACCCGCTCGGCCATGAAGGCGGATTTCCCGAAGAGGCCGAAGGGGATCAGCACGAAGCCTGCCAGAGTGGTGAGCTTGAATTCAATCAAGGTGACGACGAGCTGGACCGCGAGAATGAAGAAGGCGAAGAGCACTAGCGCCCAAGCGAGGAACATGCAGGCGATCTGGATGAAGTTCTCGAAAAACGACCAGTAGCCCATCAAGCCGGAAATGGAGTCGAGCATCGGGCGGCCGGCGTCCAAACCTGTCTGGGCGACCTTGCCGGGGCGCAGAAGATCCGCGGTCGAAAAGCCAGTTCCTGAGGCCTTGAGGCCGAGGCCGGCGAAGCTCTCGAAGACGATACGGGCAAGATTGTTCCAGTTGCCGATGATGTAGGCGAACACGCCGATGAAGAGCGTCTTCTTGACCAGGCGCGCGATGATGTCGTCGTCGGCGCCCCAGGACCAGAACAGCGCCGCCAGCGTCACATCGATCACGATCAGCGTGGTGGCAATGAAGGCGACCTCGCCACCGAGCAGGCCGAAGCCGGAATCGATGTAGCGGGTGAAGACTTCGAGAAAATGATCGATGACGCCGCTGCCGCCCATGATGCTATCGAGCCTCCGGCCGATCGATCGCCGGCGGCGCGGGCGCGAGGAAGCGGTGGCGGTTCTCGGCCCAGGCGCGCAGGCATTTCGGATCGCGGATGCCCGCTTCGCCAAGCTCCTGACACCGGATCAGATCGCCGCGCAACGGATCGGCACCGACGGCCTCCGATGCGCCGATCGAGGGGGTTGCAGAGCCATCCTCTTGCCCGCTCAGTTCGATCGCCGTCGCCGCGATGACGATCCCGACGAATCCGACCGCGCCGAGCCGCGCGAGCATCTTTCCGTCCATGGTACTGCCCTCAGTTGCCGTTCTGGAACATGCGGGCGTTGCCCGGCTGATATCCGGCGCCAGGCGTCAGGAAGCGGCGGCGCTGCTCGCGGCCCTGTTCGGCGGACGCGGCCTGCTCGGCCGATTGAAGCGCCTGCGCCCGGCCGTTCGCAGCGACCACGGCGGTCAGGTCGGCGAGCTGTTGCGCCTGAAGGCCGAGAAGCTGGTTGCCAGCCTGCGCCGCCTGCAGCGCTCCGGTGGCACCCTGGCTCTGCCCGATAAGGGCATACATCTGGGTTCGATTGGTTTCGATGTTGCCGACAACGCCGGCTTGGACGCGCATGGCGTCCTGGAGGGCGCCGACGGTGTTCTGCCAACGCTCGCGGGCGCCAGCGATCAACTGCTGGTCGGATGCCGAGAGCGAGGCGTTGCCGTAGGTCGTCTGGAACGCCTGATCGATCTGCTGGACGTCAAAAGCGATGTTCTGCGCCTGTGTCAGAAGTTGCTGAGTACGCTGGACCGACTGTTGAAGCTGCTGGAGCGATGAGTAAGGCAGGCTCGCAAGGTTGCGGGCCTGGTTGATCAGCATCTGCGCCTCGTTCTGGAGCGAGGTGATCTGGTTGGTGATCTGCTCCAGGGCGCGGGCGGCCTGAAGGACGTTCTGCCCATAGTTCGTCGGATCGAAAACGATGAAGGCATGCGCCGATGTCGTGATCATCGGCGACAGCGAGATAGGTGCTGTCGCGAGGGCCGCGACGATGCGGGCGGCAAGCGAACGGGAACGGATAGTCATGGTTGGGCCTCCTGCTGGGGTTCGGGACTGAGGTTCGTCAGATTGGGGATGAGGTCGGCGGCCCACGCAACGCCGCGGGCCCGGAGCCAGGCCGGCGCGAAGCTCTCACGGCCGTGCTCGGCGAGGACGCGTTCGATCGCGGCCTGGTCGGTTTTGGACGAGGTGGCGGTGAAGGCGAGCGAAACCTCGCCGAGCCCCAGCTCGAAAAGCCGGTTGCCTAGGCGGCTCTGGCAGTAGTAGTCGCGCTTCGGGGTGGCCCTCGCGAGGATCTCGATCTGGCGGTCGTTCAACCCGAATCGCCGATAGATCGCCGTGATCTGCGGCTCGATCGCCCGCTCGTTCGGCAACAGCAGGCGCGTCTGGCAGCTCTCGATGATGGCGGGCGCAATCGCGCTACGGTCGATGTCGGAGAGTGACTGCGTGGCGAAGACGACGCTGGCGTTCTTCTTGCGCAGCGTCTTCAGCCATTCGCGGAGCTGGCCAGCAAATCCCTCGTCGTCGAGGGCGAGCCAGCCTTCATCGACGATCAGCAGCGTCGGCCGACCGTCGAGGCGGTCCTCGATGCGGTGGAACAGATAGGAGAGCACTGCCGCCGCCGCGCCCGTGCCGATCAGCCCTTCGGTCTCGAAGGCCTGTACCGAAGCCGCGCCGAGTCGCTCCGTCTCGGCGTCGAGGAGACGGCCGTAAGGTCCGCCGACGCAATAGGATCGAAGGGCCTGCTTCAGGGCCGATGATTGCAACAGCACAGAGAGGCCGGTCAGCGTGCGTTCGGCGACCGGGGCCGACGCGAGCGAGGTCAGCGCCGACCAGAGATGTTCCTTCACCTCTGGCGTGATGGCGACGCTCTCGCGCAGCAGGATCGCAACGATCCAATCGGCGGCCCAGGCGCGCTCGGGTATGTGATGGATACGCGCGAGCGGCTGGAGCGAGACGGACGCCGCGTCGCCGTCGGTCAGGTCGCCGCCGAGGTCATGCCAGTCGCCGCCCATGGCGAGCGCGGCCGCGCGGATCGAGCCGCCGAAGTCGAAGGCGAAGACCTGAGCACGTTCGTAGCGACGGAACTGCAAGGCCATCAGCGCCAGCAGCACCGACTTGCCGGCGCCGGTTGGGCCGACGACGAGGGTATGGCCGACATCCCCGACATGAAGGGAAAACCGGAACGGGGTCGAGCCTTCGGTCCTGCCGAAGAGCAGGGGGGGCGCTGCAAAATGCTCGTCCCGTTCCGGCCCCGCCCACACCGCCGAGAGCGGGATCATGTGGGCGAGATTGAGGGTGGAGATCGGCGGTTGCCGGACGTTGGCGTAGACTTGGCCAGGCAAACTGCCGAGCCAGGCGTCGACCGCGTTGATCGTCTCGGCCATCGCGGTGAAGTCGCGACCCTGAATGACTTTCTCGACGAAACGGAGCTTCTCATCGGCGACGCGTGGATCCGCGTCCCAGACGGTGACGGTCGCCGTGACATAGGCTTGCCCGATCAGATCGGAACCCAACTCCTGAAGCGCGAGATCGGCATCCGCCGCCTTGTTCGCCGCATCGCTATCGACAAGCGTCGACGCCTCGTTGGTCATCACCTCCTTGAGGATCGCGGCGATCGACTTGCGCTTGGCGAACCACTGCCGGCGAATCCTAGTGAGCAGCTTCGTGGCATCCGTCTTGTCGAGCATGATTGCCCGCGTCGACCAGCGATACGGAAAGGCGAGCCGGTTCAACTCGTCGAGGATGCCGGGTGTCGTTGAGCTCGGGAAACCGACGACGGTGAGGATGCGCAGGTGCGCCTTGCCGAGTCGCGGCTCGAGGCCGCCGGTCAGCGGCTGGTCCGCCAGCAGCGCGTCGAGATACATCGGGATCTCGGGCACGCGCACGCGGTGGCGCTTCGTCGAGACCGTCGAATGCAGGTAGTTCAGCGTGTCGGCGTCATCGAGCCAAGCGCTTTGGGGCATGAAGCCTTCGACGAGCTGAAGCACCCGGTCGGTGCGATCGACGAAGCCGCGCAGGATCGCGCGGGCGTCGACGCCGCCTTGCACCTTGCCCTCGTAGAGCCAACTCTCAGCGCGCGCGGCATCCTCGCCCGGCGGTAGATAGAGGAAGGTCAGGTAATAGCTGGACTCGTAATGTGCGCCTTCTTCCTCGAAGTCGGCTTTGCGTTCGGCGTCGATCAGGGCGGATGCCGCGTCGGGAAACCGGCTCTCGGGATAGCGCTGTGCCGGCAACCGCGCGGCTTCGACAAAGATCGCCCAACCGGAGCCGAGCCGGCGAAAGGCATTGTTGAGGCGTCCGGCGACCGCGACGAGTTCGGCCGGCACCGACGATTCAAGATCCGGCCCGCGAAAGCGCGCGGTCCTCTGGAAGGAGCCGTCCTTGTTGAGGACAACGCCTTCGCCGACGAGCGCCGCCCAAGGCAGGAAGTCGGCCAGGTGGGAAGACGCGCGGCGATATTCGGCAAGGTTCATCATGGCCGGTTTCCTGATCCTTGCCTCAGACGTTCAAGTGGCCGGGGATACGCAGATGCCGGCGCACCACGTCGACGAACATCGGGTCGCGCTTGGCCGCCCAGACGGCCGCGAAATGGCCGACGGCCCAGAGCAACAGGCCGACCAGCCAGAGCCGCAGACCGAGGCCGAGCGCCGCGGCAAGCGTCCCGTTCAGGATGGCGATAGCGCGGGGCGCACCGCCGAGCAGGATGTGGTCGGTCAGCGAGCGGTGAACGGGAGCGGTGAAGCCCGGAACGTCGCTGCCAGTGCCGAGGAAGCTGGCCATCAGACGAGCGCCCCGCCGCCGAAGGAGAAGAACGACAGGAAGAAGGAACTGGCCGCGAAGGCGATGCTCAGCCCGAAAACGATCTGGATCAGCCTGCGGAAGCCGCCTGAGGTGTCGCCGAAGGCCAGCGTCAGTCCGGTGACGATGATGATGATCACCGCGACGATCTTGGCGACCGGGCCTTCGATGGATTCGAGGATCGATTGGAGCGGCGCCTCCCAAGGCATGGAGGAACCGGCAGCGTGGGCGCGAGGCGCCAGTACAAAAGTGGCGTAGGTGGCAAACGCCGCGGTCGCGATGTGACGGCGGATGCTAAGGGCATGGCGGATCATGGACGGTCTCCTTGGGGCTCGATCGTTGCAGGGGTGGTGGCGTAGTCGCCGGTCGGGCCCAGACCCTCGACACGGGCGAGTTCGGCAATGCGGCGATGCGCCCCGCGACCCGAAAGCACGGCCACCAGATCTATGGTCTCGGCGATGAGCGCACGCGGTACGGTGACGACGGCTTCCTGGATGAGTTGATCCATCCGGCGGAGCGCGCCGAGGGCCGTTCCCGCGTGAATCGTGCCGATGCCGCCGGGATGTCCGGTGCCCCACGCCTTCAAGAGATCCAGCGCCTCGGCGCCGCGGACCTCACCGATGGGAATGCGGTCGGGCCGCAGGCGAAGCGACGAGCGCACCAGATCGGAAAGCGAGGCGACGCCGTCCTTGGTGCGCAGTGCGACGAGGTTGGGCGCGGCGCATTGTAGCTCGCGCGTATCCTCGATCAGCACGACGCGATCAGAGGTCTTGGCGACCTCGGCCAACAGCGCGTTGGTGAGCGTGGTCTTGCCGGTCGAGGTGCCGCCAGCGACGAGGATGTTCTTGCGGGCCGCGACGGCCGCGCGCAGCACCTCGGCCTGGTTGGCCGTCATGATGCCCGCGGCGACATAGTCGCCCAGCGTGAAGACCGCGACAGCGGGCTTGCGGATCGCGAAGGCTGGGGCCGCGACGACCGGCGGCAAAAGACCCTCGAAGCGCTCCCCGGTTTCAGGCAGCTCGGCCGAGACGCGCGGACAACCGGAGTGGACCTCGGCGCCGACGTGGTGGGCAACGAGGCGCACGATACGCTCGGCATCGGCGAACGACAGCCGCTCGCCCGTGTCGGCGAGCCCGTGAGAGAGACGGTCGATCCAGAGCCGGCCGTCGGGGTTGAGCATCACCTCGACTATTTCTGGGTCTTCCAGAAAACCGGCTATTGCCGGGCCAAGGGCTGTGCGCAGCATGCGCGCGCCTCGAAGTATTGCCTCGGATTGCTGGTGAAAAGCCGCCATATCGTCCCCTTTGCCAACGAACCGCAAAAGCGGCCCTGGCTCGGGGATGATCAGAAGGGGCAGGAATTAGTGTCTGGCAACAACAACAATGCGGCGTCGTAGCGCAGCGTATAGAGACAGGGAAACGGCGGGACGTCCGAATACTTGGCATCCGCTTCGCGACGACTATTCAGCCCTTATTGGCCGACTCGTCGGGATCTTCGGTCGACGTGACGCTGCCGATGTAGTCGGGAATTTCCCGAAGAAAGCTCTGCCCCTTCTGCAGGCGCCGGCCCAACGCTTCAATAAACCCTTCGAACCGCTCGCGGCCCTTGATCTGGGCTGCCGCCTGCGCGTCGTTCGGCAGGGGTGGCGTGACGGTGAGCCAGAAGCGGACGAAAAGCGCCAGCGTTTCCGCGGTAACACCAAGATCTCGCTCCATGCGCTGAACCTGTCGCGAGAGCCGGTCGAGGCGGCGTGTGAAAGCTGCCTCTCGCCGGTCGGCGCCGTCCGGCGACAGGAATGAGGCGACCGCTGCTTCTACGATCGCCGAGCGGGAGAGTTTCTTGCGATCGGCAAGCTCGGCTATCTGCTTCAGCATTGCGGGCGGAAAATAGACGTTCATCCGGTCGCGCACGATCCGGCCTCACATCTCGATGCCGTCACTAGGATCGAGCGCAACCTGGCGTGCGATCCCACGCATCTGCTGGCGCAGGATGCGGCCCTGTCGCGCGGTGTCTTCCGGATCGTCATCTTCGATGATGGCGAACTCTTCCCGTGGCCTCAGCCCGTCGGTCTCCTTCGCGATGGCGACGTGATCCGGCAGCTCGGGTTCTCGGCGCACGCCACCATTAGCCGCATCCTGCTCGGCTTTCTCGGCGTCCGCTGGGAGTGCGGGCGGAGGCTTCTGTGGAACATTTGCCGACCAGTTGTCCATGCGAACCGATCGGCCGCATTTTGCCGGATCGGGCGGCGGAAGCACGCGCGCCTTGAACCGCCCGTCCTCGTAGTAGCGCGCCTTCTTCGCCCGGATCGGCGGTGTGCCCGCCACCATGACGATCTCGTCGCTCGGCGGGAGTTGCATGACTTCGCCCGGTGTGAGCAAGGGTCTCGCTGTTTCCGAGCGCGAGACCATGAGATGCCCGAGCCAGGGCGACAAACGATGCCCGGCATAGTTCTTCATTGCCTTCATTTCGGTGGCGGTGCCCAGTGCGTCCGAAACGCGCTTCGCCGTCCGTTCGTCGTTCGTCGCGAAGCTCACGCGGACATGGCAGTTGTCGAGGATCGAATTGTTGGCGCCGTAGGCCTTCTCGATCTGGTTGAGCGACTGCGCGATGAGAAAGGCTTTCAGGCCGTAGCCAGCCATGAAGGCCAACGCGCTCTCGAAGAAATCCAGCCGGCCGAGCGCCGGAAACTCATCGAGCATCATCAGAACGCGGTGATGTCGGTCCTTCGCATGAAGATCTTCAGTCAGGCGTCGGCCAATCTGATTGAGCACCAGGCGGATCAGCGGCTTCGTGCGTGAGATGTCCGACGGCGGTACGACGAGGTAGAGGGTTGCCGGCATCGGATCGGCGACGATGTCGGCGATCCGCCAGTCGCAGCGGCGCGTCACCTTGGCGACGACCGGATCGCGATAGAGACCGAGAAAGGACATAGCCGTGGAGAGCACGCCGGACCGCTCATTGTCGGATTTGTTCAAGAGCTCGCGCGCCGTCGACGCGACGACAGGATGTGGGCCGGCCAGTCCGAGATGCCGCGTCGTCATCATCGCCGCGAGCGTGGTCTCGATCGGCCGTTTCGGGTCCGACAGGAATCCGGCGACGCCGGCCAGCGTCTTGTCGGCCTCGGCGTAGAGAACATGCAGGATCGCGCCGACAAGCAGGGAGTGGCTGGTCTTCTCCCAATGGTTCCGCTTCTCGAGCGAGCCCTCGGGATCGACGAGCACGTCGGCGACATTCTGGACGTCGCGCACTTCCCACTCGCCGCGGCGCACTTCGAGAAGCGGGTTATAGGCGGAGGACTTGGCATTGGTGGGGTCGAACAGGAGCACTCGCCCGTGCTTAGCGCGAAAACCTGCTGTGAGCTGCCAGTTTTCCCCTTTGATATCGTGGACGATGGCCGAGCCTGGCCAGGTGAGAAGCGATGGCACGACGAGGCCGACGCCTTTGCCGCTCCGCGTAGGCGCGAAGCACAGCACATGCTCCGGCCCGTCGTGCCGAAGATAATCGTGATCGAGCTTGCCGAGAACGACGCCGTCTGGACCGAGCAGTCCAGCGGACTTTACCTCATTGGGCCTGGCCCAGCGTGCTGAGCCGTAGGTCTCGACATTCTTTGCCTCGCGCGCTCGCCAGACCGACATGCCGATCGCCACGGCGATGGAGATGAAGCCGCCGGAGGCTGCGACATAGGCGCCCTCGACGAAGATGGACGGCGCATAGGCGTCGTAGGAATACCACCACCAGAAGAAGCTCGGCGGATAATAGAACGGGACGCCCCCCAGATCGAACCATGACGAGCCGAGCTGTGGCTGGAATCCGAGCCTCCATGCCGTCCACTGCGTCGCCCCCCAGGTCGTGGCGAGCACGATCAGGAAGACTACAGTGATCTGGCCCCAAAGGATTTTCGTGGCGGACAACAGCAGGTTCCTCGACAGCAAATGCCATCAAGGTCGGTGGTCTGTAGAGAGGATTGCAAGGCGTCATCTTCGCGGATCGCAGTCCCGGCGACACTAGAGAACATATACAGGAGAAAGAGCAGGTGGGCGACGGCATCGCCGGCAAAGACAGTGGAACGCTCGCACTTATGAAGCGCCCTTTTTGATAGTCGATCAGACGTCTCGTCTCGGCCCGAAAATCGGCGCGCCTGTCTCCTATTGTCGGATGTTTCGGGGTAATAGTCGTCGCGACGTTGGTGGCGGCAGCCCTCCCGAGGCGTCCCTTGGGAATGTCATTTCCTCATGATGACCTCGCCTAGATCGGCGAGGCGCTCGATCACATGATGCGGTCTGAATGGAAACCGCCCCATGTCAGCTCGCGTACTCACACCAGTAAGTACAAGCGCCGTCTGCAGGCCCGATTCCAACCCGGCGACCACGTCCGTATCCATTCTATCACCGACCAGGATCGTATCGGCCGCACTAACTCCTAGCCGGTCGAGCGCGCTTCGCATCATGAATGGGTTAGGCTTCCCAACGAAGTAGGGCTGGCGGCCGGTAGCTTTCTCGATCAGTGCTGCAACCGCGCCGCAGGCCGGATGGAATCCGCGCTCGGTCGGGCCGGTGGCATCCGGATTGGTGGCAAGAAACCAAGCTCCTTTTGCCACGAGTTCGGCGCCAGTGGCGATCTGTTCGTAGTGGTAGGAGGTGGTGTCCCCGAGGACCACGAAATCCGGTCCATACTCCGTGATCCGGCAGCCTGCGCTCCGCAGGGCCTCGACCAGCCCGTGGTCGCCGATGACATAGGCGGATGATCCGGGCTTTTGCAACTCGATGAACCGCGCGGTAGCCAGTGCCGAGGTGTAGATGTGATCACGGGCTACGGGGAAGCCAACCGCCCGCAGACGCTCGGCATGATCATCCGGCGTAAAGCGAGAGTTGTTAGTGAAGATTTGAAACGGCTTGCCAGTGGCAACCAGCGTCGCGACATAGTCGATGGAGCCGTCAATCGGTTGGCCGCCGCGGACCAGAACCCCGTCCATGTCGAGAAGGTGCGCTGTGATCATCGTATCTCAACCATCAATGTCTTTGGGTGGATGCGCGGCTTGAGCATGTGCTGTGTCACGCGCGTGGCAATTTGCGAGAATTTCCGGCAAGATACTCATTCAGAACGATGGGGAAAGGGCACCCAATCGCTTGTGCGGTAATATGACGTCGTAGCGTGGAAAAGGGCCGGCAGCGTAATCGGTCGCCGTGCGCACTGGCTCAGCCGTTGCGTCGATGCTTGCGCACATGTGCTGCGTGTCGGCGATAGACAGATCGTGATCGGCCACGCCTGCCATCCAGCACCCTTGAAGGCGGCCCTTCCGCTGGCGACAGTGAATGGCGGGCTTCCATGCGTTCACGGAGTTGCACACTACAATCCAAGCCCCCGTTTCCGGCCGAAGCTCCATTCGATGCCACCGCCGTCTTTGACGACGCCGGCGATGCTCTGGCCGAGTTTCCTTTCGAGCGGAGGTGACCACGGCACGAGTTGGAAGCCGACGCCGTTGTCGATCATCGCGAAGCGGCCCGAGGTGAGCGTGAGGCGCTGGCGATAGATGCCGGCGACATGCTCGCCGACGGCGGCCTTCATGTGGGGCAGGCCGGTTTCGACCGAGAGCCGCGCGGCGGCCGCATCCAACTCTCGGCGGCTCAGCGTATTGAGGAGGTCGCGCTGCAGAATGATGCGCTGGCCTTGTCGGCGGGCGAGCCCTTCCTCGGCGAGATGGTCGGCACGAGCCGAAATGGCGTCGCGGACTTCACGGCCGAACCCGCCCATCGAAAGCGGCATTGGCTCGCGCTCGACTAGCCGATGATCGAGCCAGGTCGCGCCCAGCGCCGTGATCTGGCGGTTCAGGTCGACGTCCGAGCGATTGGCGAGCACGAGTGTCGGCCGCTCGCTCTCCGGCGCGCCGAAGCGGCGGACCTCGACGATGCCGCCGATCGGCGGCGCGTGCTCGAAGGCCTCGATGCTGCGGAAACGGACATGGTGCGCGCGGCCGTCGGTGCCGTCGATCACGGCATAGGCTTCGCCGGTCATCTCGTTTTGAAGGCCCTTGTCCACAAGCCGGCCGATGATCGATGCGCGTGTCGCGCCTGTGTCGATCACATAGTCGGCGACGCCGCGATCCTGGCCGCGCTCGGTGAAGGCGCGGTGCATCGTTTTGATGATATCGCCGCGCATGCCGAGATCCCGGAGCGAGCGCTCGGCCTCAAGACCGACCATCCATTCGCCGGGACCGGTCGGGGTGGCGAGGCCCATCTTTTCCAGATGCTGGACCCGGCCGATCATCAGGCGGCGGATTTCGGGATCGGCGGCACCGGTCGCTTGCGGGCGCAGGTCGATGTACCCGGTCTCGTCGGCGACGATGCGGATCTCCACATCGAGCCGCGTCCAGCGCTCGGCGGTGATCTCCTTCTCCAGCGCGTTGCGGATTTCGTGCTCGGGTCGGGGTCCGAGTTCGATCGACACCAACTCCTCGGCGCGCGACCGCAGGCCACGGCTGATATAATCGCGCGAGATCACAAGATCCGCGCCGGTGTCGTCGACGCCTCGCACCAAGAGATGGACGTGGGGGTTGTCGGTGTTCCAATGATCGACGGCGACCCAGTCGAGCCGGGAGCCGAGGTCGGCTTCCATCTGCTTCGCCAGGTCGCGCGTGAAGGCGCGCAGGTCCGTCATCTCGGCGGCGTCCTCGGGTGAGACGATGAAGCGGAAGTGGTGTCGGTCGTCCTTCGAACGTTCGGCGAATGCTAGGTCGTCGGCGCGGTCGCCGGCGGCGTCGAACATCACTGCCTTCTCGCCGTCGCGGGTGACGCCGTCGCGCTTCAGATAGGACAGGTGCGCAGACAAAGGGGCGGAGCGAAACGCCTTGCCGGAATGCCGGGCAATCCGCGCGGCGACGACGACACGTCGGCCCGAAGAGAAGAGCCGGTTCCGGCTGAAGTTGATCCGGCCGCGCCCGAAACTTGAGCGGCCCAGAACGGGCGCGGGGCCGCTCCTCGGCGCTGAGCTGGACGCGCCATCGGTGTGGCCGGCGCGCTTGGCGGCGCGCAGCACCTGGTTGATGAAGCTCTTGGGCTTCGGCGCGCGGGTGCTGCGGATGCGTCCTGGCCGGACGCGAAGGTTGCTGTCGCTCTCGCTCATGGCAACCCTGCCAACAGGGGCGTCAGCCGTACAGTGCCGGAAACCAAATTGAAATCATTGATAAAATCCTCAAGCGCGGCACGCGCCCCGACCGACAGGCACGCCAGAAGCCAAGCCATATCAATGGCTTGGATGACGACCGGCGAGCCCCTTTTATCTTGCCGTCCTAAGCTCGAGTTTCCTCGCCTCTCCTGCAATTCTCTCCTCCCTCCGCCATTCCACGCCGGTTCGCGCGATCCCGCGAAACTCGTCATCGTGGGCCTCCAGTGCTGGGACGGGCGATGAACAGGCCGTCGGAATCGGGCGAGATGGCGGAGAGATCGTGCACGGGAGTTGCCGCCGGGGCGTCATCGGGCTGACGATCGCGCGGTGCAGGATCGACAGCCGGCGTGTGCTCGGACTGGGCGGCGAACAGCGGTGCGCGCGCCCAGTTATTGCCCTCGACGGCCGCGGCTTCGACGAAAGGGCGATCTATTTTTCCGCCTCCGACAAGAGGCGCAAGGGCAGCGACGTAGGTGCGGGTTTCGGCTGGTAGCGCACGGCGGCCAGCGAGGTATTCCTCGTAGCGGCCGCGGCCAGCATTGTAGGCGGCGAGGAAGCCCGGTGATCCATAGCGGTCGTGCATTTCGCGCAGATATGCCGTGCCCGCCAGGATGTTGTCGCGCGTGCTGTAGGGATCGTCGCCGAGGTGATGGCGAAGGCGAAGGTCCGTCCACGTGTCGGGCATGATCTGCATCAGCCCCATGGCGCCCGCGGGCGAGATCGCCCGGACGTCGCCATGGCTTTCGGCACGCATGACGGCGCGTATCCAGTTCTTTGGAATGTCGAAACGCCGCGACGCCTCGGCGATGATAGCAGCGTAGGGGTCGGCTGCCGCCGTCCGTTCGATCGGCGCATTTTGCGCGACTGTAGCGGGCGGCAAGGCGGCGACCGAAAGAACCCCGGAAAGGAGAAGGAATGCGCTACGGCGAGCGACCTTGGGAAGGCCGGCGGTGGAGCGACGGCGAGTGAGCGGCATGGCGTCACTCCCGCTCGCCGCGCTTGGGTGGACGGTTCCAGTGCAGCGACCACGACGCATCGTCGGCATCGGATCGGAACAGGTGGGCCCGGATCGGCTGCGTGAAGACGGGATCGTCGAACAGCAGCGAGACGTATTCGCCGGCCTTCTCTCCGGTACGCTCCAGCCCGCACCAACCTCCGGACCGTCGCCGTCCCCGAGATGAACGCGATAATCCGGCGCGTTCTCGGCGTCCGACGGCTCGGCCGGAACCACGGCGACCTGCACGTCAAGGCTGAGCGTGCGGAGGCGGCCTGAGTATCCGGACTTCGTGCGGGTGAACTCCCCGATCTGCGGCATTTTGTACTCCTTTCTGCGGTGGGCGTTGAAGGTTCAGGCGTGTTCAGTGGGTTGGAGCGCGCCACTCGTACCGCCCTGTCCCGTCCTCATCGGTCCAGAGCGGCGCCGCGCGGCCGATGATCGAACTGGCCTCAATCGGCCCGAAGTAGCGGCCATCGAGGCTGTCGCGAACGTCCCAGTTCATGAGGAAGAGTTCGTTGCTGGCGATGCGGCGGCAGCCCTGCCAGACCGGCAGCGGTCGGCCGAGCCGGTCGCGTTCGAGCGCCGTTCCCATTGCGATGCCATCGACGATGATACTCACGCCGTCGCGACAGACTTCCTGTCCGGGAAGGCCCACGACCCGCTTCATCAGTGGCACACCGCGTGGCAGATAACCGCCGTCGGCGAGGAAGCTCGCCAGCGGCTCCGGTGCGTCGATGGCGACCAGATCGGTCACCTCGATCCGTCCGGCTGGCTGTATGCTGTAGAGACCGATCGGCGCGCTGGCTGACCCGTTCCAGATCAGCTTCGGCGCGAGATGAATGAAGGACAATCCGCCGATCGCCAGCACAGCGAAGTACGTGGTCATGACGTAGCCGAACCGCCTCATGGTTCGGCCCTGCGGCGCTGAAGCCAGGCGTGATGACGCTGGCGGGTGTAGGGGCGGGGCTCGTGGCCGGCGTTGAGACGGTTGTGGACGTGTCGCCAATGATCGGGCGCGACCTCGACGGGGTCGATGCCGAGCGCCTCAATGGCGTCGATGGCCTGCAGCACGCGCTCGACTTTCGGCCAGCGGTCGACTTTCAGCAGGATGTCGCCGCCTGGTCTGACGAAGGGCAGCGTCTGGAACGGTTCGCCGTCACGAACCGCGCGCAAGATGTCAATGCGCGAGATGATCGTGCCGAAGTCGTTCGCCGCCCAGCGGACGAAGGCGAAGGTGGTGTTGGGCGCAAACCCGACGACGCCGTGGCGCTGGTCGAGAACCTGCTCGTGAACCTTGCGACCGAACCTGATCCAGTGCTCGATCCTCTTCTCGATCCAGGTCAGCTCAACGAGGGTTGTGGATGGTGTGGCAACGTCGGACTGTCGGCCGCCGCGCATACGAGGCGTCTGGTTTCGGGTCACGGGGTGTCTCCTTGGCTCTTGGGGAATTCGCGGGCGAGCAGGTCGCGCAGCATGTCGGCGACGGTCTGGCCGCGCTGGAAGGCGACGATCTTGATGCGACCGCGCAGCTCGGGTGTGACGTCGATCGTCAGCCGGGCGGTGAAAGCGGGGCCGTCACCACTTCGACCCGGCGATATCTCGGATTCCTTGATCCAGCCCTCGGCGGTGCCGGGACGTGCGGCGAAACCGCGCTTCGGGGATCGCCGAATCATGGCGCGATCCTCCCGACCTCGGCGGCGAGGGCCGCAATCTCGCGAGAAGCCGGGCTATCTTCGTCTGTCTCAAAGACGAGGCGACCCGATTGCGCGGAATTGGCAAAGGCGACGCGCTGGCCAATGGTCGCGGCGAGCACGGGCGGATGGTAATCGGCCAACGTCTTGGCTGTTTCGCGAGCGATGACGGTGCGCGTGCCGCAGCGATTCAGCACGAAGCGCGCAGCAAGTTCGGGGCGGCAGATCCGTGCCTCAAGGATCAACGCTAGCATCTCGGCTGACGCCCAGCCGTCGAGCGGCGACGGCTGAACCGGGACAAGCGCGAGATCGGCCGCGAGCAGCGCCGAGCGCATCAGCGCGGCGACACGGGGCGGCCCATCGATGACGATATGATCGGCACCTCGGGCCAGTTCGGGCACCTCGCGATGCAGTGTATCGCGCGCCAAGCCGACAACCCCGAACAGCCGTGGCAGACCTTCCCGGGCGCGCTGCTGCGACCAATCGAGAGCCGAGCCCTGCGGGTCGGCATCGATCAGCGTGATGCGCTTTCCCGTCCTGGCCCATTGCCCGGCGAGATGCAGCGCCAGCGTCGTCTTGCCGACGCCGCCTTTCTGATTGAGGAGCGCTACGATCATTTTGCCCCTCGCGGCTTAGGTTCGAGGGGAAGTTCAGGTGTCGGAACACCGGATTTACTGAAAGACGTATGCGGGAAGATCGGGGGCTGAAGCGTCTGTGTTTCGTCGCGATTACCGTCGTCGGCAGAGCTTTTGACGATGCCGCGCGCGCCATAAGAGTTAGATTCTGTGTTAGATTCTAAGTTAGGGGCGCGATTTTCGCTTGCCGTGCAGTCGGTTAACCCCGGTTTGGGTTCCCGATAGCACGAGCCTCGGGTTCCCGATGGCACGATAGCGCGGGTTCCCGATAGCACGAGGCCGTCCACAGGTCTCCCTTGAGGAGACGGCTCAAAGGCGAGCAGCACCCGGCCGCTGATTTCGACCTCGATGAACAGGGTGTACCCGGGCAGCGGCTGGCGTCTGACGATGTCGCGCAGCTCGAAGGCAAACCGCTTGAAGGGTGAGAGGCTACCGGACTTCAGGTAGAGATGGCGGAAGTCGAAGCGCCAGCCGGCGCGCTGGCGGCCACCATGCTTGCGCACGAGCCGATAGAGCCAGCGGTCGAGCCCGCCCGTCAGCGAAAAGTAATCCCGGTCGATGGTGAGTACGAGGGCCTCGTCGAGGACCGCCTGATAGAACCAGTCGGGGACGATCAACTCGATGCCGGCGGGACGCCCGCGCCGATCCGTGCGCTCGACCCATTCGTTGATCCATGAGAAGCGGTGCCGGCGGCCCTGTGCGGGCTGGCGGATCGTCGTCGCTACCGTTGTCGATTGCAGTCGATCGAGCGCCGCCTTGAGGCGCTGGTAGTCACGAGCGCCGACGCCGCGTCCGATGAAGGTGAGAATTTCGTAGGGCGTCGCCGCCATGAGGCGCGACGTCCGCAACCCGGCGTCACGCGCCTCGACGATCTGGCTTGCGGCCCAGATCAGGATATCCGCATCCCAGATGGTCGCAATGCCGTGCTCGGCCACGGCCTCGACGCGAATGACGACGCCCGCGGCGGAGAAGTCGATAGGCTGTATCCGATCGGATTTGGAGAGGCTGAAGAATGGATAGGCCATGAGATCCTGCGTGTCTCGGGGTGCGAGATCGCTGCCGCGCGCACGGAACAGTTCGAGTTGTCCGCGTTCCGACAGGGGGCGACGGCGCACCGGCATTGATGAAACCGGCGCGACGGTCAGCGGGCGTGACGGCCGGCAACGACGGGCGTCACGGACTCATGGCGCTTTGCGGGGAGAACAGTGCCGCGGGGATCAGAGGTCGAGGTGACGGCGCCCCGGTCCGCCCAGGCGTGCAAATCGTCGATCGCGTAGACGACGCGCCCGCCGAGCTTTCGATAGGATGGGCCGGTCCCGTAGGTCCGGTGTTTCTCCAGGGTGCGGCCGGACAGACCCAGGAATCGGGCGGCTTCGGGAGTACGAAGAAAGCGCGGCGGCAAGCCGGTGAGGTTGGCGGACATGATCGGGCCTCCGTGGGTTCATTGAGGCCGCTGGCGATCAGCGGCGGACGAAGGCCACGGTGGCGGAGAGGAGCCGCGAGGGGGGATGGCGAAGAAGGGTGAGCTAAATTCGCACCCCAGTCGTGGCGCGAAGCGTGTCAGACTTGCGGCGATGGCGCAGAAGCTTGCGATAGCCGCCGGCGATCATGGCGCGGCCGTCCTTGACGAGGTCTATGGTGCTGTCTCGAAGCGCCGAGGTCTTCCAGGAATCTGCTGCGACGCGCGGCGCGCCGTAGATGACGTTTGCGATCTCGCGGTAGCTCGCGCCGTTCATGCTGCCGTCGACGGCCTGCAGCATGTGGCGCAGCCTTCGGCGTTGCTGTGCCGTCAGGCGGGTATCGGGGAGAATGCGACGGCCATGCAGTGCGCGCCAGAGCCGGGTGACGGCGTCGATGCGATCGAGGCCGTCGGCGTCAAGCGGAACAAGGGCCGCCAGCGGCTGATCGGGCCGCGCATCGCCGAGCACCAGAAGGCGGATGGCGGCGGCACCCTCGCCGTGCACAATGCTCAGCCCCTCCGGGCCTAACTGCGCGTTGCGGGGATCGAGTTCAGGTGGCGCAAAGCCTTCCAAGCCCGGCAATGGCAATGGCGGGATCGCTGTGAGCATTACTGTGCCCGGATCGGCTCCCGGCGCCCAGAACACTGCCGTCTCGATGGCACTGAAAGTTGGGTCGACAGGGAAATCGCAGCCCCCAGCGCATTCGCACCATGTTCGTCAGGCGCTCACGGTCCGCGTCGGGGTGTTCGACTTCAGCGCAGTCGCGCTGATAGTCGGCATTGCGGCGCAGCCATTCCCATGCGAGGTCGGCGGCGACGAGGTCGTCGAGATAGTGGTACGTCGACGAGGATCGCCACTGTGATGTGTCAGGCCGCATCAGTGTCCTCCAAGCGTGCATGTCTCGTACATTCTGGAAGCGACACGATTGCCGGATGGAAAGACCTCGGGAAGCCCTCGCGTGGACAACGCGCGATGCGGGCGCGGCATCGCGGTCGAGTTAGTGACGGCCCTCGCGAACAAGCTTGCGGTAGCCGTGCTCTGTCATCCAGCGTGCGCGGGCAAGATGGGTGTCGTAGACGCGGCGGGCTCGTTCGGGTTCGAGGTCAGCATCTAAACCAAAGAGGATCGAGACCGCCTCGTGCCAGTCGGCACCGTCCGCCGCCGCGTCAAGCAGGCGGATATACAGCGTCATGTGCTCACGATCGTACCTGGTGAGCTCTTGGCTCTCTGGTGGCTGGTCCAGAAACGCTTCTTGTGTCACGCCGATCTCCCGCAGCCAGTCATCGCAGCGTCTGCATCATCGTCAGCAGTATAGGCTGGCAGGTGAATGCGCGAGTGCACGAAGGCATCAGGTGATGCGCGCGGCGCATCGCCGCGCCGGTGCGTGAGAGGCTAGGGCGAACCGGCGGAATCGATCTTCGCACGAACAAGCATCACTCCTTCCCCTTGGTCGGAGGACAGAAAGACGATACCGCTGCTCTCAAGGGTCCGGCGCACCTGATCGCGTGTCGTCTCGTACACCTTGAAGTCGTTCTCGGACTCAAGGCGCTTCAACGCGGTCAGCGATACCAGGGCCTTCTCAGCGAGCGTCTCCTGCGTCCAACCAAGCAACGCGCGCGCGGCCCGCGTCTGTCGGGCGGTGATCATGCATGACCACCTCCTACAGACCCAAATGCGCACGCCAGAACTACGGCTAAAATAGTCGTTCTTTGGTGATATAGCGAGAGAAAAGTGCCACGCGGGGCTGGCTTTGGGGAATTAAGCCCGAACTGATTCGGTCGCCCGAAAAGGGCTTGGCCCCGCCCGGTGTGTCCGGGCGGGGCGTTGGTCAGGCCGCCTACTCGCCGTTACGGCGGCTGGGGCGGGACCAGATGAGGCTGAAGCCTTCGCCTTCCTCGTCCTCGAAGAGGTTGGCGTAGATCGGGGCGTTGAAGCTCGGGTCATCGAGCTTGAGGCCAAGGTAGTCACGGCCCTCGTTGGAGGTTTGGGACCAGGCGGCGCCGATCTCGGCGCGGCCGACGAAGACGCGGTGGCTTGGGGCGTTCTCGCCGACCTGGCGGCTCTCGGGGACGATGCGGACGTTCTTGGTCTGAAGGCTCAGGGTGACGATTTCGCCGGTGAATTCGTTGCCGGACTTCTTGAAGGTGCCGATGGTCGCCATGGTAGTTCTCCTTGATCTCTGCTCCGAGCCCGCACCATTGCGGCCTCGATGGCGATCCACGGGCCGGAGGCGATCGACGCGGCATCGCTTGCGACCCCAGCATCAGCGAAGGATGGCAGCCAGGCGACTTTGTTGTCTCGCGAGGAATGACGGCGCAGCCGGCAGGGGAAGAAAGTCGATCGGCGCCATTGCCGCATAGGCGGTCGAGGCGTACCCGACCTTCGGTCAGATCAGGCCATTGATGAGGCCGTTTTGGAGCGGTCGATCACAGAGACGGATCACGGAGAAACGTGGCGAGCGTCCGCGACGCCGCGACGCGGGCAAACTACGTTGGCGGGCTGCCACACTGTCGTTCGAGGCATGACCGATTCGGATCCCGATACTGATGCTGCGAGAGGATCTGATGCAATCGGCTTTCACAGGCGCGATCGAGCGGCGACGAGCTGCAGGAGCGCTGCAAACCAGCACTCCAAGAAAGAATGGCTGAGCGCCATCTCGGCGTAGGAGGCAGGTACCCGCAGCGGCTGACCATCTGCGAGAAGACTCAAGCAAGGGCCGCCGGCGAGTGAAGACGGCCCTTGTGGTGACCCTACTAGTGAGGCCTGCGGTTCTCGACAAAGGCGCCGGGCAGGCTTCGTTCTGCCTCGCTCACGGCCGTCATGCTTCGGCGAACGTCGTCCTCGAATCGAGCGGCAACCTCTGCCTCAATGCGTTCGAGTTCGGCGCTGGTGATCTGTTGCCCACCCGGTAGGGCGGCGTTGACTTGCAGAGCCGCAATTTCACTTAGCCGAGCGAGCTGGTAACCCGTTAGCGCCTGGTTGAAATCGGCTAAAGCTCCTTCAAGACGATCCTGCTCCTCTCTGAACGCCACGATCTCATCAACCGGAGGTTCACAAATGAACCTCACCAGCGTGTCTTGCCTGAAGGGGATCATGCGATCGGTTAGTGTCTGCGAGAGCACGCCGGCTTCCGTGACGTGAACGAAGCCATTATTGTTCTGAGTCGTCGGCCAAGCGAATGTCTTGCCGTTGACCGATCCAATCGGATCCTCATTTGAGTGTTGATGGCAGCCGCCGCAGCTGATCGCGCCGGCTCTCGCTATGAGTTGGTCGATCGTGACAGCGGCCCCACCCGGAAAACCTCCCGCCAAACCTTGCAATGCGGTATCGATCTCGCCCTTGAACGTAGGCGCAAGTTTCAGCTTCTCTTCCGGGATATCCAGAGTGTCTTGCGAGTCGCTCTGGAATTCATTGAAGCGATCATCCGTAATGCGAGACCCCACCCTGTTCACAATCACTTTCTCATAGAGGAGCTGGTCGAATGTCGAGTCCATCGGGTTCAAGCGAGGATCTTTCTTCATCTCCTTAGGGAGGAATTTCAGCTCAGGCTCCAATAGCTCCGCGATAATTCCGTCGCTCTTGACGAACTCGGCATGAAACAACGCCCTGAGCTGGTCGATATCTCCGACCTCTTTGCCCGCGTCCGTGTACAGTTCCGCCAGCGGGTTGGTCTTGACGGTGGCCATCACAAATTGCCCAGCCGCCGTAGGCAAAAGTTTCCATTCTCGGAGCTGCCATTTGTCCTCGAGGAACACGTTTCCGCGCAGTTGGCCAAGGGCACTCAGATGATCCGCTTGAATGGCCGCCGGATATCCGGGTATGCCATCAAAGTAGAACTTCCGAACCGCCTCGATGCGCTGGGCATCATCCGATATGTCACTCAAATCGCGCCAGAAATCAGCCAAGCCAAGGCAGCCGGCGGCACCTACATGCTGCGGATTGGGAATCTTCGTTTCGAAGATCAGAAAGAAACGATCAGGAAAGGTTCCGATTTGCGGATTTGTTATGGGAGCCTTGAAACCGTATACGATCCGATACTCTCCGCAATTGGCGAAGTTTGCCGGCGCCAGATCGAACCTGTTGAATACGCCAACAGGGATCAGACCGAAGTCGTCATTCGGGTCGAGCAGCCGGGATGCAACGAGCTGGTTTTCGCCAGGTCGCGCGTCAACGGCCATCACCAGATTGGCGATTGGGTTGACCTCTTCACTCTTGGCGAACGTCGCAACCAAACTCGCAACCAGTGCGGCCTCGGCCTCTGCTCCCTCGGCAGGAACGGGCAGAGTTCCAAGCAGTTTGGCAATGACGTTCTTCAGCGCAAAAGGCTCTTTCAGCAATGTAGGATCATGCAAGACAATGGAGCGGTCTGGATCAACCGTGGGGTTGCATTCCTGAGCAGTCACCGGGGCTGTCGCGATGCACCCGCCGAGAGCGGAGGCCATAAGCTTTCGATACGCAGACGCTTTCAGCAGTCGACGCATTGTCATCTCCCATGAATTGAGGGCGACCGGATGCTCACTATAGAAGAATTGAACGGCGCCCACGCCAGACTGTACATGTGCTGGAGACAATATCAACCCTCCGCCAATATCAAACTCCTAAATCAGTGAAGGCGCTGCGCGACAAGCACTTTTAGCTGACGATTAAACTGAAAATGGTCGTATGGCGCGAGTTGCGCTGGAGAACAATAATACGAAACGTTCAACTTTCGGATGTCGCGCGCTATACCGGCTTCTGCGCACTCGCAGCGGCCGAGGACCCCATTACCGCCTTTCTATCAGGCTCTGCTTCGGCTTCGTTTGAGGTATTCAACAACAAAGCGGTTTCCGGTAACCGCCTCAAGCCGCGATGCCCCGGCAGGAGGCGGCTTTTTCGTCAGACGTCAAAGCGCAAGCTTCGCAAGCATCCAACACGCTGCACTACACGGTCGACCGGGTGTTTATGGTGGCCGGCAAGGTCATCAGCCGAAGGTCGCTGTTCCGGCCTGAAATGTTGGGAGGTGGCGCTTATGCGCCACCCGATGCGAACTTCCAGACCGGGATGCCGAGTTTCTTTGCCTTGTCGGCAAGGTTGTCCTGAATGCCAGTGCCGGGGAAGTGCATGACGCCAATCGGCAGGACGTCGAGCATCTGGTCATTGCGCCTGAACGGCGCGGCTTTAGCGTGTTTCGTCCAATCGGGCTTGAATGCAACCTGCGACACCTTGCGATTGTCGGCCCATTTCGCGGCAATGCGTTCGGCGCCCTTCGGGGATCCGCCCTGTAACAGCACCATGCCGGGATGCTTGGCGTGAACCTGATCGAGCTTCGCCCAGATCAGGCGATGATCGTTGAAGTCGAATCCTCCGGTGAACGCGATCTTCGGCCCGGCAGGCAGAAGCACCTGGGTTTTCGGCCCGTTTCTTCGCCTGCAGGAAATCGCGGCTGTCGATCATCGCGGTGGTGAGATGGCGGTGGTTGACTATCGACCCGGTGCGTGGTCGCCATGCCGATCCGGTGTGCTGCTCGTAGTGTTCGCCGGCCTGGTCGCGCATCAGCTCGAAAGTATCGCGCCGTTCGATCATCGTCTGGCCCTGGACGGTGAGGTTCTCGAGTTCGACTGCCTTGATCTCGGTGCCATCTTGCTCGCGCTGCAGGCGGCGCTGTGCCTGCTCGTTGTCGTCCAGTTGACGCTCGATCCGCAGCACAGCGCGGTGGAAGACGTTGGAAATCGACCACAGCAGATCGTCGAGGTCGGGTTCGAGGCGTGTATCCGCCATGGTGGCGATAAAAGCGTCGAAGATGTCTGCCACGGCTCCGGCCATATGGCCGCCATCGGGGAGCGGTCGAGGATCGGGCTCGTCCGCGAAGGGACGCCAGCCATAGAGTTGGAGTTCGGTCAGGACGTGGTCGGTCGGGGATGCGGCGTGGTGCGGTTCGGTATAGTCGTGCTCGCTCATGGAATGCTCCCGTCGGTTGGACCGCGACCCTCGCGGCCTTCATGGCGACGAAGGCTCACGGGCGGGATGGCCTCGCACCCGGAGCGAAGCAGAGGGCCGGAGCGCAGCGGAGGATGGCAGAGGCAGACTATTTTGCCTCGCGATGGAAAGGCGGCGTAGCCGCCGGCGGAAAATAGTCGGCCGGTGCCATTGCCCGGCCGGCCCGCCTGTGGGCCCGATCGCCCTCTCGAAGGCCGGGTCGCGGCCCTCTTCGGCGGTGGCCTCTGGCGCGTGACGCCGGCCTCGTGAACCGCAGGGCGCACGCTCCATCCCGGTTCAGGCCGCACGTTCGAGGTAACGATAGCGATCCCGGCGAACCAGTTGGTCCGCGACCGATCTGCGAAGTCCGTCGAGGCCCAAGTAGCGGAGATCCTCGTTGAAGTCGTCCATCCTCGGCGAGAGGGCGATCGCCTCGATCCCGGCATCGGTCGCCCGCTTGACCAGGTTGTCGCGGGCACCATCACCGGCGGGATCGTTGTCACGGATGATGTAGAGCCGGTTCAGCGTTGGCGGGAACAGGATGGCAGCCAGATGCGCGGCGGAGAGGGCTGCCGCCATCGCCATGTCGGGCAGGGCACATCTCAGCGAGAGGGTTGTCTCGATACCTTCGCCGGCCGCCATCACGCTGCCGGGGACACCGAAGCGGACGGCGTTGCCAAGGAGGTCACCCATTGCCCGTCGCGGCGTGTCGACGGGTGCCTTGCTAAGACCGTCCGGTGCAAGCCAGGTCCGGTGCGCGCCTGTCAGCCGCCCATCGAGGTTGGTGACCGAGCCGATCATCGCCGGCCAGGTTTCCGTCGGTCCATGATCGTCAGGGCGATAGTAGCAGCGCGGATGAAACCGCAGTGATCCGGTTCCGTGCAAAGTCGTAATGCCGCGGCCACGCAAATACGTTTCCACGACGGTTCCAATGATCGGCTGCGACATGCCCACCAGCCGACGGGTTGCCTCCGAGGAGCCGGCTGGAGCCTGGACACTCTGCGGGACGGGAGACGCCGGCCGCGCTGCTTCATGCGAGAGGCCTAGGAAGACCCGGGCTTCCTTAGCGACGTCTGCGAAAGCTCTGAGCCCAAGCGCCTCGCGCACCACGTTAAGCAGATCGCCATGCTCGCCAGTTGCGGCGTCGGTCCAGCGCCCGGCCGAACCTCTCGCGGAGTCTGCAAGGCGGACGAACATGGAACGACCCGGCGTACCGGCGCGGCCTGGTGCGCAAACCGCGAGGCAGCATATTTGGAGTGGCGGATCGTGATCTCCTCGAAATCCTCGACGCCCCAGAAGTTGCGGTTCTGACACACGGCGCGGAGATAGAAGCTGGCGATGCCGAGCGTTTTCGCCCCGACCTCGGAGTTCCAGCAGTAGAAGCCCCGGAAATAGAGATCGGGCGAGCCATCCGGCAGCTTGCCTGCTTCGATTGGGTTGAGGTCGTCGACCAGGAAGAGGAACACGTCGCGATCCGAAGCATAGAGCGTGGTGGTGTCCGAGGTGATGTCGACACGCGGATTGTAGATGCCGGTGGACCAGTCGAGCACGCCGGGGATCTTCCAGCGCGTGTCGCCAGTGCCATTGCCGGCGATCTTCTGGACGGCCGCAACCAGTTCGTGATCATAGATGCGACCATAGTCCGGGCCAGTGACGGCGCGGAGTTCGACGCGACCGTTCTCAACCTCGAGCGTCTTGACCTGCTCGGTGCGATGCGCGGTCAGGCCATATTGCAGGTTGATGCCGGCGAGTTGGCCAAAGCTCCAATGCGTCGGCGCGACCGGTCTATCCGCACCCGGAAACACCAGGGCAAGCCGCTCGGCATCGTCGCGGCTGGCTTCGACTCGGATCGCGGCGCTCTCGACGGTGCGGGTCCGGCTGCGCTCGGACCGCCCCTGCACCGACGCCATCAACTCGGACAGGGACAGGTAGCGCTCATCGGCCGGACGGTTGAACCATTCCGAGGACACGCGGCCGATGCGTTCGCCACGGCTCGCATCCACCTTGTAGCCACCGGGTGCGTCGCCGCCGGCATCGATAGTCACTGAATTGTTCATGAGAGTTCTCCATGACGGGCGCCGGAAGCCTCTCTCCCAGCCCTTCGCCGTCATGGCCCTCCAAACCGCCCTCTCACTCTCCCGGTGCGCAAGACCGCCACTAAGAGGAGGGGGGCTACGCGCTGTCGGCGCCGTGCCGCGTCATGGATGGAAGCCCGAAGAGTGAAGATTCGCAGAGCGGGGCTTCAGCGCCAGCCGAGAGCCCGGCGCGAAGGGACGCCCATCTCGACTCATTTGCGTTTCGCGATAGAGTGCCCGGCATGTGCAATGCCTACGAACAGCATGTGAAATGGGTCGAATACGTCCAGATGATGCAGGCGCTCGAGCTTGGCATCCCGACGCAACAGACCGAACTCGATCTGCCGGAAAGCGACGATATCAGGATCAATGACATGGCGCCGGTGATGCGCGCTGCCGGCAATGGCATTGAACTGGTGCCTATGAATTTCAGCTTCCCGCCATCCAATCCCAAGGGTGGCCCAGTCTTCAACTACCGCTCTGACGGCCGCCATTTCGACAAAAGCAACCGATGCCTCATCCCCGCATCGGCCTTCTTCGAATTCACGGGCAAGAAATATCCGAAAGCAAAACATCGGTTCACGCTGAACGATGCGCCATTCATGGCGATCGCCGGCATATGGCGCGAAGGCGCAGATGGCTCCAGCCCGGCCTTCGCCATGCTGACCACCGAACCTGGCGCCGATATCGCGCCTTATCATGACCGACAGGTGGTGGTCCTGCGTCCCACTGACTGGGCGCACTGGATCTACCTGACGAAGACAGAAGCAGAACTGCTGCGCCCCTTGCCGGAGGGCTCGCTCGCGGTTGAAACGGTTCGCCAGGGGTCGGACTTGGGCGGCGTGGGCAGGCCAAACGGCCTGAATGGGGGCACCCGGCAGCTTGCGACCCCAACGCAGACGATCATCCAATCAAAGGCACGTTCAGAAAGCGGTCGTGACGGCCGCTAACATCTAAGCTCAGCGCCCCCTAATTCGCCACTGTACTTTTCGCCATACAGATGTATCCGCTCAAGTCGCTCGAAGCAGCTCTCCGCGAGCAGAGCGCCCCGTCGCCCGCTCAATAACGTCGCCTACGTCACGGCCGTCCTCACGCGCCACGAGTCTAACAGATGCGGTTGCGCCGACGATCTTCGTGCCACGGGCCTCTATCGCACCACCGCTGATCTGCTGGCGTAGGCGCTCCCCCAAAAGGAGGTTTTCCGTGATGGCCCGCGGCAACCGGAGAAGGGAATCTGTGCTCTCAAACCAGCATCGACTGCTGGGCGGAGATACCCGCCGTCGCGCCGTGCGATGATGCCAGGGTGACCGAGGCCATGAGGGGGTTGGCGAGATCGCCGGCGGCGTAGATGCCGGGCATGCTGGTTTCGCGGCGCTCGTCGACCTTGAGGGCGATGCCGAGGGGCGTGTCGACCGTGGCGAGACCCAGTGATTCATGCAGGCTTGCGGACGGCTTGTTGCGCGGATGCGCGAACAGGATGTCGATCGCGACATTGGGGCCGGTATCGAGCTTGACGGTGGCGTTATGGCCCCCGTGATGGGCGATCTCGGTGATCCGGCCATCGACGACAGGTATGTTGCGGCGCGCCAGATCGGCCCGGATATCGGGCGGAAGGTCGTGACCATCGGCGAAGAGCGTCAGCGTGTCGGTCCAATCGTGGAACAGCCTGACAGAATTGTGCGACTGCGGGCCGGACCAGACGAGGCCCCAGTGCTGGCCGGCGACTTCAAAGCCGTCGCAGTAGGGACAGGGCACGATGGATGTGCCCCAGCCTTCGGCAAAGCCCGAAATATCAGGCATCTGGTCGACGACGCCATAGCTCAGGATCAGGCGGCGCGCCCCAAGGCTTTCGCCATCGCCGGTGAGGACAGAGAAATCGTCGATGGCGCCGGAGACGCTTTCGGCCCGGGCATTGACCAGCCTGATAGTGGGATAGCGCGCCAGCTGCTGCCGCGCTTCGGCCAGGATTTCCAGCGGAGGCTTGTGATCGTGGCCGAGCAGGCCATGCGAGTGGCCGGCGAAGCGGTTGCGCGGCAGGCCGGTATCGAGAACGGTGACCTTGCGGCGGGCACGGCCGAGCTGCAGGG
>NZ_JAMYOU010000034.1:0-51922 GCF_040319995.1 Mesorhizobium sp. M0815 | reverse complement strand
GACAATGCTCCCGCCAACACAGCCCTTCTCAATCGCCTCGCCAGAAACATCCTTCAGGCCGCCGATGCTGCCAAAGTTCCCATCAGCCATCGCATCAAGAAATGCGCCTGGAACGACGACTATCTCATCAATGCCATCACTCATATGCGATAGCCCTGCCCCACAAGGGGGGAGATTGGATGTCACTTCGGCTTTCGCTAATCACCAGAAGGCCTATTGCCGAATGCTTGTCTCCTCACTCTGCCTTTTCGGTCTTCGCAAAACCCGCACGCGCCGCGATGCGCACATACCAATCCTGGATATCGGCAAACTCCGCCAGCAGTTTTCGCCCCTCGGCGACCTTGACGAAATAGCCGATGATCGGTGCGGCGTGCAGGTCGGCCAGCGTCAGTTCCGTCCCCAACAGCCAAGGCCCTTCGGCTTTCAGCGAAGACAGCGCCTGCAATGCCGTTCTCGCCTGCCTCAACCCGTTGGCGATCACGGCTTCGTCGGGCGGCGTTTTTTCCAGCCGCTCGACGGCGACATCCCAGACCATGGCCCTGTAGGCGTAGGCGTCGAGCAGGCCGGTGATCTGGTTCATGCGTGATCGAGGCCGGGCTTCGACCGGTTGCAGCGCCGGGCCGTCAAAGGCTTCGTCGACATAACGGGCAATCGCGCCGGTCTCGTAGAGGCGAAAGCCGTCATGCTCGAAGGCTGGGATGCGGCCGAACGGCTGGTGCTCGAAGTACCAGCCGGGAATGCCGTCCGCCGCAAAGATGTCGACGGGCACCAGCTCGTAGCCGACGCCCTTTTCCTCGAGCACCAGCCGCACGATGCGCACATAGACGCTGTAGTCCGCGCCGTAGACGACGGGCTTGTCCATGTCGGAGGAGCTCAGGCCATCGCCTTCTGCAAATTCTCGTCGATCTTGTCGAGGAAGCCGGTGGTCGAAAGCCATGGCTGGTCGGGACCGATCAGCAGCGACAGGTCCTTGGTCATGAAGCCGGACTCGACCGTCTGGATGCAGACCCGTTCCAGCGTCTCGGCAAAACGCTTCAGTTCGGCATTGTCGTCGAGCTTGGCGCGGTGGGCGAGGCCGCGCGTCCAGGCAAAGATCGAGGCGATCGAATTGGTCGAGGTCTCCTCGCCCTTCTGGTGCTGGCGATAGTGGCGGGTGACGGTGCCGTGCGCGGCCTCCGCCTCGACGGTCTTACCGTCCGGCGTCATCAGCACCGAGGTCATCAGGCCGAGCGAGCCGAAGCCTTGCGCCACCGTGTCCGACTGCACGTCGCCATCATAATTCTTGCAAGCCCAGACATAGCCGCCCGACCATTTCAGGCTGGAGGCCACCATGTCGTCGATCAGCCGGTGCTCGTACCAGAGTTTCTTGGCCTTGAACTCGGCTTCGAACTCCGCCTCGTAGACCTCCTGGAAGATATCCTTGAAGCGGCCGTCATAGGCCTTGAGGATGGTGTTCTTGGTCGACAGGTAGACGGGGTAATTGCGCAGCAGGCCGTAATTCAGCGAGGCGCGGGCGAATTCGCGGATCGACTCGTCGAGATTGTACATGGCCATGGCGACACCGGCGCCGGGTGCGTCGAAGACGTCGTGCTCGATCACCTGGCCGTCCTCGCCGACGAACTTGATCGTCAGCTTGCCCTTACCGGGAAAGCGGAAGTCGGTGGCGCGGTACTGGTCCCCGAAGGCGTGGCGGCCGACGATGATCGGCTTGGTCCAGCCGGGCACCAGCCGCGGCACGTTCTTCATAATGATCGGCTCGCGAAAGATGGTGCCGCCGAGGATGTTGCGGATGGTGCCGTTCGGCGACTTCCACATCTTCTTCAGCTTGAATTCCTCGACGCGCTGCTCGTCGGGCGTGATCGTCGCGCATTTCACGCCGACGCCGTATTTCTTGATGGCATTGGCCGAATCGATGGTCACCTGGTCGTTGGTGGCGTCGCGGTGCTCGATACCGAGATCGTAATATTCGAGCTTGAGGTCGAGATAAGGGTGGATCAGCTTGTCCTTGATGAACTGCCAGATGATGCGGGTCATCTCGTCGCCGTCGAGTTCGACGACCGGGTTCGCCACCTTGATCTTCGCCATGGAAAGAATGCCTCGCTTTTGGGGAACGGAACGGCCTTGCCCGCACGGCTGCCGGCCCTGGGATGCGGCCCGTATATCAAAGGCTTTTTGGCCGCGCAAACGGCGAACCGCGCCGTAGTGCCGGCATTCTTTGCGAAAGCTTCATTTTCGCCGCCAAATGTGGCAGGGGACTGCGAAATGCCGCAAACAGCAGTTCATTGACAACCATGACCGCCACCCAGGATCCCGACAACCCTCTTGCCTCCGGAACGCCTGCGTCCGGACCGGCGATCATCCTGGTCGAGCCACAGCTCGGCGAGAACATCGGCATGGTTGCACGCGCCATGGCCAATTTCGGCCTTGCCGAACTGCGCCTCGTCAATCCGCGTGACGGCTGGCCGAGCGAGAAGGCGCGTGCCGCGGCAAGCCGCGCCGACCATGTCATCGATGCCGTCGAGGTGTTCGACGACCTGGGCTCGGCAGTCGCCGACTTGAACTTCGTCTTCGCCACCACGGCGCGCGCGCGCGACAATTTCAAACCGGTGCGCGGCCCGGTCGAGGCGGGCAGGGCGCTGCGCGCGCGGCAGCGGGCCGGCCAGCGCACCGGCATCCTGTTCGGGCGCGAGCGCTTCGGCCTCTATAATGACGAGGTCGGCCTTGCCGACGAGATCATCACCTTCCCCGTCGATCCAGCCTTCTCCTCGCTCAACATCGCCCAGGCGGCCCTGCTGATGTCCTATGAATGGATGAAGTCCGGCCTGGAAGACGAGACCAGGACCAACTTCTCCGGTCCCGAAATGCCGCCAGCTGCCAAGGAAGAATTGCACGCCCTGTTTGCGTATCTGGAAGGTGCACTGGAGGCGCGCGGCTATTTCCGCCCGGCACCGAAGAAGCCGAAGATGGTCGACAATTTGCGCGCAGTGCTGACCCGCCCCGGTTTTGCCGAGCCGGAGCTCAAGGTGCTACGCGGTATTATATCATCGCTGGACAGGTTCTCGCCGGCCATGCCGCGCGGCGACGGATCGCCCGGCGACGATCCAAGGCGACTCCCGGCGGCCGCGGCACGCGCCGGCAAGGCGAAGGACAAAGACTAGCCTTCGAGTTGCCCATATCTCACCAGTAACCGAATGTTATTTGATGTGATCCATTGTCTGGAAAACGATGGATCCTCGGATGTTTAGCTCGGATATCGGTCGTCCTCGCTTTTTCTTCTATTCGGCGGCCTTGCTGGTTGCGGAAATCGTGACCTTTGTGCTGTGCGTCGTGCTGACCATCGGCATCGAGGGTTTAGCCAATTCGAAGCCCGGACCTTCCAGGGAAGGGCTGGCCGCGGCCGTTCTCGTCGCCTCGCTGGTGATTGTTCTGTTCCGCGCGAATTTCGCCTGGCGTCGAAGCCGCGATGCACAAGGGTCCGGTTGGATCCTTTGGTCGTATATCATGTTCTCGACCCTGTTTGCGATTCTGCAGGCCGGCACTGTTCTTGTCGTAAAGTTCGACGGCGACGAGTCGCATTCCGGCCTTAACCTGCTGGGATTAGCTCTCGTCGGGCTGTGGGCGGTCATCTTGGCGGCCAAGCCGGCGGGCGGTAGCTCTTCGGATATGGCGTCATCCCTGAGTTTCGACGATTTCGACCCGCCCGGGCCGCTGCGCGGCGCCGCGGCGCCCCATTCAGAGTCGGCCGCCGGCGTGACGGCCCTGGCTCCGGCCTATGCCATGCGGGCCGCACCGGTGCCGTCGAACCACCTTGCATCTCAACCTGCATCTCTGGCAACCGGCCGGCCGCGAGCCGGCGGCTTCGGCAAGCGGGGCCTTGTGTGACCGTCTCGCCGCATCAAGGCCATGATGGTTCCAGATAGAAGCGGCCGGGATAAAGCATCATTGGCCGAAGCAAAAAGCATGGGCCGAACCTTCTCTCGTGATCTCGTTTGTGATTCCCAGCCCTTAGTGACTCAATGATAATGACCAGTCCATCGAGCGCCCGTCCGATCCTGATGTTCGATTCCGGCATTGGCGGCCTCACTGTGCTGCGTGAGGCGCGCGTCCTGATGCCTGACCGCCGCTTCATCTATGTCGCCGACGACGCGGCGTTCCCCTTCGGCGCCTGGGAGGAACCGGCGCTGAGAACACACATCCTGGAGTTGTTCGCCAGGCTGCTCGAACGGTTTTCGCCGGCCATTTCGGTCATCGCCTGCAATACCGCCTCGACGCTGGTCATCGATGCGTTGCGCGAGAGGTTTCCCGGCCACCCTTTCGTCGGCACCGTGCCGGCCATCAAGCCGGCGGCGGAACGCACGCGCTCAGGCCTAGTTTCGGTGCTGGCTACGCCCGGCACGGTCAAGCGCCAGTACACGCGCGACCTGATCAGCAAATGGGCGCAGAAATGCCATGTCCGCCTGGTCGGCAGCGACAGGCTGGCGGGATTGGCCGAAGCCTATATGCGCGATGGTTTTGTCGACGAGGACGCCGTGCGCGCCGAGATCGCGCCGTGCTTCGTCGAGCATGACGGGTTACGCACCGACATCGTCGTGCTTGCCTGCACCCATTATCCGTTTTTGGCCAACCGCATGCGCAAGACAGCACCTTGGCCGGTCGACTGGCTCGACCCGGCCGAGGCGATCGCACGCCGCGCGCTGTCGCTGCTCGCCGATACCGAGGCCCGTTATCGCAGAGAGGTACTGCCGGAAGGCGCCGATTTTGCCGTCTTCACCTCGAACGAGGCCGATTTTCCGACGCGCCGGCTCATGCAGGGATTTGGCCTGGCGGTATCCTGACCCAGGCACTTTGGTGCTCCGGGAACATCAGCCCAGGGCGATGCGTTCTTTTCTCATTGAGGAACAGGAGAAACGATCATGCCAGCCACCTCGAAAGCCCAGCAGAAAGCCGCCGGTGCTGCACTGTCCGCCAAGCGTGGCGAGACCAAGAAGAGCGAGCTCAAAGGCGCGTCGAAGGGAATGTATAAATCCATGAGCGAAAAACAGCTCGAGGAATTCGCCGAGACCAAGCGCAAGGGCCTGCCGGAAAAGAAATCGAAACACTGATCGACTGACCATTCTGGCGGCGGATGCCGGTCGATAAAAAGCCCGCGGCTGAGCCGCGGGCCCTGAAGTCTCAACGGGCGAGGGCGAAAATTACCAGTTCCATCCCCAACCGCAGCGCCGCACTTTGTAGCGGATGACCTTGCGATGACCGTGCCGCCACACCACCTTCTTCTTGACCACGATGCGGCAGACCTGGTGATGCCTGTGGCCGTGCCAATGCCGGGCCTGCGCCGGCTCGGGCGCGACCGCCATCGTGCCGGCCATCACCGCGGCTCCTACCAACGTAAGGAAGAACTTCTTCATGCGAATTCCAGCTCCTCTGACTTCAGTCCCTTCCTGATGCCACTGGCGCAACCTCCCGCCACATCCGGCACGTTCTACAACCGCAACACTATCCGGTTCGGCGATTCGCGCCAGCCGGAAGCTTGACAGCGGTTAAATCTCCGTTTAACCAGCCCACCAACACCGGGCCGCAATGCCCGGTGGTTTTCTTTATGTGTGCAAGACGTTTGGAAGCCGGTTTTAATTTCCTGATGTCCTGTTTGAAATGACGTGTCCCGTGGGTTTTCCGTCGCGTTGCGTGGAAAACCCTGTCAGGTCTCGAAAACGGGGGCCAGAGGAGGGCGCGTTTCCTTCACCCGGACCATGAGGTTCCGGGTGTGTTGTTTTGAAAGGGAATGCGATGAGCAAGCGCGAATCCGCGAAGTACAAGATCGACCGCCGTCTTGGCGAAAACATCTGGGGCCGCCCGAAGTCCCCGGTCAACAAGCGTGAATACGGCCCCGGCCAGCATGGCCAGCGCCGCAAGGGCAAGCTTTCCGATTTCGGCCTGCAGCTGCGCGCCAAGCAGAAGCTGAAGGGCCACTATGGCGACGTTTCGGAAAAGCAGTTCCGCAAGGTCTATGAAGAGGCGGACCGCCGCAAGGGCGACACCTCGGAGAACCTGATCGGCCTGCTCGAATCGCGCCTCGACGCAGTCGTCTACCGCGCCAAGTTCGTACCGACCATCTTTGCGGCGCGCCAGTTCGTCAATCACGGCCACGTCAACGTCAACGGCAAGCGCGTCAACATCGGCTCGTACCGCTGCAAGCCGGGCGACGTCATCGAAGTGCGCGAGAAGTCGAAGCAGCTGGTCATCGTGCTGGAATCGGTGGGCCTGGCCGAGCGCGACGTGCCCGATTACATCGAGGCCGACCACAACAAGATGACCGCCGCCTTCACGCGCATCCCCGGCCTGGCCGACGTTCCGTTTGCCGTGCAGATGCAACCGAATCTGGTCGTCGAATTCTATTCGCGCTGATCGGCGCGTTCGTACGCGATACAAGCGAAGGCCGCCCTATCGGGGCGGCCTTACTTTTTCGTTCCTTTTTCGCGGCGTGATTCCGAAATCGATTTCGATTTTCGGTTCGATGCGCTACTGCGGGCGGCAACAGGACTTTAGGGCCGACGCGCCGTGAACATGCAGCCAGACGCCGAAACGCTCGAACCGGTCGCCGACGCCGAAGGCGGCTTTCATCCGCTGTTTGCCGATGTGCCGTCCTCCGTCGAGTTCAACAAGCTGCGCAAGCGGCTGCTGCGGCTTGCCCGCCAGGCGATCGACGATTTCTCAATGGTGAGGCCCGGCGACCGCTGGCTGGTCGCTCTGTCGGGCGGCAAGGATTCCTACGGCCTGCTTGCCGTGCTGCTCGATCTCAAATGGCGCGGGCTGCTGCCGATCGAGCTGTTGGCCTGCAATCTCGACCAGGGCCAGCCGAACTTTCCCAAGCACATATTGCCCGACTATCTCGACAGCCATGCCATTCCGCATCGCATCGAATATCAGGACACCTATTCTGTGGTCATCGACAAGCTGGCCGAGGGCAGCACCTATTGCTCGCTGTGTTCGCGGCTGCGGCGCGGCCATCTCTATCGCATTGCCCGCGAGGAGGGCTGCTCGGCGCTGGTGCTCGGCCATCACCGCGAAGACATTCTGGAAACCTTCTTCATGAACCTGTTCCATGGCGGACGCCTCGCCGCCATGCCGCCGAAGCTGCTCAACGACGAAGGCGACGTCATGGTGCTGCGGCCGCTCGCCTATTGTGCGGAAGCCGATCTCGAGAAATTCGCCGGCGCCATGAAATTCCCGATAATTCCGTGCGATCTGTGCGGTAGCCAGGAAGGCCTGCAGCGCAACGCCATGAAAGCGATGCTCGACGACATCGAGAAGCGCATGCCCGGCCGCAAGGACACCATGATCCGTGCCATGGCCAATGTGCGGCGCTCGCATCTGCTCGACAGGACGCTGTTCGATTTCGCCGCCCTCAACGATGCTCTTAACGCAAAGCAAGACGGTCCCCATGACATTTGACGACAGCGCGATCGACTGGCTTGCCGACCTTCTGTCGGACGCTGCCGTCGCCGAGATCATGCCGCGCTTTCGCCGGTTGAGTGAGGGCGACGTGCGTCGCAAGACCTCGGCCGCCGATCTTGTGACCGAGGCCGACGTGAATGCCGAGCGGCTCATCACCGCCAGGCTGCTTCAGCGTTATCCCAAGGCGATGATCGTCGGCGAGGAGGCCTGCTCCGACGACCCGACGCTGCTCGACGGTCTCGGCGATGCCGAACTCGCCTTCGTCGTCGACCCGGTCGACGGCACCTTCAACTTCGCCTCCGGCGTGCCGCTGTTCGGCGTCATGCTTGGCGTCGTGGTCAAGGGCGAGACGGTCGCCGGCATCATCCACGATCCCGTCGGCAAGGACTGGCTGGTCGGCGTCAGCGGCGCCGGCAGTCATATTCGGCACGCGCATGGCAATATCGAAAAAGTCCATGTCGCCAAACCGGCGCCGATATCGGAAATGACTGGAGCGGTCTCGTGGCACTATCTACCCGAGCCGGACCGCTCACGCCTGGCGCGCAATCAGACCAAGTCGCTGTCGCAGTTCAACTATCGCTGCGCAGCCCACGAATACCGCCTGCTGGCCAGCGGCCACGGCCATTTCGTCGTCTATAACAAGCTGATGCCGTGGGACCATCTGGCCGGCGTACTGATCCATGCCGAGGCCGGCGGTTATGCCGCGCGCTTCGACGGCAGCGCCTATCTGCCGTCACATGTCGGAGGTGGCCTGCTGGTCGCGCCGGACAGGGAAAGCTGGCGGGAGCTGCGCCGCGAGCTTTGGGCGGAATAGTTTTATCCGCCAGCGCGTAAAACTAGACCGGCGGGTTTTGCGGCTGGAACAGCCTGCCGCGCTCGGCGATGAGAATCATCAGCAGCGCCGCCACCGACACGCTGCAGAACCCGGCGGCCAGCGGCGTTACCGTACCGTTGAAGGCCTGGCCGATCAGCGTGCCGAGGATGCCGCCAAGAAATGTCTGCATGAACCCGAGAATCGACGAGGCGGTGCCGGCCAGGTGACCGAGCGGCTCCATGGCGAGCGCGTTGAAGTTCGCGCCGAGCGCGCCGAACGGTACCATGGCGCAGGCAAAGAAAGTAATGAAGAGCCAGAGCGGCATCTTCATTTCGATGGAAACGACCAGCCAGGCAAGGCTGATGGCCAGAAACAGCAGCAGCGCGCTTTGCGACAGACGGCGCATGCCGATGCGGCCGACGAGGCGCGAGTTGAGGTAGTTCGAAAAAGCAAGCACGCCGGCAACCCCCGCGAAGATGACCGGGAACATCTCGCCGACATCGAACACGCTGACATAGATCTGCTGGGCCGAGGCGATGAAGCCGAACATGGCGCCAAAGATGAAGGTGCTGGCGAAGGCGTAGCAGAGCGCGATGCGGTTGGTGAGAACGATGCGGAAGCCGCCGATGATGGAGGACAGCGTCAGCGGCCGGCGATATTCTGGATGTAGTGTCTCGGGCAGGCGCAACAGCGACCAGGCGGACACGATCAGCGCGCCGGCCGCCATGGTGACGAAGATCACGTGCCAGGTCGCAAACAGCATGATGAATTGGCCGATACCGGGTGCCACCACCGGAATTGCCATGAACACCATGAAGATCAAGGACATGACTTCGGCCATGCGCCTTCCGTCGAACGTGTCGCGCACGATCGAGACGGCAATGACGCGCGTCGCCGCCGCGCCGATGCCTTGCACGGCCCGGCATAGCAGAAGCGTGGCGAATGACGGGGCGACTGCAGCAGCGCCCGCCGCCGCAACATAGATCACCAGCCCGGCAACCAGCGGAGCGCGGCGCCCGAAGCGGTCCGAGACGGGCCCGAAGAACAGTTGCCCACCGCCGAAGCCCAGTATGTAGGCGGTGATCACATATTGCCGGTGGTTTTCATTTTCGACGCCGAGCGAGGCGCCGATCTGCTGCAGCGCCGGCAACATGATGTCGATGGCCAGCGAATTGAGCGCCATCAGCGCCGCGCATAGCGCGATGAATTCCCAGCGCGGAATAGGCAAGGTGCTTGCCTTTTGCTGCGCTTGTGCTTGCTGATCCACGGCCAGTCCGATCTTCAAACGAAAATGCGCCGGCGTGCCGACGCATCCATTCGTTCATTGCCCCGATAGCGGGCACAACTTTTTGCCAAGGTGCCCCGGCGCTAAGCGCATGACCCCGACAATCGCAGTCGATCTTCGGAGAGCCATACGCAAAACAGAAGTCAGGCGGCGCCTTTGACGCTGACGCCCTTTTCGACGAGGAAGGTCTGCAATTCGCCCGCCTGGAACATCTCGCGGATGATGTCGCAGCCGCCGACGAATTCGCCCTTGACGTAGAGCTGCGGGATGGTCGGCCAGTTGGAATAGTCCTTGATGCCTTGCCGTAGCTCGGCCGACGTCAGCACGTCGACACCCTTATAGTCGGCGCCGATATAGTCGAGGATCTGCACGACCTGACCGGAAAATCCGCATTGCGGGAAGCCGGGCGTGCCTTTCATGAAGAGAACAACGTCGTTGCCCTTCACTTCATTGTCGATGTAGTCGTTGATGCCGCTCATGGAATACCCTTTCATGCCTGTGGGAGTCAGGCTCGAACATTACCCTTCAAATAAACCCATGGGTTGCGCGAAACAAGATGTTTGCCGCCTTGCCATGCAAATGGCGCAAAGGAACGTCTGATCTTGTGCCAAGCCGTTGGCCACCATCTTTCCCGAGGCGCGATGAAAAGACGATATCTCGCCGGGTTCCTCCTCGCCGTTCTGCTCGCCGCACTGGCCTTGATTTGGTGGGCCAGGTCGCCGAGACAGCCACCCCTCGTCGTCGGCGGTGAATTGCCGGCGCCGTGCCGCGACGTGAGCTTCGAGGCGGCCGCCTACGTCGTCTGCGAAATCGACCTGCGCCGCTATGACATCGGTGTGTTCCACGTAGGCCTCGACGGCAAGGCCTTCGGTTCCCTGGACAAATTCGACAAGGCGATGGCGGATCAGGACCGGCCGGTGCTGCTCGCCATGAACGCCGGCATGTATCACCAAGATCTGACCCCAGTCGGCCTTCTCGTCGAAGACGGCCGGGAGAAGGCGCCGCTCAACGTCGCCGACAGCGAAGGCAATTTCTTCCTGAAACCGAATGGCGTATTCGTGGTCCGCAAGGACGGCAAGGCGGCGGTCATGGAGACAAGTGCCTATGCCGCGGCCAGGCCGGACGTGATGGTCGCCACGCAATCCGGCCCGATGCTGGTGATCGACGGCCGGCTTTATCCCCGTTTCGAGCAGGACGGCACATCGCGCTATATCCGCAACGGCGTCGGCGTGCTTGACGAAAACACCGTCGTGCTGGCGATCTCGCGCTCTCAAGTCAGCCTCGGCAGCTTCGCACGGCTGTTTCGAGATGCGCTCAATTGCCCCAATGCGCTTTTCTTCGACGGGGTCGTTTCGGCGCTGTCGAATGGCGAGCGGATGATTGTTGGTGGAAACTATCCGGCCGGGCCGATCATTGCCGTTTCGGCGAAAAGGTGAGGGAAATTTATTTGTGCGCACGCACGCCTATGAATGCAGGCGCCAAACTCAGTTCGGCAAAATGCCTGGGGTCGACCATTTCCATCTCAGGCGCGGGAAGCGGCTCGACGAAGCGGTCGAGCGTCCAGCCCGTATCGGCAAGGCCGTTGAGGATATCGCCGAGCGGTCTGCGATAGGATTCAACATAGGGATTGGGCTCGCCAAAACCTCCCCAATGCATGCCCCAGCGATTCGTTTCAAAATAGGTTTTCGTCCCGCGCGTGCGCGTGTCCTGCCAGTCGCGCATTGGATGGCCCATAGAGAACACCAGCCAGCCGCCCGGGCAGGAGACGCGATGAAACTCAGCGAATACCGGCTCCAGTTTTTCGACATAGTCGAGCGCCAGCGAGCAAAGTATGCGGTCGAAACTGCCATCCGCGAGCCAGTCGAGGGCCCTTTCGACATTGCCAAGCCGGATATCGACATCGAGCCCAGCGCAGCGCTGACGTGCCAAAGCCAGCATTTCCGGCGTAATGTCGAAGGCACTTACCCGCGCACCTGAGCGAGCCAGCTTTTCCGAGCAGATACCGGAGCCGCAGCCGGCGTCCAGTATGTTCAGACCCGTCACGTCGCCCAGCAACTCCAGCGAGGCCGGCCGTTCGTAGAGGGCATTGTGCGGCTTGATCGGCGCCAGCGCATCATAGCGCTCGGCAAAGGAAGCATAGGCACTGACTGCAACCGGATCGCTGTCGCCTTTGGCCATGACTTCCCGCTTGCGTAGAATTAGTCCGGCACGCTGGTCTGCAGGGCAAGCGCGTGCAGCACGCCGCCCATGTTGCCCTTCAGCGCGTCATAGACCATCTGGTGCTGCTGGACGCGGCTTTTGCCGCGAAAGCTTTCGGCCACCACCTCCGCCGCATAATGGTCGCCATCGCCGGCCAGGTCGCGAATCGTCACCTTGGCGTCCGGAATGCCTTCCTTGATCAGCCGTTCGATGTCGTGGGCGTCCATTGCCATGCGAGGATTCCTTGTTCAGGTCGTGAACTCATAGATATGGTCGAAACGGCGGATGAACCACAGTGAAACGGCTCCACTCGATCACATCACGGGTCCACGACCTCATTTGCCATGAAGCGAGGGAACCAGGATTCGTGGGCAGCGGTCAATTCACTGACCGGTATCGCACGTGCCTCGCCCAGCTTCAGTTCGCTGCCGCCGGTCGAGCCGATCCACGGTGCAAAAATGCCGAGCTTGCTTTGCTGTTCGCGAATGGCATCCCACGCCTCGCTCTGCGGGTCGATCGACAGCGTCAGCAGATAGCGGCCCTGATCCTCGCCGAACCAGACCGGGATCGGATCGGTGCCGATCAGGCCGGGGATGGTCGCGCCGATGCCGGAGGCCATCGCCATCTCGGCCAACGCCACCGCGATGCCGCCATCGGAAACGTCATGCGCCGCGGTAACGACGCCCGACGCAATCAGCGCCCGCACATGGTCACCGACGCGCTTTTCGTGATCGAGATCGACGGGCGGCGGCGGGCCGTCGGCACGGCCATGGATGTCGCGCATATAGACCGATTGGCCAAGATGCGTGCCCCACATGGTCGGTGCGCCGACCAGCACGATCATCTGGCCTTCGGCGGCAAAGCCGATCCGCACCATTTTCGACCAATCGGCAATCAGCCCGACGCCGCCGATGGTTGGTGTCGGCAGTATGCCTTGGCCGTTGGTCTCATTGTAGAGCGAGACGTTGCCGGAGACGATCGGGAAGCCCAGCGCCCTGCAGGCATCGCCAATACCTTTCACCGCGCCGACCAACTGACCCATGATCTCCGGCCGTTCCGGATTGCCGAAATTAAGGTTGTCGGTGGCCGCGAGCGGCAAGGCACCGGTGGCGGTAAGATTGCGCCAGCATTCGGCCACCGCCTGCTTGCCTCCCTCGTAGGGGTCGGCCTCGCAATAGCGCGGCGTCACGTCGGAGGAGAAGGCGAGCGCCTTGGTCGGATGACCGTCGATCCGCACGACGCCGGCATCGCCGCCGGGAAGCTGCAACGAATTGCCTTGGATCAGCGTGTCGTACTGCTCCCACACCCAGCGGCGCGAGGACAGGTCCGGCCCGCCAAGCAGCTTCAGCAAAGCCTCGGCCACATCGGTTTGCGGTGCATCGCCGGCGCCCAATGGCGCCGGCTTCTTCGGCTCGACCCAGGGACGGTCATATTCCGGCGCCTGGTCGCCGAGATCCTTGATCGGCAGGTTGGCGACCTCGTCGCCCTGGTGCAGCACGCGGAAGCGCAGATCGTCGGTGGTCTTGCCGACGATGGCAAAGTCGAGGCCCCATTTGTGGAAGATCGCCTCGGCCTGTTTTTCCTTTTCGGGGCGCAGCACCATCAGCATGCGCTCCTGGCTCTCCGAAAGCATCATCTCATAAGCGCTCATGCGCTCTTCACGCACCGGCACCTTGTCGAGATCGAGCTCAATGCCGAGGTCGCCCTTGGCGCCCATTTCGACCGCCGAGCAGGTGAGACCAGCGGCACCCATGTCCTGGATGGCAATAACGGCGCCGGACGCCATCAGTTCGAGGCAGGCTTCGAGCAGGCATTTTTCGGTGAAGGGATCGCCAACCTGGACCGTGGGCCGCTTCTCGTCGATCTTGTCGTCGAATTCGGCCGAGGCCATGGTGGCGCCGCCGACGCCGTCGCGACCGGTCTTGGCGCCGAGATAGACGACCGGCAGGCCGACGCCCTTGGCCTCGGACAAAAAGATTGCGTCCGTCTTCGCGAGGCCCGCGGCAAACGCATTGACCAGGATATTGCCATTGTAGCGGGCGTCGAAATTGACCTCGCCGCCGACCGTCGGCACGCCGAAGGAATTGCCATAGCCACCGACGCCGGAAACGACGCCGGCAACGAGGTGCCTGGTTTTGGGATGATCCGGCGCACCGAAGCGCAGCGCGTTCATCGCCGCGATCGGCCGCGCGCCCATGGTGAAGACATCGCGCAGGATGCCGCCGACGCCGGTCGCCGCTCCCTGATAAGGCTCGATATAGGAGGGATGGTTATGGCTCTCCATCTTGAAGACGACGCAGTCGCCGTCGCCGATGTCGACCACGCCGGCATTCTCGCCCGGGCCCTGGATGACTTGCGGCCCGGTGGTCGGCAGCGTACGAAGCCATTTTTTCGAGGATTTGTAGGAACAATGCTCGTTCCACATCGCGGAAAAAATACCGAGTTCGGTAAAGCTCGGCTCGCGCCCGACCAGGTCGAGGATGCGTTGGTACTCGTCGGGCTTCAGCCCGTGCGCGGCAATGAGTTCCGGAGTGATCGGCACGGAATTGGAAATGGTCATGATCGGCAATTTGTGTCCTTGGGATCGAGTCCCGTCTTATCGCAAGCTTTGCAGCCGATACACCCCGTCGGATGACTAAAACGACGGAAAGCAACAGCTTGCCGCAAGTAGCGGAAGATCGCCACTCGACCCGCCGGTTTCAAGCCGGTTCAGGAAAAGCTGTCGTAGCCGGCGCGGCCTTCGTCCAGAAGCCGCCGGATCACAGCGACGCCGTGCGCAATATCGTCCCGCTGTCGCGGCTGCGAGATGCCAAACCGCACGCCGTGAAAGGCCTGTTCGGAACGCCCCGCCTTGAACTCGTCCTCGTCGTCGATGAGCACGCCATGTTCGAGGCAAGCCTGTTTGAAAGTGCCGGAAAGCCATGGGTCCGGCAAAGTGAGCCAGACGAACGGCACATTATCCAGCGCCTTGAAGTCGAAGCCGTCGAGTGTCTCGCGCACGATCGCGATGCGCGCACCGATCTCGGCAATGCTGCGCTTGCGCATCTCGGCGGCCTGACCGGACAACACCAGCCGGCTGCCCACCTCCGCCAGCAGAAAGGGCAGGCCGCCCGTCATCATCTTATGGGCAACCCGGATGCGGTGACGATAGGCCGGCGGGCAAGCGAGCCAACCGCCGCGAACACCCGCCGCGACCGATTTCGACAGGCCGCCGGCAACGATGGTCCGTTCGGGAGCATATTCGGCCAGTAAAGGCGTCGGGTCGTCGGTCAGTCCGCCATAGAGATCGTCCTCGATCAAGACGACGTTATATTGACGGGCGACATGCGCGATTGCCTCGCGGCGCGATGCCGACAGCGTTGTCAGCGTCGGGTTCTTGGCCGTCGGCATCAAAAACATCATCTTCGGGTGCTTTTGTGCGCAGACGCGCTCGAAATCCTGGGGATCGATGCCCTCGTCGTCAGCCGCCACCAGTGCGGTCCGGCGACCGATCAGGCCGGCGCTGCGGGAGATCTGCGAATAGGTGAGGTGCTCGAAGACGACATAGTCGCCGGGGGCGGTGAGCCCCGCAATTGTTGCCATCACCGCGGCGTGGGTGCCGAGCGTGGGGACAATGGCATCCGCCGCCGGGCGATAGGAATTGCGCGACAGCCAGCGCCTGCCGGCCTCGAACCAGCGGTCCGGGAAATCACGCGTGTAGCTTGAAATCTCATGCGGATGGTCTTGCGCCGTGCGTGTCAACACATCGGCGACGATGGCACCCTGGCCGACATCCGGTGCGGCGGTGCTATCGAAGCGCATCTTGTCGCCGGGCGCATCCATATAGCGCGTGCCTTGTTCGACCGGCTCCAGGAAATCCGGCTTTGCGCTTTCCGACTGCTGAGCGAGAACATAGGTTCCGCGGCCCACCTCGCCGCTGACCAATCCCCGCTCGCGCAGCAATTGATAGGCCCTGCCGACCGTGCCGACGGTCGTGCCGATGTCGTATGCCAGATCGCGCTGCGGCGGCAGCTTTGCCCCTGCACCGATCAGGCCGCGGTCGATGTCCGTCTCGATGGAATCGGCAAGCCGCTGATAGAGCGGGCCGGTACCCGCGGTAAGATCTGGCAGCCAAGTTGTCATGGTGACAATTTTTTACATTGCACCAGGATGTGAGTCAATACATATCAGATCGGCGGCGAGAAGGGTACAATCCGAAGTTTTGGCAGAAAAAAAATGGCTACAATAGAGACAATCCGCTCCGTTAGGGCTGAATTGCAGATGCAGGTGGCGCCTCCGTTAGGCCGGCCAACCTATGTTAGTCGGCTGGTGCGTACGCTCGGATCCTTCGCGAGATGGATTGGCAGGCTAATGGATCGTCGGCGCAGCCGGCTGGTCCTGCTCGAGATGACCGACGACCAGCTCAAGGACATAGGCATTACGCGTTGTGATGCCCATCGTGAGGGCCTCAGGCCGTTCTGGGACTGAGGGTTGAGGCACCGCACTTTAGCGGACGCCCGCCGCCCTGAGCCTCGATACGCCGTGGTCCACAAGCACGGCCACGATACACAGAACCAGAAAATGCCCGGTGATGGCCAGAGCCGAGACGGCGACGCTGGCCGCCCCGTGTTTGGAGACGTCGAGGAATGGATAGGGTACTTCGCCGACGATCGGCGCCCGCAGCAGCGCGTAGGCCAGATAGGCGATCGGATAGATCATCCACCACGAGATGTCACGCCATCGCGTCGAGCCGTCGGCGCCCGCCACAAGCCACCACAGCACGAACACCACCGGCGTCACATAGTGCAGGAGCACGTCGCAGAGCAGGAACAGCCCTTGCGGCTGCCAAAGCTGCGCCAGGACCGTGGCATAGATAATGAGGACCAGGCTTATGGCGACGGCTACGCCCGCCCGTATCCGTGGCCCGGCAAGGCCGGAAACCAGGCATAACCCGTCGACGACAGCAACGAGGCATGGACGAGCACCGCGCCGATGTTGGTCAGGATGGTGAAGAAGCTGAAATAGAAGACCAGCGAGCCGACAAAGCCGCGGCCGGCTTCCATTGATGCCGGGACGGTGATGCAGAGCTGCAGGACGAGCCCGGCCAGGCCGACGACCAGACCGGTGATCTGCAGCAAGCGACCCATTGGGCTAGGCAGCAGCGCCACAGGCCGGATTGCCCGCCTGCCAGCGGGCAATGTCCGAGCCGATGCGGCCGCCGAGCGGTTCCGCCATCAATGGGCCGAACACGTCGACGCGGCTCGAATTGCCTTGCGCCTGCACGACCAGCAACGGCTTTCCGCCATAATGTTTGGCCGGCACCAGCAGGAAGCGCGGCGTGCCGCTGAACGAATTCAGCTCGTTGGCCATCTGATAGGACTTGAAGGCAGGGTCCTTGCTGGCGATCCAGCATTTGTGGGCAGCTATTGCCACCTGCTCCATGGCAAGCAGTGACGCGCTCTTGCCCGCCGGCGCCGGCGTGCTCTTCGGGCTTGACTGGCATGAGGCGAGTACAAGCCCGGCGGCAGTAGCGACGGCGAGGCGGGCGAGTGTCAATCGCATGGTCAAGCGGCGCCCATCTCGAGTTCGGACAGAAAGATCTTCAGACCGTCTGTCATCTCACCCCAGACGCGCGACAGCGCCGGATGCTGCAAGGCGATTTGCTCATAGGCATCGAATTTCGGATAGGCGTCAAGCAGGTCGGGGCGGCCGATCGTCGCCCTGAAATTGTTGAAGACGAAGCGGGTCGGCGTCAGCCACGCATCGGCGAAGGAGATGTCGTCGCCGAGCGCGAACGGGCCATGCGCCATGCGGGCCTCGATTGCCGCAAGCCCGTGATGCAATCGGGCGAACTGTGCCTTGATCTCCGCCTCGTTGCGCTGCGGCACGAAATAGAGCTCGAACAGCTTCATCGTTGGGGCGAGCACGTCAAGGTCGGTGATGCGGGCGAACATGCGCACCAACGCCCGGTCTTTCGAATCCTTGGGCAGCAGCGCTGGCTCGGGAAAGCGCTCCTCCAGATATTCGGCAATGACCACGGATTCGACGATCGTTTCGCCCGAGCCGGTGATCAGCACTGGAATCCGGTTGAGCGGGGAGATGGCACGGAATGCCTCGGGAATGGGAAACCCAGGCGGCGGTGCAATGACCTTGAGCGGCACGTTCTTGATGTAGGCCAGCGCCCGCACGATCGACGAATAGGGCGACAGCGGTCGCGAATAGAGTTTCATGACCGTCGCTCCAGGAGGAAGATTGAATGCATCAAGCGGCGATGCCCAGCGCGCTTTCGAACAGCGCCCGGCCGTCGCTGCCGCCATGCGCCGCTTCAATCAGGTTCTCGGGATGCGGCATCAGGCCGAGCACATTGCCACGGCCGTTGACGATGCCGGCAATGTCGTTGATCGAGCCGTTGGGATTGGTGCCTTCGGCGTAGCGGAACACCACCTGGCCTTCGCCTTCGAGGCGGGCCAGCGTTTCGGCATCGGCAAAATAATTGCCGTCATGATGCGCCACCGGCGCGCGGATGACCTGGCCCGGCTGATAGCGGCTGGTGAACATCGAGTTGGCATTGGCGATCTGCAGCTTGACTTGCCGGCAGACGAATTTCAGCGAGGTGTTGCGCATCAATGCACCCGGCAACAGGCCGGCCTCGACCAGGATCTGGAAGCCGTTGCAGACGCCGATGACCGTGACGCCCTTGGCCGCCTTTTCGGCCACAGCCCGCATTACCGGCATGCGCGCGGCAATAGCGCCGCAGCGCAGATAATCGCCAAAGGAAAAGCCGCCGGGAATGGCGATCAGGTCGACGTCGGGAATTTCAGTGTCGGTCTGCCAGACGGTGACCGGCGGCGTGCCGGAAATCTTGGTCAGCGCCGCGATCATGTCACGGTCGCGATTAAGGCCGGGGAGCAGGACGACGGCTGATTTCATGAGAATTCATGCTCGTTGAGTTGGAACAGATATCGCGGCAAAACATGGCTGGTCAGCCAGACGCCATTTTCGGAAAGAAAAAATAAGGCGCCGTTTTTGGCCATGTTTTCCGAGTCGATCCGCAGGATAACACTTCTCCCCTTGCGGCGCTGTGCGACGATCACAGCTGTTTCAATGTCTTTTGACAAATGAACGTGCTGCCGAGACTGGCTGATCAAGCCTTCTCGTAAGATGCTGGGGAGAAACTCTTCCTTGGTGCCGTGATATAAGACTGTTGGAGGAATTGATGGCGACAGGCCGAGATCAATCTCGACACTGTGGCCTTGAACCGCACGGACACGATCACCGTCGATTGCAAAGCGCTTTTTCGGGTTCTCGTCGATGATCCGAACAACCTCGGCGGCGGATGTGCCGAACTTCGCCTGAATCGCCGCGCAAAGTTTGTTGAAATCAGTCCAACCGTTCTCATCCAAAGTCAGCCCCGCTTCATTGGGAGCATGGCGTAAAACAAGACTCATGAACTTCGATATCTGGATGTCTTTCGACAAGCTCAGCCGATCTCCACCGCGTAATTCTCAATCACCGTATTCGCCAGAAGCTTGTCGCACATAGCTTTCAGATCGGCCTCGGCCTTGGCCTTGTCGCCCTCGGCAAGCTCGATATCGAAAACCTTGCCTTGCCGCACCTGGCCGACGCCGCCGAAACCCATTCCGGAAAGCGCATGCTCGATTGCCTTGCCTTGTGGGTCGAGCACGCCGTTCTTGAGGGTTACGGTAATGCGGGCCTTGATCACGCTGGACATGCTCCTGTTCACCTGTTGAGCGGGCAAGCCGTCAGTGCGGCTTGCCTTTGACACCGTCGGTCGATGCGACGAGCACCGGTCCGGCAGGGCGCGGCGGTTCGTTCTCGTTCATGATGCCGAGGCGGCGGGCAACTTCCTGATAGGCTTCGACGAGCCCGCCCATGTCGCGGCGGAAGCGGTCCTTGTCGAGTTTGTCCTGGGTCGCCACGTCCCACAGCCGGCAGGAATCCGGCGAGATCTCGTCGGCGACGACGATGCGCATCATATCGCCTTCGAACAGGCGGCCGCATTCGATTTTGAAATCGACGAGCTGGATCCCGACGCCCATGAACAGGCCGGAAAGGAAGTCGTTGACGCGAATGGCCAGCGCCATGACATCGTCGATCTCCTGCGGGCTCGCCCAGCCGAAGGCGGTGATGTGCTCTTCCGATACCATCGGATCGTCGAGCGCATCGGCCTTGTAATAGAATTCGATGATCGAGCGCGGCAGCACGGTGCCTTCCTCGATGCCCAAGCGCTTGGCCAGCGAGCCGGCGGCGACGTTGCGCACCACCACTTCGAGCGGGATGATCTCGACTTCCTTGATCAGCTGCTCGCGCATGTTGAGCCGGCGGATGAAGTGGGTCGGAATGCCCATCCGGTTGAGATGATTGAAGATGTGCTCGGAAATGCGGTTGTTGAGCACGCCTTTGCCATCGACGATTTCATGCTTCTTCTTGTTGAAAGCGGTGGCGTCGTCCTTGAAGAACTGGATCAGCGTGCCAGGCTCCGGTCCCTCATAAAGGATCTTGGCCTTGCCTTCATAAATGCGGCGGCGATTTTTCATCTGATTTTTCTCTGGATTTGCGGGCAGGCGGCAAGCGACCAGTTCCTGTCCGTCTGCCTAAAATAAGATGGCGACGGTGGGGTTCAATGCCGGTGTCTATCCCAATCGCACTGTTTGCTCAATCGGCAAATCCTTTCAATCAACCGCTTTCGGGGACCGAAATGCCGCAGCGCAGCAAGCAATGTAGCATATTGACCGGCCGGCGCCCTTTTGGTTTGTGCTCCGGCAACACATATTGGCACAACGAATCGGATTTCACGGAGGGATGCCATGAGCAGCATGAAAGACCGCGAAGAGGGCTTCGAGCGCAAATTCGCATTCGACGAGGAACTTCGGTTCAAGGCTGCGGCACGCCGCAATAGAGCGCTCGGCCTGTGGGCTGCCGAAAAGCTCGGCAAATCCGGCGCCGATGCCGACGCTTATGCCAGGGAAGTGGTCGTCAGCGACATCGAGGAAGCCGGCGATCACGACGTCTTCCGCAAGATACGCAAGGATTTCGATGCGGCCGGCATCGATCAGTCGGACCATCAGATCCGCCGCACCATGGATGAATTGATGGCGCAGGCGATTGAGCAGATCAAGAACACCTGATCCTTCCACCGACATCGATCGAATGCTGGACCAATCGACCGCCCGGCCTAACCGGGCGGTTTTTCTTTGCCTTTGCGGTCATTTCCGGCTGAATTGCTGCAAGCAAAGAGGAAATCACCAATGTCCCTGAAGTCACGCCTGGCGGCCGACGAGACGCTGTTCACCGCATGGTCCGGCGTGCCGGATGCCCTGACTGTCGAGATATTGGCCAGACAAGGGTTCGACGCGGTTACGCTCGACATGCAGCATGGTGGCCATCACGAGGACAGCGTGCTGCGCGGGCTTGTGCCGGTGCTGGCGGCCAACAAGCCGGCGCTGGTGCGCATCCCGGTCGGCCGCTTCGACATGGCCAGCCGCGCGCTCGACTTCGGCGCCGAGGCTGTGATCGCCCCGATGGTGAATTCGGTGGCGGACGCAAAGCTGTTTGCCGCCGCCATGAAATACCCGCCACTCGGCGAGCGCTCCTGGGGGCCGACCTATGCCTTTCCGCGCCATGGCAAGGGCGATTATGCCGACTGGCTGCGCGACAGTAACCAGCGCACCATGGCGTTCGCCATGGTCGAAACGCGCGCCGCGCTTGATGCACTCGACGGCATTCTCGACACGCCGGGTATCGACGGGATCTTCCTCGGCCCGTCGGATTTCTCGATCGCCTGGTCGAAGGGAACCACCGTCAGTTCGACGCTGGAGAGCATGATGGAGACCGTCGCCTCGATCGCCGAGCGCACCCGCAAAGCCGGCAAGCATGCGGCGATCTATGTGATGGAACCGGCCATCGCCGGTCGCGTGGTGTCGATGGGTTACCGGCTGCTGGCGATGGGTTCCGAGCATTCGCTGATTTCGCTTGGGGCAAAGACCCTGCTGAGCAGCGTCAGGGGTTCAATCGCTTCCTAGAGATCCGTCAGGAATTTCGCGAACGTCATCGACCCTTCGGGCCAGGGGCCAAAGCCGGAATCCGCGTTGAGATGGCCGGCATCGCCGGCGTCGATGAACAGCGAGCCCCAAGCCGCGGCAATGTCCTCGGCGACGCCGAAGGCGCAGAACGGGTCGTTGCGGCTGGCGATCACCACCGACGGAAACGGCAGCGGGTCACGCGGATAGGGACCGAAGGTCATCAGGTGCCTCGGCTTTATCTTTGGATTGGCGACATCGGGCGGCGCCACGAAAAAAGCGCCGGCGACCGGCCGCTCGAACCGAGACAAGGCCTGGATGACCGCGGCGACGCCAAGCGAATGGGCGACGATGACGACCGGCCGCTCGGCCTCGTTAACCGCCTTGGCGACACCGGCCGTCCAATCCTCGCGCACCGGCTTCGACCATTCCGCCTGTTCGACGCGGCGCGCTGTCGATAGTTTCGACTGCCAGCGGCTCTGCCAATGATCGGGGCCGGAATTGGTGTAGCCCGGCACGATGAGAATATCTGCTTCCCTGACTTTCATGGCGCGCATGTAGCGAGAGGCGCTGTCGGGTGCAACCGGGTATAAACTCAACAGCGACACGCAAACGGCCTCTCACGAGCCCGGTTCTGCTCGCTATTGTGAACACCATGTTCGCTTCTTGCGCTCTTGTGTGAACGATCGCGATCGACGATCTGTCGCCAGGAAAGAATGGCTGTTCCGAGATTTTGGCACGGACACGGCGTAGAATGATTGATGGCGCCGGGTTCCTCTGTTGGAAGCTTGTCGAGCGCCGCCTGAACGGAGCACTTTGATGAGCGAACTGCCTTTTGCCGCGACGACCCCGGTCAGCGTTGCCCGCGTCGGCTTGCGGGCGCGCCATGCAGAAAATCTCGCTGCCTACTATCGCAAAGTCGTCGGTTTGCAGGAACTGAGCCGCTCCGGCGGCACGATCACGCTCGGCGCAGTCAATCGTCCTTTGCTCGACATCGAAGCGGATCCGGCTGCGAAACCGGATGACCCGCGCAGCGCCGGTCTTTTCCACACCGCCTTCCTACTACCCAGTCGGGCCGATCTCGGCCGCTGGATCAATCACGCCATCGCCGGCAAGATTGGCATCGAGGGCGCGTCCGATCATCTGGTCAGCGAGGCGCTTTATCTGACCGACCCGGAAGGCAACGGCATCGAGATCTATGCCGACCGCCGTCCGCAGGACTGGAAATGGAACGGCGACAAGATCGCGATGGCGACGGAGCGGCTGAACATCCCTTCGGTGGTTGCCGAAGTGCCGGCCGGCGACACCGGCTGGCAGGGCGCGCCGGAAAACAGCATTATCGGCCACGTCCATTTGCGGGTCGGCAGGCCGGAAGAAGCCGAAGCATGGTGGCACCAGGAGTTCGGTTTCGACACGGTGGCAAAATATGGTGGCGCGGCGGTGTTCCTGTCGTCCGGCGGCTATCATCACCACATTGGCGCAAATGCGTGGCAGAGCCCGGGTGCCGGTCGCCGAGATCCCTCCCGCTCCGGCCTGGCCTGGGTCGAGATGCGTTCGGACAATGCCGCGAGCGACACTACCCGCGAGGATCCGTGGGGCACAGTGATAAGGACGGTTCCCGGTAAGGCGTAGGCTAGAGGTTAGCCTTCTCGAGTAAGCGTCCTAGCATCAGCAGGCCCGCTGGCCATACGCCCAGGCGGGCCTCGTTTCCCATATGGCCGAGATCGCCGGCATCGGCGATATCCGCGCCCCAGGCTGCGGCAAAAGCGGTCGCCTTGTCGAAGGTGACGCGCGGGTCGCTGCGGCTCGCCACCACCAATGCCGGGAAGGGCAGGCGCTTCAGCGGCATCGGCGCGAACGGGCGCACCGCGTCGAATGAGGGATCGGTATCCTCGACATTGGTCGCGGCGACCAGGAACGCCGCCGCGACCTTGTCGAGCTGGCTTTGACTGGCCCCGGAAGCCCACTTCACCGCCGTCGCCACTGCCAGCGAATGTGCAAGCAGCACGATGCGGCGCGGTGCGGCGGCCACCGCAGCATCCACCTGGCCGATCCAGTCTTCAGGCTTCGGCCGGTCCCACTCTGCCTGCAGCACGCGGCTCGAATTGGGGAGCACCCTGCACCAATGCGACATCCAATGATCCGGTCCGGAATTGCCGCGGCCGGGCAGGGCAAGAAAATCGAAATCTCCGGCCGCCGAAATCATCAGGCTTCTCCGAACACTCGGCTGAAGATCGTGTCGACATGCTTGGTATGATAGCCCAAGTCGAATTTCTCGCGGATCTCGGCCTCAGGCAGGGCTGCAACAACGTCCTTGTCGGCCAAAAGTTCCTCAAGGAAATCAGCGCCTTGCTCCCACACCTTCATGGCATTGCGCTGCACCAGCCGGTAGGCTTCCTCACGCGAAATGCCGGCTTGCGTCAGCGCCAGCAGCACGCGCTGCGAATGCACGAGGCCGCGGAACTTGTTCATGTTCTTCAGCATGTTGTCGGGGTAGACCAGCAGTTTGTCGATGACGCTGGTCAGCCGTGACAGCGCGAAATCGAGCGTCACCGTCGCGTCGGGCCCGATCATGCGCTCGACCGACGAGTGCGAGATGTCGCGCTCGTGCCACAGCGCCACATTCTCCATTGCCGGCAGCGCGAAGGAGCGCACCATGCGAGCAAGGCCGGTGAGGTTCTCGGTCAGCACCGGGTTGCGCTTGTGCGGCATCGCCGACGAGCCCTTTTGTCCGGGCGAAAAATACTCCTCCGCCTCCAGTACCTCGGTGCGCTGCAGATGGCGCATCTCGATCGCCAGCCGCTCGATCGACGAGGCGATGACGCCGAGCGTGGCGAAGAACATCGCATGGCGGTCGCGCGGGATCACCTGCGTCGACACCGGCTCGGGCTTCAGCCCAAGTTTCTTGGCCACGTACTCTTCGACATAGGGGTCGATATTGGCGAAGGTGCCGACCGCACCCGAGATGGCGCAGGTGGCGATGTCCTCGCGTGCGTGCACCAGCCTCTCGCGGCAGCGCGAGAATTCGGCATAGGCCTGCGCCAGCTTGACGCCGAAAGTGGTCGGCTCGGCATGGATGCCGTGGCTGCGGCCGATGGTAATCGTATCCTTGTGCTCGAAGGCGCGGCGCTTGAGCGCCGCAAGCAGCCCGTCAATGTCGGCCAGGAGGATGTCGCTGGCCCGGGTGAGCTGCACGGCAAAACAGGTGTCGAGAACGTCGGAGGATGTCATGCCCTGATGGATGAAGCGGGCATCCGGCCCGACGAATTCGGCAAGATGGGTGAGAAAGGCGATGACGTCGTGCTTGGTGACGCGTTCGATCTCGTCGATGGCTTCGACATCGAATTTCGCCGCCCCGCCTTTCTCCCAAATGGTCTTGGCGGCCTCCTTCGGGATGACGCCGAGCTCGGCCAATGCGTCGCAGGCGTAGGCCTCGATCTCGAACCAGATGCGGAACCGGGTTTCGGGCGACCAGATGGCCACCATTTCCGGCCGGGAGTAGCGAGGGATCATCAGTCGGTCCTGACTTGCAAGAGCATTTGCCCGCGTCCTAACAGAGGCAAGCAAAATGCTCAACGTTGCTGGCGCGCAAACCAGACACTGGCGACAGCCAGCGCAATGAAACCGAGCGGAAAATACAGCCGGATGCCGAGGACGACGAACTGGTAGAGCGCCGTCAACATCGTGAACATGAACTGGAAAACCCAGGTGATGGTGAGCGCGGGCGCATGCCATTGGACATAGTAGGAGCGGTATTGCAGCCCAAAGAGGCCGCCGGTGAAGGCGATAGTCACGGTGAGAAGGCAGACGAAGGCGGCAGCGAGGGCGATCTCCCAGTTGCGTCCGAGGGAGACGAGTCGCGCCAGAAACAGCCCAACCGGGAAGGCCAGCGCGCCGCCGGCAGCATAAAGCAGCGAGACGAAGCGGACCTTCGCCGGGGTCTCCCAATCGTACAGCTGCAGATTGAGCAGCGCGCTGGCGCCCATCGCCATGGCCCACAACAAGGCACCGACAAAAGCGGTGCGCAGCGGCGGCAAGGAGCGGCGGAGACGGCGCAGAGCGCGATAGCGCATGGCGGGGAACGTCACAGGCGACCGGTTACCGCGATCCAGCGATAGTCCGGCCCTTCGAAGCCGTATTGGCGCACCGCGATCAGCACGGCATAGGCGCTGAGGCTATCCAGCGAAAATGTCTGGACCGCGCCGATCTGGTACCCATTCGGACAGCCTCTGCTTTGCGGGATCGATTTGTCCTCGTGAATAATCCTCGTCAGGCTGCCGTCTCTCGCTTCGATGCGCAGCAGGCGAAAGCCCTTGATCTCGCCCTGGCTCTGGCAGCGTTCGGTGTCGTTCATGCCGATCTGGTCGAGCCGGAACTCGAGCGGTTCGTCGACCGGCGAAAAGATCGGGCGCGGATTGACCACCATGCGGAAGGGGTCGGCAGAAAGCTCGGTCACCGGGTTGAAGCCGGCGGTGATGCCGCGATTTGCCGTGACTTCCGCCTGACTGACGATCGCTTCGCCCTTTTGCCGGGCCTGCAGCCGCGCTGCGTCCACGGTGGCATTCTCGTGGTCGAGCCGGATACGGATCGGCGAGCCCTTGAGAAAATTGTCGTCGGCCGTGTTGATGTAATAGCGGTTGGCATACGGGAATCCCGATCCGTCCTGGACGCCATATTCTTCGAAGGCGAAGATGCCGCCGTCACTGCTGAAGCCGAGGATCTCAAGCTCGGCGACATCGCCTGCGTAGGCGGCGACCAAAGTTGCAAGCTGGGCGAACAGGCAGACGGCAAACAGGGCAAGATTTCGCATGGGGCTTTCCGTTCAGGCAGTCGACGTCGTTAAATTCCCTATCACGATGCTGTCAAAAGATCGTGCTAACTGAAACACGAAGTCGATGCATCCAATCCGGCTGTCGTTTGTTATTGTCGGCAGCTTCATCGCATCGTGCCTTCCGAAAATCAGAATCGATTTTCGGAAGGGCACGATGCATTGATTCAAAATGTTTAGAGCATCCTTTGCGCGTCCAAAGGACGCGCGGCGCCCTAAGGGAGACCCCCATGACCGATGCAGCCAAGATCCGCGAACGTATGGAAGTGATCGGCGCCGACGGCGTCCATGTCGGCACCGTCGACAAGGTCGACGGGGATCGCATCAAGCTGACCAAGCGCGACAGCGGCGAGGGCGCTCACAGGGGCCATCACCACTTCATTCCTCTCAGCCTCGTCGCCGAGGTCGAGGGCCAGAAGGTGCGCCTGTCGGCAAACTCGGATGTTGCGGTCACGTTCGAGGAAGAAAAATCCGACCCCACCTGATCGGTCGCCCGACCACAGCGTTGGCGCGTTCAGCGCGACGACCAGACCGGGAAGAGATCGCCCTCGGCCGGCGTCGCGGCAAAGACGCCGCGGCTGATGGCGCGCGCCATCGTCGCGCCGGCAGCTGCGTAGAGATCGATTGCATCGTTGGGCCCGAGCTCGATGCCGCTCTTGCCCGTTGCCAGCGCGAAGACCAGATCGCCGTCGGCGGGCGTGTGCGTCGGCCAAATGGCACGGACAAAGCCGTCATGCGCTGATATCGCCAGGCGTTTGGCGGCGGCCTTGGTGAGGACCGCATCAGTGGCGATCACGGCGATGGTCGTGTTGGCGCCGGTTTCCGCCTGCTCTGCGGCATGCTTGTCACGGAACTTCAGCAGGATCTTTCTGGCACCGTGAGGCATCGGGTGGGGATAGCCTAAGCCGCCGAACTCGTCGCCGATCTCGAACGGTGCCGCCCAGAAATGGCGGGTCCCGGCGACCGTCACCGAGCCGGTCGGGTTGACGGCGGCGAGCGCGCCGATGGTGACGCCGCTGTCCAGCATTGTCGAGGCCGAGCCGAGCCCGCCCTTCAGACCGGAGCTCAGCGCGCCGGCACCCGCGCCGGCGGTGCCGAGCGCAAAGTCTATCGCGGCGGCTTGCGCGGCTTCGTAGCCGAGGTCGCGGTAAGGCGGATACCGGCCCCAATCCTTGTCGCCGCCATTGCGCAGGTCGAACAGGATCGCCGCCGGCACGATCGGCACGCGAAAGCCGCCGACCTCGACGCCGATGCCTCTTTCGCGCAATGCCGCCTGTACCCCCGACGCGGCGTCGAGGCCAAAGGCCGAACCGCCCGAAAGCACCACGGCGTGGATGGCATGGATTGAATTGTGCGGCTCGAGCAGGTCGGTTTCGCGGGTGCCCGGCGCACCGCCCAGGATTTGCACGCCGGCCACGGCCGGTTCGTCGCAGATGACAGTGGTCACACCGGATTTCAGCTTGGCATTCGCCGCATTGCCAATCCGCAAGCCGGCAACGTCGGTGATGAGATTGCGCGGACCGGTATGGAACATTATTGGCTCTCCGCCCGCACGAAACGGCCGCCGTCGAAACGGTAGGCGCGATAAGGATTTTGCGTCAGGTCGCCTTTCTCGTCAAAGCGGATCGGCCCGATCGCCGTAGTGAAGTCATGTCCAGTAAGCAGGTCAGCCAGGCTTTTGCCGGAGGTTTCGGAAGCCGCAAAGGCCTCGCGGGCGATCTCGACCGCGGCATAGGCGGGAACCGTATAACCATCCGGCACGATGTTTTGTGCGACAAAGCTTTGCAGCACCTTGGGGTCGGCGACGTCAACCCATTCGGGCGGCGCGATCATTAGCGTGCCGACGGCGTAAGGCACGTCGCCGAGCGGCGCGCGCAGCGCTTCACCGCCGGCAAACACCATGCCGGTATCGAGCTGGCCGGCGTCGCGGCCCATAATGGCGACATCATCGCCGTCACCACCGGCAAAGACATGCGTTGCGCCGGCTTTCTTCAGTCGGCCGATCAGGCCGATCTGGTTGTCGAGCTGCGGCCGGAACGTGTCGACGAACACTGGCTTCAATGCCGCCTGCTCGGCGGCAGACCGAAACGTCTCGGCCATTTCGCGGCCATAGATCGTGCCATCGTCGACGATAGCGAACAGCTCGTTCTGCCATAGGCGGGTGAGGGTGGCGGCGACGGCATTGCGCTCGTCGTCGCCGCGCGGCCCGAGACGATAGATCGGCCATCCCGTCTTGGCGCGCCGGTCGGTCAGGCTTTCCGTGCGCACGCCGACGGTGATCACCGGGATGTCGGCATCCTTGAGGATCGGCAGAGCCGCCTCGATTGCGTCGGTGCACAGAAAACCGATGACGACCTTGACCTTGGCCGCGGCGAATTCCCGCGCGGCGGCAACGCCGCCAGCGGCCGTGCAGGCGTCATCGATCGTCCTGATCTCGGTATCACTCGCTTCAGCCGCCATTGTCGCGCCTGCCTCGATCTGCTTGCCGAGGATCGCCGACGGCCCCGACAAAGGCGCCGCGACACCGATCAGCAGCGTCTCGGCACTCGCACTACCGGCGAGCGAGAGCCAGGCCAGCACCGCTATCGTGGTTGTCCAAGGTCGCATGCGAGCGAAGAATTCCTCCGCGCCGGTCGCGTGTTTTGCCGGCGCCAATGCCGTCAAGACCTAAAGGCTGGCCAGCTTTGGCGCAACACGCGAATTCGGGATATAGCTCAAGCACTTCGCTTGTGGCATGCAATATGCGGTCATATATAACGGCTGGTTCTGACTAACGGAAAATCATCGGTGCTGAAGAAGAATGAAATCGGGCCGCAGGCCTACCGCGACGCTATGGCCCATTTTGCCGGCCATGTGCATGTGGTCACCACTGACGGCCCGGCGGGCAAGCGTGGCGCGACGGTGATCGCGGCCTGCTCGGTGTCGGACACGCCGCCGACCATCCTGGTCTGCCTCAATCGTGAAAATCCCAAGAACGAGCCGTTTGTGAAAAACGGCAAATTTGCCCTGAACACGCTGGCTTCGGATCAGGAGCCGCTATCGATCGGCTTTTCCGGCATCACCGGCCTGCCGGTCGAGGAGCGTTTCGCATTGGCCGAATGGGACGTCATCTCGACCGGTGCGCCGACGTTGAAGGGCGCGCTTGCCGTCTTCGACTGCGAGCTGATCGACACCAAGGATTTGGCCACTCATCGTGTGCTTTTTGGCAAGGTGACAGGCCTGCGCACCGGCGATAATTTGCGGCCGCTGATCTATCACGACCGCAGCTACCACGCTCTGTAGAGGCTTTGATGGCCGCGTCCATGGAGATCAAATGACCGAGCTGAAATCGCGCCCCGTGCCGCGGACCATCGACGAGACGCTCGATCTGTTGACCGGTGCGGATTATGTGGCGGACCGGTCGCTGGCGACTGTGCTGTTTTTGTCGCTGCGCATGAAGCGTCCGCTGTTCCTTGAGGGTGAGGCGGGCGTCGGCAAGACCGAGATCGCCAAGGTGCTGGCCGAGGCCCTTGGCCGTAGGCTGATCCGCCTGCAATGCTATGAAGGGCTCGATGTCTCGTCTGCCGTCTACGAGTGGAACTACGCCGCGCAGATGATCGAAATCCGCATGGAGGAGGCGGCCGGCAAGGTCGACCGCTCCGACATGGAACGCAACGTCTTTTCCGAAAAGTATCTGATCCGCCGCCCGGTGCTCGATGCGCTGACTGGCAAGCCGGGCGCCGCACCGGTGTTCCTGATCGACGAACTCGACCGCACCGACGAGGCCTTCGAGGCATTCCTGCTCGAAATCCTTTCCGATTTCCAGGTGACGGTGCCCGAACTCGGCACCATCAAGGCGGAGGAGCCGCCGATCGTCATCATCACCACCAACCGCACGCGCGAAATCCACGACGCGCTGAAGCGGCGCTGCCTTTATCACTGGGTCGATTATCCCAATGCCGAGCGCGAGCTTGAGATCGTCCGCCGAAAGGTGCCGCAGGCCAACAGCCGGCTTTCGGCCGAGGTCGTTTCATTCATCCAGAAGCTGCGTCAGATCGAGCTGTTCAAGGTGCCCGGCGTCGCCGAGACCATTGACTGGGCCGGCGCGCTGACCGAACTCGACAAGGTGGCGTTGGACCCTGAGACGGTTTCCGACACGATTGGCGTGCTGCTGAAATACCAGGACGATATTGCCCGCATCGGTGAGGGCGAAGGCCGGCGCATCCTCAACGAGGTCAAGGCCGAGCTGTCGGCGGCGGAGTAGGGCGATGCCGCGTGCGGAACCCAAAGAGGCAACGGCGGACGGGCGGATCGCCGACAACGTCGTCTATTTCTCCCGCACCTTGCGCAAGGCCGGTATGCGTGTCGGACCGGCCTCGGTCAAAGACGCCATCGAGGCAGTGCTCGCTGCCGGCATCGGCTCGCGTGACGATTTCTACTGGACGCTGCACGCCGTGCTGGTCTCGAGGCACGAAGATCACGCCACCTTCGACGAGACCTTCCGGCTGTTCTGGAAGTCGCACGAGCTGATCGAAAAGATGCTGGCGATCTTTTCGCCGATCGCTCCCGACAACAAAGGGAAGCAAAAACCCCGCGCGGCCGAGAACCGCGTCAGCCAGGCGATGTTCGAGGGTCACCAGAAGAACCAGCCGGCGCAGGAAGTTCCCGAGATCGAGGTCGACGCGCTCTACACCTTCTCCGGCAACGAGGTGCTGAGAGGCAAGGATTTTGCCCAGATGAACGCCGCCGAGATGGCCGACGCCAAGATAGCGATCGCCCAGTTGCGGCTGCCCGTCGACATGGTTCGGACGCGGCGTTTCAAAGCCGATGCGCATGGCCGCCGTATCGATCCGCGCGCCATGATGCGCTCGGCTGCGCGCACCGGCGGCGAGTTGATCCTGCCTAAATTCCGCTCGCCCCGCGAAGTCCATCCGCCGCTGGTGGTGCTTGCCGACATTTCCGGTTCTATGAGCCAGTACACGCGGATCTTCCTGCATTTCCTGCATGCGCTGACGGAAAAGCGCCGGCGCGTGCACGCCTTCGTCTTCGGCACCAGGCTTACCAATCTGACCCGTCAGATGCGGCATCGCGATCCCGATGCCGCACTCGCCGACTGTTCTGCCGCGGTAAAGGACTGGTCGGGCGGCACGCGCATCGGCGATACGCTGGCAGAATTCAACCGTTTTTGGTCGCGCCGCGTGCTGGGGCAAGGCGCGGTGGTACTGCTGATCACCGATGGGCTGGAGCGCGACGAGGTCGCCGGCCTGTCGGAGGAAATGGAACGGCTGCATAAATCCTGCCGGCGGCTGATCTGGCTGAACCCGCTGCTGCGCTTCGACGGCTTCGAGGCGCGCGCCCGCGGCGTCAGGGCGATGCTGCCGCATGTCGACGAATTCCGTTCGGTGCACAATCTCGACGCGCTCGCCGATCTCTGTGCGTCGCTGGACAAGAATTCGGTGCGTTCGGTCGACCCGCGCCGGTGGATCCAGGCTGGCGCGAAGCGCGTCGCATAACCACATGTCTCCCAGGGAGAAAATCATGGAACACAGTGTCTATCTCGATGAAGCCCGCGACCCGCTGATCATCGCGGAGGGCTGGATGAAGGACGGCAAGGACGTCGCCATTGCCACCGTGGTCGAAACCTGGGGTTCGGCACCGCGGCCGGTCGGTAGCCATCTGGTCATCGACACCGAAGGCAATTTCCATGGCTCCGTTTCGGGCGGCTGCGTCGAAGGCGCAGTGGTGACCGAAGCAATCGACGTCATCGATAGCGGCAAGGCGAAGATGCTGGAGTTCGGGGTCGCCGATGAGACTGCGTGGCAGGTCGGCCTGTCCTGTGGCGGCCGCATCAAGGTCTATGTCGAAAGATTGGGCTGATTGTCGATGGATCCTTACGCGCTGAAGACACTCAACGCCGAACGTCGTGCCCGCCGCGCGGCGATTTTGGTAACCGATCTTGGTGACGGCCGGGACCGTATCGTGCGCGAGGGCGACCAGGTTGCCGGCGAACTCGGGGCAGCCATCGCCAAGGCATTCCGCACCGGCAATTCCGGGTCGGTCGAAGCTGAGGGACGGGCCTTCTTCCTCAACGCACATCTGCCGCAGCCACGCCTGGTGGTGATCGGCGCCGTCCACATCAGCCAGGCGCTTGCACCGATGGCCAGGATCGCCGGCTATCCCGTCGAGATCATCGATCCGCGCACGGCGTTTGCCACGTCCGACCGCTTTCCCGACATCGCGCTGCATGCCGAATGGCCGGAGGATGTCCTGAAGCGTCAGCCGCTCGACGGCTATACCGCGCTGGCTGCCCTCACTCATGATCCGAAGATCGACGATTTCGCGCTGAAGGCGGCGCTCGACGCCAACTGCTTCTATGTCGGGGCGCTTGGCAGTCGCAAGACCCATGCGAAACGCGTCGAACGCTTGCTGGCCTTGGGCGCGACCGCCGACCAGATCGCCCGCATTCATGCACCGATCGGCCTCGACATTGGGGCTGCCAGCCCGGCCGAGATCGCCGTCGCGGTGTTGGCGCAAGCGATCCACGCCTTTCGCTCTCGCGGCCTCGAATCCAAAGGCGCGGTCGCGTGAAATTTGGTCCCGTTCCGATCGATGCGGCCGAAGGGGCAGTGCTGGCGCACGCCACCACAGCCGGAGAGCGCCGCTTCCGCAAGGCGCACAGGCTAAGCGCCGAGGATGTGTCCCTGTTGAAGGCCTCCGGGATTTCCGAGGTCGTCGCGGCGGTGTTGGCGCCCGATGATCTCAGCGAGGATGCCGCGGCCGAAAAGCTCGCCGCATATATGATCCATCGCAACATCGAGGCGAAGCGCGCTGCGACCGGCAGGGTCAACCTCCACGCGCAGGCTGCCGGCATATTCACCGTCGACGCGGCGATGATCGACGCCATCAATGCCGTCGATCCGACGATTACCATCGCCACGCTGGCGCAGCATGCGCCGGTCGAAAAAGGTCAGATGGTTGCGACGGTGAAAATCATTCCGTTTGCGGTCGCCTTCGCTTTGGTCGATGCGGTGGCAAGGATCTGCGCCGAGGGCGAGATTTTTGCGGTCAACGCCTATCAGCCGGTGCGCGTCGGCGTCATCCAGACGGTGCTGCCCGGCATCAAGCCGAGCGTGCTCGACAAGACGCTGCGCGTCACCGAAGCGCGCCTGGCGCGTTCGGGCAGCCGGCTGACGACGGAGCGTCGAACCCCGCATGAGGTCAGCCCCGTCGCCGAGGCTGCCGCCTCGCTGATCCGCGACAACGATATGGTGGTGATCTTCGGCGCCTCGGCGATGGCCGATTTCGGCGACGTCGTGCCCGCCGCCATCGAAAGGGCAAGCGGCACCGTCATTCGCGCCGGCATGCCGGTCGATCCTGGCAATCTGCTGGTGCTCGGCAATCTAGGCGGCAAGCGCATCATCGGTGCGCCCGGTTGCGCCCGTAGCCCCAAGGAGAACAGCTTCGACTGGGTGCTCGACCGGCTGATTGCTGGTCTCGACGTGACCGCCAGGGATATTGCCGGCATGGGCGTTGGCGGGCTGCTGATGGAAATTCCGACGCGGCCGCAGCCGCGCGAGCCGCTGCCGGCCAAAGCAGAACCAAGGGTCGAGACGGTGCTTCTGGCGGCCGGCCGCTCCAGCCGCATGAGCGGGCCGAACAAGCTTTTGGCGCTGTTCGACGGCAAGCCCCTGGTCCGCCGCACCGCCGAACGCGCGGTCGGTTCGAAAGCCGCGGCCACCATCGTCGTCACCGGCCACGAGCGCGAGCGCGTGCGCAGCGCACTGTCGGGCATGGATGTGACCTTCGCCGACAATCCGGATTTCGCCGAGGGTCTGTCTTCGTCGCTGAAGGCAGGCATCGCCAAGGTTTCTGGCGACGCCGCCGGCGCCCTGATCGTCCTCGGCGATATGCCGGGCGTCGCCTCGGCCGACCTCGACAGGCTGATCGAGGCGTTCCGCAAGTCCGAAGGGCGATCGGTGGTGCGCGCCTCTCATAATGGCCGGCGCGGCAACCCGGTGCTGCTGCCGCGCTCGCTGTTCGCCGCCATCGCTCACCTCGAAGGCGATACCGGTGCCCGTCATCTGGTCGAGGCCGAAGGGCTCGACGTCATCGATGTCGAGATCGGCGAAGGGGCGGCCGTCGATGTCGACACGCGCGAGGCGCTGGAAAGCGCCGGCGGCGTGCTGCAGGATTGACAAACCGAAGCCGAAAAACGCATGGCTGCGGGATGGCCTTTCGTTCTTGCTTCCGGTTCCGCTTGCCCCCCTCTGGCCTCCCGGCCCTGCTGATCGCGATTTTTTTGTCGCTCTCTTGTGCCGCCTACGCCAACGCTCTCGAACTCAAACCCTTCAAGGATGATCTGTTCGCCTATCCGGCGACGCTCTCATCCGAAAACAACGGCGCCTATACGGTCATCGACTATCGTGAGTTGCGCGACATCAACGCCCGTGACGAAGTGCCTGAGCGTCGTGTGCACGCGCAATACACCGATACCGGCGTGCGCAAGGTGCAGCAGGATCTGTTGCTGAAGACCGACGCTGGAGATGTCCGCCACATTGCCGTCGGCAAAGTCGGGGGCGCCAGCATCATCGTGCTTTACCTGCACGGGCAGGGCGGCAGCCGTAAGCAGGGCACCGACGACATCACCTTTGGCGGCAATTTCAACCGCATCAAGAACCTGATGGCCGGCAATGGCGGCCTCTATCTGTCGCCGGATTTTTCCGACTTCGGCGACACCGGTGCCGCCCAGATCGCTGCGTTGATCGGCCACTATGCCGAGCAGTCGCCGGGCGCAAAAATCTTCGTCGCCTGTGGCTCGATGGGCGGTTCGTTATGCTGGAAGCTGGCCGATCGCAAGGACACCGGCGGGCGCATCGACGGGCTGCTGCTGCTCGGCTCGCTGTGGGATGAGAGTTTCTTCTCAAGCCCCGCATTCAAGCGTCGTGTGCCGGTCTTCTTCGGCCAGGGTAGCAAGGACCCGGTGTTTCCAATCGAGAAACAGGAAGGCTTCTTCCGATCGATCCTAGCCAAATCGAGAACCTATCCGACCCGCTTCGTCCGTTTTGAAACTGGCACGCATGGCACGCCAATCCGCATGACCGACTGGCGGGGTACACTCAACTGGATGTTATCGAAGGCCCCCTAGGGCGCGGTGTTGTAGTCGACGACCGTCTGCGGATTTTCCTCGCCGTCGTAAGACGCGTCGACGTCGTACTGGACCAGGGAAAAATCGCCGTTGCGAAACAGATATGTCCCCGATGAAGAGGCATCGCCGATGCCACGCCATTTGTTGAACGTAGCGATCGTCTTGGTCTCTTCGTCGTAATCGGAATTGGTTGCCCAGCCGGAGGTCTGGAAGCCAACTATGGTCATGCCCAGCAATTTGCCTTCGCTGTCGTTGTTTTCGTAGCGAATGTCCATTTCGGGTTCGGCGAACTGCAATTGCCTGACGCCGAGCACGTCGTCGCTCATGTAATAAATAGAGCTTTCGTTATAGGCCGCGGCCGAGCAGGAGAAGTGGAAAAGCCGCGTTTCCCTTTCGGGATCACTGGCAGCCGCATCCTTGTCCTTATAGTGGATCGAGAAAATGTCCGGCTCCTGCGCCAAAAGATCCTTGTCGCACTGGTCGCCATAAGTCGTGGCAAACGCTCTGTTGGCCTGCTCAAGCGCTGCGTCCTTCTTCGGCGGCGGCGGTCCTTCGCCGCAGCTTGCCGGCACGGCATCCTCGAAATCGGCCTTTGACGGTTTCAGCGCACCCTTGTCGATGAAGATCGAGCGAAATGGCGGTTCCTGGATCGAGGCGTTGATCTGGCGCAGCGTATAGCAGCCGGCAAAGACATTTTCGCTGCCGTCCTTGGCTGTCGCCCGGATGGCGACCGGAACGCTGTAGTAGATACTGCCGGCAGCACCGTCTTCGGACACACCACCGGTTTTTACGTCGACCGTGTCGGTGCCGTCATAGCCTTTGACGAAGGAGTTGAAATCCTTGGCCGGCTTGGTGTCGCCGAAATAGTCCCAGGCGCGCGCGAATTCGTGCCGGCTGATGGCACTATAAAGCGACCGGATGACCGCTTCGGCATTCGACCTGTCGTCGATATAAGGCGCGTCTGCGGCGAGCGCCGATTGGCCGGCAAGAGAGATAAAAGCGGCCGTTGCGAAAAGGGCGCGTCTCATCGGGAACCTCCACTCGATGAAAAATCCTATCATATCGATTGCGGCGACGTGGTGACGCTTGAACAATCGCGTGCGAAAGCGCTACCTCTCGCCGTCGGCAGTCGGGCCGCGTGGAGATTTCTTGTGACCATATCAATGTATGAAGCATCCGTGCCGGTATTTTCGGCGAGGCTGAAGGCACTGGCCAACGTCCTGAGCATTGCCGAGCAAAATGCGGCTGACCGGAAGATCGATCCGCAGGTGTATCTCACGGCGAGGCTGGCGCCGGACATGTTCGCCCTGACCAGGCAGGTACAGATTGCCACCGATCACGCCAAGGGCGCGCCGTCGCGGCTGGCCGGGCGTGAGGTGCCAAAATACGAGGACAATGAGGCGAGCTTCGCCGATCTGCAGGCCCGCCTTAGCAAGACATTGGCTCATCTCGCGACATTTTCGGCGGCCGAATTCGATGGTTCAGATGACAGGATGGTCGAACTGAGGCTTGCGGGACGCGAGGTTTCGATGCCAGGAATGCAGTATCTGTTGCATGCCGCCATGCCCAATTTCTATTTCCACCTGACCACTGCCTATGACATCCTGCGCCACAACGGCGTGCCATTGGGCAAGTCGATCTTCCTCGGATTGCGTTGAGATTCGCTCAGGAGATATCCCGGCCGCGCCGGGATATCTCGCGGTGCACTGTTTAGCGCAAGGACATTTCCCGGGCGATGCGTGGGAAATCGGCCGGCTTGACCCCGATATCGGCGCGATCGGCATTGCTCATCGAATGGAGTAGCGCCAGTGCCGCGCGATAGCGCAGCTGTTCCCGCGGACGCGGACGGGCGAACATTTCAGTGAAGAATCCCATGATTCAAGCCCCTCTATTGAAACCTCCGCGGCCTTCAATATAGGCGGATCATGACGATTGTGCAGTGCAGCATTCGCATGGCAGCCATGCTGCCCCGATCTTTTTTGACATAATTCGGCTGGTCCGGCGAAACTTCTGCGGCACTTCGACCGTATGCGTCAGTGCCGGCATTTGGCCGGTTTTTCCTCGCCATTCCTGGCGAACTTCCGGACTGCATGCACATGCAGTCCGGCTTTTTATTGGCCGTGGGGATAAACCCCGTTCGCCGGCATCCTGGGAAAGTCGCCTGGCCTGCCGGCGGCGGGCTTGGAAGCGGCCGGCGCTTTCCTGTATGCTATTGCTTCCTCCTCGCGCAGCCGCGCAAAATTCCCGCCGGAGAACCTCCATGCACAAACGCCGCCTCGGCCAGACCGATCTTTTCGTGTCGCAGATCTGCCTCGGCTCGATGACCTGGGGCCAGCAGAACACCGAGGCGGACGGTCACGCTCAGATGGATTTGGCGTTTGCGCGCGGCGTCAATTTCATCGACACCGCCGAACTCTATCCGATCCCGCCCAAGGCCGAGACGCAGGGCCGCACCGAGACAATCATCGGCAACTGGATGAAGGAGAAGCGCAATCGCGGCCAGGTGATCATCGCCTCGAAAGTGGTTGGCCGCACCGCCAACACCTGGTTTCGCGGCGACCGCCCGTCGAAGCTGGTGCGCGCCGACATCTTCGACGCTATTGATAAGTCACTCGCCAGGCTCAACACCGATTACATCGATCTCTACCAGATCCATTGGCCGGAACGCGACGTACCGTGGGGCGCCAATCCGAACCGCATCGGCGCCGTGCCGCGACGCTCCGATGCCGCCGGCGTGCCGGAGGGCGAGACGCCGATCGCCGAGACGCTTGGTGTGTTCGACGAGCTGGTGAAGGCCGGCAAGATCCGCCACTTCGGCCTGTCGAACGAGAATTCCTGGGGCGTCATGCGTTTCATTGCCGAAGCCGACAAGGGCCTCGGCCCGCGCGTCGTCTCGTTGCAGAACGCCTATAATTTCGTCAACCGCACCTTCGAGGTGAACCTTGCCGAAGTCTGCGAGCGCGAGCAGGTGTCGCTGCTTGCCTATTCGCCGCTGGCGCAAGGCTATTTGACCGGCAAATACGATCATGGCGCGCGGCCGCAGGGCTCGCGCTCGCAGTTGTTCAACCGCGGCCAGCGCTACGAGACGCCGAATGCTGCCGAAGTGCAGCTCGAATACAACCGGTTGGCGCGCACCTTCGGCATGGAGCCGGCCCTGTTTGCCAATGCCTATGTCTCGAACCGGCCCTTGGTCACCTCGAACATCATCGGTGCCACCACCATTTCGCAACTCGAAATGGCGCTCTCTTCCGCCAACGTGGTCTGGACCGAGGACATGCAGAAAGCCGTCGATGCGATCCACCAGCGCGTCGGCAATCCGTGCCCGTGAGGCGTCGAGACGTGATCGTCCGATGATCATAAGGGGAGGGGAACAGCCATGGACTTCCGGATCGACGCGGTGCGCGCAAAATTTCCGGCCTTGTCGCTGACCGACAAGGGCCGCAGGCGCATCTATCTCGACAATCCTGCCGGCACGCAGGTGCCGCAGGCGGTGGCGGACGCGGTGTCACGCTGTCTGCTGACCACCAATGCCAATCTCGGCGGCTTCTTCGAGACCACCATCGCGGCACAAGACATCGTCGACGAGGCCCATCTGGCGATGGCGGATTTCCTTGGCGCGGCAAGTCAGCAGGAAATTATCATCGGCGTCAACATGACGACGCTGACCTACCACATGTCGCGAACGCTTGGCCGTACGATGAAGCCCGGCGACGAGATCATCCTCACCCGCATGGACCATGAGGGCAACGTCTCGCCCTGGCTGCAACTGGCTGAAGACCTTGGCCTTGTCGTGCGCTGGCTGCCTTTCGACCAGCAGAGCTGGCAAATCGAGGAGGCGGCGCTTGCCGCGTTGCTTTCCGAGAGGACGCGGCTCGTTGCGCTCAACTACGCCAGCAATCTCACCGGGTCGATCAACCGGGTGAAGGCGTTGACCCGCACTGCCAGGCAGGCCGGTGCGTTGGTCTACGTCGATGCCGTGCAGTTCGCCCCGCATGGCCTGATCGACGTCCAAAATCTCGGCTGTGATTTCCTGATCTGCTCGGCCTACAAGTTCTTCGGCCCACATATGGGAATTTTGTGGGGCAGGCTGGACGTCGTCGATGCGCTGAAGCCGTACAAATGCCGTTGCTCGTCCAATGCCTTGCCGGAGCGCTTCGAGCTCGGCACGCCGCAAATTGAATTGATGGCCGGCCTGTCGGCGGCGGTCGATTATCTTGCCGAGCTGGGCGCGGCGGCCGGCGATCAAGCATCGCGCCGCCAGAAAATAACCAAGGCCTTCGAATTGTCGATCGCTTACGAGAACCCGCTGGCGCAACGGCTGATCGACGGTCTGTCGGATATTGCAGGCCTGACCATCCACGGCATCACCGATCCGAAGCGGATCAATGAGCGCGTGCCGACGGTGTCCTTCACCGTCCAAGGCATCGTGCCGGAGGCGATCGTGCGGCAGATGAATGCGGAAAACATCTTCCTATGGTCCGGCCACAACTACGCCTGGGAGATTGTGCACCAGCTCGGCATTCCGGCCGACCAGGGCGTCGTGCGCATAGGCATCGCTCATTACAACACTTCAGCCGAGATCGACGAGACGCTGGAGAGTGTGCACCGCGTTGTCGCCATGCTGAGGCAGGAACGATCCTGAGCGCGCCTCGCGGGCCGATCATCGCTTGTGGGCGCCGCCAAAACCGGTGAGGAAGGCGGTGAGATTGTCGCCGAGCTCGTCGCAGAGATAGCCGCCTTCCTGGACGATGACTGTCGATAGGCCGAGACCGGCGATGGCCTCGCCAATGCGCGAGAAACCGGGCGTGCTCACCGACAGCCCACCGAACGGATCGCCCTCGAAGGCGTCGAGGCCGAGCGCCACCACCAGCGCTTCTGGCGCAAAGGCGCGGATACGCTGGAAAGCCACGTCCAGTGCTTCGAGGAATGCGGCGTCGCCGGATTTGCGCGGCAGCGGCAGGTTGAGATTGTAGCCGAGGCCGGCGCCTTCGCCGCGCTCGTCGGCATGGCCCCAGAAAAACGGATAGAAGCGCACCGGGTCGGCATGCAGCGACACGGTGAGCACGTCCGGCCGGGCATAGAAGATGCCCTGCGTGCCATTGCCGTGATGCAGGTCGACGTCGAGGATCGCCACCCGCGCCGCTTGCTTGCGCAGAACCCGTGCGGCGACCGCCGAATTGTTGATGAAGCAGAAGCCGCCGGCGACCTCGGCAAAGGCGTGATGGCCGGGCGGACGGCAGAGCGCATAGGCTGAAGGCACGCCCGACATCACCGCCTCGGCTGCTTCAACCGCGCTCCAGGCGCTCCACAGTGCGCTCTGCCACGTCTCGCCCGAGATCGGGCAGGCGGTGTCGGCCATGTGGTAGCCGGCCTGGCCGACTGCCGAGGCAGGATAGGAGCCGTGCCGCGCGATCGGATGGATGTTGGGAATGACCTCGGCAGAGGCACCCTCGATGCGCTGCCAGCGCGCGAAGATATGCTGGAGGAAATCGAGATATTCGGGCGTATGCACCGCCGCAATCGGGCCGAGCCCGTGATCCCGCGGCCGTTCGATCGTGCAGCCGGCAGCCTTTGCGCCGGCTAGCAATCGCTCGACCCGTTCCGGCTTTTCCGGATTGGGCTGCGGCGCGCCGCTTGAGAGGAACGCCTTCGGGTCGTGGCGCTTCTGTTCTTCGGCATAGAAGGCTTTCATGTTGGCTCCTCCGGTGCATCGGCGAAGGCGAAAAAGGCGTCGCCGACGATCTTCTGCACCTGCTCGTAGCTCGACCAGGCAATGCCCAACCGTTCGTAAAAAGCCTTGGCGGTCTCGTTGTCGGTATCGACGGACAGCCTGAGATAGACGCCGCCTGCCTTCCGGCACTGCGCCGCCACCCGGCGCAGCAGGCGCTCGCCGATCCTGCGGCCGCGAAACCGGTCCTCGACGTAGAGGTCCTGCACATAGACGCCGGGTCGTCCCATCCATGTCGAGAAGATCGGAAAATGCAGGCAAAGCCCGGCAAATTCGCCGCCGACTTCGGCGATCAAGGTCGAGAAGGCAGGCTTTTCGCCAAAGCCATAGGTGCGGAGATCCGCAGCTGTCGAGGTGATCTCCTGATGTGCGTCGACATGCGCGCCGAGCCGTAGGAGTGCGGCGTGGATGGTTTCGACGTCCTCCACCCGGCCGGGGCGGATAAGCACGTTTGTGGATGGCGTACTCACGGCAGGCAGGGCGCCCAGGCACCCCCCTCTGTCCTGCCGGACATCTCCCCCTCAAGGGGGGAGATTGGATGTCGCGCCGGGTTTCGCGATTCACCAACGTTGCAGGGTGGGCAGCGAGATCGAAGCTGCCGATCTCTCCCCTTGAGGGGGAGATGGCCGGCAGGCCAGAGGGGGGTGTGCCGGAGCGCAACCATCAGAACGCCACACGGTCGCCGCCCTTGAGCGCCAGCATCTGCCGCGCCTCGGCCGGCGTCGCGACGTCCAGCGACAGCCCGTCGAGCACGCTGCGGATACGGCGGACCTGGTCGGCATTGGACTTGGCCAGTTGGCGCCCGTCGTAGAGGCTGTCCTCCAGCCCGACGCGGACATTGCCGCCCATCGCCGCCGCAATCGAGATCATCGGCATCTGATGGCGTCCGGCGGCCAGCACCGAAAACTGGTAGCTGTCGCCGAACAGTTTGTCGGCGATGCGCTTCATGTGGATCAGGTTTTCGGGATCGGCGCCGATGCCACCGAGGATGCCGAACACGAACTGGATGAACAGCGGTCCCGACACCAGCCCGCGGTCGCGGAAATGCGCCAGCGAGTAGAGGTGGCCGACATCGTAGCACTCGAATTCAAAGCGCGTGCCGCAACCACGCCCAAGCTTCTCAAGCACCGTCTCCATGTCGGCAAAGGTGTTCTTGAAGATCGTGTCGCGGGTCGCCTCGAGCAGCTTCGGCTCCCATTCGTGCTGCCACTCCCGCGGCCGCTCGAGCATGGGGAACAGCGCGAAATTCATCGAGCCCATGTTGAGCGAGCACATTTCCGGCTCCGCCCTGAGCGGGGCGGCCAACCGCTGGTCGAGCGTCATCAGCGAGGAGCCACCGGTGGTGATGTTGATCACTGCGTCGGTCGCCTGCTTGATGCGCGGCAGGAACTGCATGAACAGCTCGGGGTCGGCGGTCGGCCTTCCATCCTTGGGGTCGCGGGCGTGAAGATGCAGGATCGAGGCACCGGCTTCGGCGGCGGCGATCGCGTCGGCGGCGATCTGGTCCGGCGTCACCGGCAGATGCGGCGACATCGATGGTGTGTGCACCGACCCGGTGACGGCGCAGGTGATAATGATTTTTCGCGGCGCCATGGTTCGCCCCTCAGCCTTCGACCGGCAGGTCGAGTTCACCGGCCAGCACTTCGAGCGAGTCGCCGATGATGGCTACGATCTCGCCGATCTGCGCGGCGGTGACGATCATCGGCGGCGCGACCATGAAATTGTCGCCGTCGACGCCGCCCTTGACCTTGCGTCCGTAGATGATCAGTCCGCGCTCATAGGCGAGGTCGAGCAGCCGCTGGGTGGCCTTCTTTGCCGGCTCGATCGGCCTCAGCGTATCTGGGTCGGCGACCATTTCGGCACCTGTGAGCAGGCCCTTGCCGCGGACGTCGGCGATGAACGGAAACCGCTTCGCCAATCCCTTCAGCTCGTCCATCAAAAGCTTGCCCATATCGGCCGCATTGGCGATCAGGCCGAGACGGTCCATCTCGCCGAGCACGGCGAGCCCGGCGGCGCAGGCGAGCGGGTTGCCGGCATAGGTATGGCCATGCTGGAAGCCGCCCGATGCGAGCAATGGCTGCACCAGCCGCATCGGTGCCGCCAGCGCGCCGAGCGGCGCGTAGCCCGAGCCCAGCCCCTTCGACAGCGCAACGATGTCGGGCTTGCAGTTCCAGTGATCGCCGCCGAGGAATTTTCCGGTGCGACCGGCGCCGCTCATCACCTCGTCATGGATGAGCAGGATGCCGTAGCGATCGCAGATCTCGCGGATGCGCGGATAGTAGCTGTCCGGCGCCACCAGTGCTGCCGTGGCAGCGCCGCCGACCGGCTCCATGATGAAGGCGAGCACGCTGTCCGGCCCCTCGGCGAGAATCTTCTCCTCCAGCATGTCGGCATAGCGGATGCCGCGCTGTTCCATCGAAAGATTGTCGCGGTCGCGCCAGGCGATGGGCGCCGGCACGGTCGGCATCACTTGCATCATCGGCGCAAATGTTTCGGCCAGCGCATCGTCGCCGGTGACGGCGAGCGCACCCAGCGTGCCGCCATGATAGGACGGAAAACGCGTGATCACCTTCCAGCGGCTGGGCTGGCCGGTGGCGACCGCCCATTGCCGCGCCAGCTTGACGCAGGATTCCGTTGCCTCCGAGCCGCCGGAGACGAAAAAGATGCGGTCCAGGCCCTCGGGGAGTTTGGCCGCCAGTTGCCGCGCGAGCTCCTCGGCCGGTTCGTTCTCGAAATGCAGGCGGTAGGCGAAGGTGGCGCGGTCCATCTGCCGTTTCATCGCGTCGAGCACGTTGCGGTTGGAGTGGCCGATATTGGCGACCATCGGCCCGCTCGATCCGTCGATGAAGCGGCGGCCATCCTGCGTCCACATGTAGATGCCTTCGGCGCGGTCGATCAGCGGCCGACGCAGGCTGGACAGATAAAACAGATGCGAGGCTTCGCGGGCTTCCGGGACAGGGGGCTTCAGCATGTCATGGCTTTCCAAGATAGCGGTCGAGGACATTTCTGGTGACGCGCTCGACCATCGCGTCCTGCCTTAGCAGGCCGGCGACCCATTCGCAGCTTCCTGCGTGAAACACCTCGCCCTTGCCGCGCGGGAAATTGACGATCATGCCGTTGCCGCGTCTGACCTTGTCGAGATTGGCGTCGCTTGCCTCGCCGAACAGCGTTTCGGCGGTGAAGCGACCGTCCTCGTCGCCGAGGAACTGGTCCTCGAACGGAATGTCGGCGCTTTCCTCGACCTGGGCAGCCATGCCGACCGCGAGCACCTGCAGGCCGTCCGGTGCGCCGCTGTCGGGCGTGGGGTAGGGCAGGCCGCCGCGGATCTCGAAATCGAGCCCGTCGACCTCGTAGCCATAGACATGGCTGTCGGCGCCGAGCAGGTCGCCATAGTAGATGCCGGTGCCGGCAAACGCCCAATGCTCAGGCCGGTAGACCGGAAAGCCGCGTACGCCGCGCGGCGCGCAGCCGCCCCAGCCCGCATAGACGCCTCTTGTCGCGTTGAGGCCGAAGGTCGCCGCACCCGGCCGGCCGATTTCCGGCGCTTCCCAGGAATTGGTGGCGCGCCTTATATCGCCGCCGCGATAGGCCGGGTCCTCTGCGCGAGCGCGGTATTTGTAGCAGACCTGCCGGCGGCCTTCGTCCTCCAGCCTGGTCTGCCACATGAAATTGCCGGCGAAGCGCGCCGCATGGCCGCCGCGCTCGACATAGGTGTCGACCGCATCGCGCATCTCCCAGGTCCAGTATTCGTCGTGGCCGACGAAGACGACGCAGGCGTAGCCGTCGAGAATGTCGGGCGAAAAATGCAGATCGTGCTGGCTGGCAAGATCGACGGCGTAGCCGGCACGCTCGGCGAAGCGGAAGAAATGGCTGTCATAGCTTGCCCAGCCGGACGAGGCGTATTTCTTCGAATGGCCGGTGGCAAACGCCCATTCCATATGCGGATAGCGCGGCACGGTTTTCGGCGGCACGGCGACTTCGAGCGGCACGCGCGGCGCGTCCCTGGGCAGCACGACGAAGCCGCGGCACCAAGGCCGCTGCGTCGACACTATTCGTGCATACTGGTCGCGGCCTGGCCCGGTGATGCCTTCGTAATGGTTGGAACCGCCCCATGTGTTGTAGGCGAGCCAGGTGCCGGTGGCCGCGACCTGCAGCACGCGACCAAGCTTCTTGCCGGGCTGCGGCGCGACGATGAAAAGATGGTGGTAGCGGATCGGCTTGCCGTCGCGAGCGTCGGCTTCAAGCGTGACGCGATAGGCGCCGGACGGCCAGTCGTCGCCGATGCAAAATTCGAACGATGCTTCCCAGTCGCAGCCCTCGACCGAACACTGATCAGGCGTATCCTGCCAGCGCGCCGCGATCCCGGTCCTTTCGAATATCGTCGTTTCCGTACCGCCGTCGCGGACGATCGCGATGCCGAAACTGGCGGCCGTCGAGCTGACATGCAGCGCCACCATCTCGCCGGGGCGGTAGGAAAAACGGTCGCTGTAGCACCAGATTTCGCCGCGCCCGCCATCCATACCCGGCCATTCCCAGTAATGGCTGCGCACCGCCTGGCGTCGCTGCTCCGGCGTCAGTCCGAAATCGGGAAACTCGGTCGGCAGATGGTTCATGGACACCGCTAAGGTCGAAGGCCGCCATTTCGGCCATCCGCCGGCCAAGCGTCAATTGGAAACGATCGGGCCAGTCATCGCCGGGCTGCTCCCTTGGCCTTGCCGGACAAACAGACTATCTCACAAAACGCGGCCTTGTCCGCCACGGGAGCCGATATGCTGAGAGTGCAAAAGGTTAGGGTCAACGACATTTACGTGCCGACCGCGCGCAAGAAGACGCTGCATCCCGAGACCGTCCGCCATCTTGCCGAGGACATTCTGGAAAACGGCATGAAGACGCCGATCCAGGTGCGCCATGACGGCAAGCGCCATATCCTGGTCGAAGGCCTGCATCGGCTCGAAGCGGCCAAGTGGCTCGGCGAGACTGAGATCGACGCCTATCTGGTGCAAGCCAAGCGCCACTGAAGCCACTCGGTTCCGTCGTTCGAATCTCCGGTTCCGCGGATTTTTTCTCGTGGACCGTGTCGGCTTGCGTCTTGTCGGTTCGTCCTAGACACGAAAGCCAAACCCGACATGTGAGGAAACACCATGACCACCAAGCTCGACATCGCCCCCAACTCCGACCGCGAGCTGGTTCTCGCCCGCATCATCGATGCACCGCGCGAGAACGTCTATCGCTGCTGGACCGAGCCGAAGCTGTTGACGCAATGGTTTGCGCCGAAGCCGTGGACGACGCCGCGCGCTGAGATGGACGTTCGCGCCGGCGGCACCAGCCTGGTCGTCATGGCCGGTCCCGACGGCAACGAGTTTGCGAACCCCGGCGTCTTCCTCGAAGTCGTGCCGGGCAGGAAGCTCGTCTTCACCGATGCCTATACCAAGGCGTGGGAGCCTTCCGCCAAACCGTTCATGACCGGCATTGTGACACTCGAGGACGAGGGCCCGGGCAAGACCCGCTACGTCGCCCGGGTTGCGCATTGGTCGGTCGCCGACCGCGAACAGCACGAGAAAATGGGTTTTCACGAGGGCTGGGGCCAGTGCGCCGAACAGCTCGAGGAAGTCGCAAAGCGACTTTGATGCAAACGGGAGAGGGAGACTGACATGTCCAGATCGATATTTTTCGCCATTTTCGCTTCGGCCGCCGCGCTGTTTGCGGCGCCGGGCACCATCAACGCTGAGGAGGCCAAGCCCGCCATGACGACCGCAACCGCAACATTGCCGAAGCCGGAAAAATCCGGCCTGCTGCCGATCAACGGTTTGAACTATTATTACGCCGTCTATGGTAAGGGAGAGCCGCTGCTTCTGCTGCATGGCGGGCTCGGCACGACGGATATGTTCGCGCCGATCCTGCCGAAGCTTACCGAAAACCGCACCGTCATCGGCGTCGACCTGCAGGGCCATGGCCGCACCGCACTCGGCGACCGGCCGCTCAGCCTGGAGGCGATGGGCGACGACATGGCGGCGATCGTCAAGGCGCTCGGCTACGACAAGGTCGACGTCATGGGTTATTCGCTGGGTGGCGGCGTCGCCTTCCGCATGGCCGTGCAGCATCCCGAGGCGGTGCGCCGGCTGGTGCTGGTCTCGACCCCCTACGCCGCGGACGGCTTCTATGCCGAGATGCGTGGCCAGCAGGCACAGGTCGGCGCGGCGATGGCTGACATGATGAAGGACACGCCGATGTACAAATCCTACGTCGCCGTTGCGCCGCATCCGGAGGATTTTCCGAAACTCCTCGATCAACTTGGCGCCTATATGCGCAAGGACTACGATTATTCCGCCGACGTGCCGAAGCTGAAAATGCCGGTGATGCTGGTGTTTGGCGACAGCGACATGTACCGGCCCGAGCACGAGATCAAATTCTACCAGATGCTCGGCGGCGGATTGAAGGACGCCGGCTGGATGCGCGAGAACCTGTCGCAGAACCGCCTGGCGATCGTGCCGAACCGCACCCACTACGATGTGTTCTTCGCGCCGGAACTGACACCTGCCGCGCTGCCGTTCCTTAATGGCGAGACCAAGGTCAAGACCTGGGACGAAGTCGTCAACGAAACGAACTGACACGCAGTCAATTGTCTGCCGGCCGTCTCCCGCGAGACGGCCGGCATTTCGTCGATGAGGCCTTGGCGCGGCGCATCGAGCCAATCGTGTATCGGCCGCATCACAGCTATAGATGGCGCCATCAAAGCTTTTCAATTGACGCTGCCACGCCTATCGATAGGTATCGCCTATCCTTACAGGGAAGGGACGCGGGCGATGGCTGGATATCAGGGTGGATGTTTGTGCGGCGCGGTGCGCTACCGCGCCGAGGCGGCACCGATCAATGAGCGGATCTGCCATTGCCGGTTGTGCCAGAAGGCGCTGGGTGCCGCCTTTAACGCGCGCATGCTGTTCCGTATCGACGATGTGACGGTCGACGGTCCGCTGGCGATGGTGAATTCCTCGCCCGATCTCAAGCGCGGCTTTTGCCCGCGCTGCGGCACGACGATGTTTTCCCGGCGCGATTCCGCCGGCATCATCGGCGTCACCACCGGCTCGCTCGATGACCCCTCAGTGTTCAGGCCCGAGATGCATATCTGGACCGCCTCGAAGCAGCCCTGGGTGCAGATCGACGACGGCCTGCCGCAATATGAAGGCGCGCCACCTCCGGTTTGAGGTGAAATCTGGACAAAATTTAATCCAAAGCGACACGAGATAGCCGGCAAAGCGTCATTGGCGGGCCATCATTGCTGCCTATCTATTGCGTGCGGGCGGCAGTCGAGGAGGCGACGGAATGAACGACAGCATCAACACCCTGGACGAACTCTTGAGCGATCCGATGATCAAGCTGGTGATGGAGCGCGACCGCGTGCAACCGGCGCAACTTCGCACGCTGCTCGAAGAAAAGGTCCGGCGGGCGGACGATGATGTGGCGGTCAACGATCGTTTTGTACCGCCGGCCCACCTGATGGCCACGACCTGCCACAAGCTGTGGCTGTGCGGCTAGGGTCTTGAAGCGGTTAGCCGGAATTTGCCGGCAAATAGCTGTAATGGCTGCGGAAATAAGCGAGTTTGAAGCCGAGACGTGCATAGTTGCGATAGGCCGGCCCGTCGCGTTCGGCTTGCGGCGCCTCGATATCGGCCACGAACAGTTTTGCACCGGCCGCAAGTCCGTCGCGCACCATCGCTTCGCCGAGCATTGCATCGAGATCGAAGCTCGGCGCCATGATGCCGGGCACCGGCGCGTCGATGCCGCTCCAGGCCATGCCGTCGGCGCCGATGAACATCGAGCGCACCGCCGCCACCGCGCCGTCCCGCCGCAGCATGTAATGGCGCCAGCCGCGCCGGCCGGCCAGCGCCAGTAACCACGGTGAGGTCGGCAACCGGTATTGGCTGTCGATGAACCCAGCCCATTCCCTTGCCGTTGCCGGCGTCACCCGCTCGACCGAGACATCCTCCGTCGGGAAAAGCGGCTCCGCTGGCAACGGCGTGGCGTCGCGAAAAGATGCGTTCCCAGCCTCCCTGACGCTGCAGGCCGCGCGCCTCGAGCCAGCAGCTGAGCGTCGCGGGCTCGGTGTGTGGGTTGGTGTAGAACCAGGGCCGCAGAATGCCGGCGTCGCGATAATGCCTCAGAAGCGTATCGAGCCGGCTCTCGGTGGCCGCGCTATCGACACCAAGGTTCTTGACGCAGTTGAAATGGATGAACGGGATCGTCGTGCAGGTGGTCCAGACGAGATCGCCATCTTCGGCGATGGCTAGGCCTTGCCTTGCGGCAAAGTCTGCCGGGGCGGCGCGATAGAGATCGAGCCAGGCATCGACCTCAGCGCGTTCGATGACGCGGCTGAGATCGCCGGATATCTCGTCGATCCCGATGGCGGGCGAGCGTGGCTCCGGCGTGACCGCCGGCTGCAATTCTGACAGGGCGGCGGGCTGCATAACTTCCTCCCAAGTAGTGCCTTACACCGTAAGATTAGTAGAGACTAATCTCATGCCATGAGTTGTCAAGCGGAGGCAGCGACATGGCCAAACGTTGGAGGGATAGCGCGCCTCCGTCCCGCCGACGTCTCGACGAGAGCCCTAACAATTCGATTCAAACTTTGTTGGTAGTTTCTTGTTAGGAATCCAGCTTGGTTTGTCCGGCGGCGTTGTCCTGCCTTCGGTCTGTTGTGTTTTGCGTACAGGTCCAGATGCGGTTATCAGGCGTCGTCATCTTCTCGATCGCAGCGCTGTGCCTTGCCGGCTGCACGTCGACCTCCAGCGTCGATGCGCTGCAAGTGCCGTCCAGCGAGACCACCAGCTCGGTTGTGCGGCCACCCGCGCCGGTGGCATCCGTGGCGACAACTGATGCTGCGCCCGCCTTTGCCGAACAGGAGCAGGACGAGCAGCCGGTCGCGATGGACGTACCCGATCAGGACGTCGAACCGCCGGCCGAGGTGATCGCGCTGATGTCGCCCCCGAAACGGCTGACACGCGCGGCACCGGCGATGCTTGCCGAGCCGGTCACGCGCTATGGTTTTCGCGACGCCAAGCCGATCAATTTCGGCAAGTCCTCCTCGCCAAGGCGCCTCGCCGTCCATGGCGTCGACGTTTCGCGCTGGCAGGGCAATGTGAACTGGCAAAAGCTGCGCGCCCAGGGCGCCAACTTCGCCTACATCAAGGCGACCGACGGTGGCGATCATATCGACCCGATGTTTACCAGGAACTGGCGCAATGCCGACGCCGCCGGTCTGAAGCGCGGCGCCTATCACTTCTTCTACTGGTGCCGCACCGCCGGCGAGCAGGCCGACTGGTTCATCCGCAACGTGCCGAGGGCCGAGGGCACGCTGCCGCCGGTGATCGATGTCGAGTGGAACGGCGAATCCAGCTGCAAGCGCCGCCCGTCGCGGCAAAAGGTGCTGGAGAAGATGCAGGTGTTCATGGACAAGCTCGAGCGCTACTACGGCCAGCGCCCGATCATCTACACCGCGCCCGACTTCTACCGTGACAATCTCAGGGGCGCCTTCCCCGACTATCCGTTCTGGCTGCGCGCCGTGGCCGCGCACCCGTCAAAGGTCTATCCTGGGCGCAAATGGCTGTTCTGGCAATATTCCGGCTCCGGCCTGTCGCACGGGGTAAGTGGCCGCATCGACCTCAACGTGTTCCACGGCGATGAGAAGGCCTGGCGCGACTGGACTGGCGGACGGCAGATGGTGGCGGAGGCGGAGTAGCACCGTCTGTCGGGTGCTTGGCTTCCACCGTCGGTATCCCGCCGCGGTCACGGCATGGATCCTAGGATCTCCGCAACGTCGCTTCGCTCCTGCTCCGCCCTAGGATGACGAAGGGAGGGATGTTCCCGCCAATTACCGGCTTTGGCGATTGGCCTCCAGGCCCCGTGTCTTCGTCATCCTAGGGCGGAGCGAACGCGAAGCGGAGCGCAGACCCTAGGATCCATGCCGTGCCGTCGAAGCGAAACGCGCGGTGGTAGCTATCAGCCTTGGCTCGGCTGACGGCTCTACGCCTCTACATAGTCCGCCAGGCTGACCCCTTTGGGCACATCCAGCCCATCGGCCCGCAGGCCTTCGATATGAAAGCGTATTGCGTCACGAATTTCGGCTTCAACCTCAGGCACCGTCGCACCGGTGGCGATGCAGCCGGGCAGATCCGGAACATAAGCGGAAAAATTGTTTTCAGGCTTTTTCAATCACCACCGCGTAACGCATGTCATCGTTCCTTCAGACCGAACTGCTTGAGGATGCTGTTCAGGGTTCCTGGCGCGACCTCTTCAGACGGCTTGCCGGCCACGGTAACGCGGCCGGCTTTGTATTGGCGATGGCTGCCCTTGGTTGCAATTGATGGCGCACCAGAGGTTAAGAGTGAATCTCACCACTCTCATGATTGCTGACAATGGCCTTTGACATAAGCTGCAGCCCGCCGATCCGATCGGCGGTCGAGGCACTTGTACGGCGGA
>NZ_JAMYOU010000033.1:0-56073 GCF_040319995.1 Mesorhizobium sp. M0815 | reverse complement strand
GCTAAACACGGGGGCTGCGCGGCGGACACGCCGACGTCACAGCTACTGCCACGCCATTTTTGCAGAACTTGACGCACACAACTAATGCAGGACCGCGGAGGCAGGCAAGGCCCACCTGAATACCTGGCGCTGATCCCGTATCTCGTCCGTCATCGTGACCGGTGTGTGGAATGAAATATTGGCGGCATCAAGCATCGATGCCGCCAGACGTCGAAATAACCGTTGCGAATCGAAAGGCGGCGACTGCAATACGGCGCGTCATCCAATCGTGTGGCGTCGGCGTCCGTGTTGGGGACCCGGGCTAGCAGCAGATGCAGCAACTCGTCATTTCAAGCGGGTAGCAGGCACGCCCTGCCGGCACGGTGTCGCCGGTTGAAATCACAGGGAAACCGATAGCCCGCCGTCAACCGCCAGCACGTGCCCGTTGACGTATGCGGCAGCGTCGGAGGCGAGAAACACCACGGCTCCGCCGAGCTCCTCAGGCTGGGCCCAGCGGCCCGCGGGGGTTCGTGCCTCGACCCATTTGGTGAAGGCCTCGTCGCGCATAAGTGCGGTATTGAGCTCGGTGGCGAAATAGCCGGGGGCGATGGCGTTGACGGTGATGCCGTAGCGGCCCAGCTCAGCGGCAGTGGAGCGTGTCAGCCCGTGCAGGCCCGCCTTTGCCGCCACATAGGCGTGAATGGTGGGACGGCCAAGGATCGCTGCGACCGATCCGGTGTTTATTATGCGCCCGAACTTGTTTGGCAGCATCAGGCGCACCGCGTCGCGCATCATGCGGAAGCAAGCCGACAGATTGACGGCAACCACATGGTTGAAATCCTCGTCCTCCCATTCGACCAGCGGTTTACGATGCTGGATGCCGGCGTTGTTGACCAGAATGTCGAGGCGGCCGTGGCGTTCGACGATTCCTTCGAGCGACGCCCTTGAGATCGCCGCGTCGGTGACATCGAACGGCAGGGCTTCTGCACCGATCCTTTCGGCCGCCACGGAAAGGGCGGCCATGTCGCGGGCATTGACGATCACCGTCGCACCGTTTTCCGCAAGTGCCTTGGCCATGGCAAAACCAAGACCACGCGAGGCACCCGTGACCAACGCGACACGGCCCTTGAGCGAGAACAATTCCGGCATTGAGAATCCCCTATGAAAAGGGCGGGAGTTTCCTCCCGCCCAAAAGCACTATTTGGCGACGCAGGTGTCGGCTGTCTCCGGAGTGCAGACATCGAGGCCCGTGTAGGTCGGGTCGGCCGGCGGAGCCTTGCCCTCCTTCATGTCCTTCAGCGCCATCATCGTCTTGTAGCCCATCTCGAACGGCCGCTGGCCGACCTGGCCAAGGGAGAAACCTTCCTTCATCTGGTCGATCTGTACCGGAAGCGTGTCGGCAACGACAAGGGCCAGGGCTTTCGAGGCGATCTTGTCCTTGTACGGTGCGACCGCGGCGCGGTTGGCATCGGGAATGAACTGCGGGAAGCCACCGGTTGGGACGAATGCGTCGAGGTTCGGGTTTTTCGCCATGATATCCTCGAACTGTTGCACCGAAAGCGGGAAATCATCGTTGGTGTAGAGCGGACAGCCTTCGATTTCGGTCCAGCCGTTCTGGCCCGTCAGCCGATCCCCGGGCGAGGCCGCCGATTTGGTGCCCGAAAGCGTATCGCGAATGCCTTGCATGCGCTCGTTGTGGTTGGCCGCCGCGGCGCCGCCGGACTGGATGCAGATCGTGCCGCCTTTGGGCTTGATCTGCATGACAAGCTTGGCGAGGTTCTCGCCGATCTCATAATTGTGCGTGCCGATATAGGCAACGCGCAGATCCTTGTTTTCGGGCAGGAGATCGGAGTCCCAGGTGAGGACCGGGATGCCGGCTTCCTTGGCGGCCTGCAGCGCAACCGCCATCGCCGCGGCGTTCGATGGCGACACGGCGATGCCGTCCACCTTCTTGGCCACGAGATCCTGCACGATCTGCACCTGCTCGTCGCCGCCGCCATGTTCGCCGGGGCCGATATACATGCACTCCACAGCGCCTTTGGATTCGGCTTCGGCCTTCTTGCAGCCGTCGCGTGCCTGGTCGAAGAAAGGATTGTTCATGTTCTTCGGCACGAGGGCGAAGGTGTATTTCGCCTGGGCGCCGGAAACGGCGAGCACCATTGCGCCAAGCGCGACGGCGGCCGTGAGCAGATGTTTTTTCATGTGACGTTCTCCTCCTTGGTGTGATGTCCCGCAGGCCTCCCGCCGGCGGGTTTCTAGCGGCGTTTTTTGGGCATCAAGACTGCCAGCGACGCGGCGAGAATCGATTTGCCGCCGGTTTGCATGCCCAAGAGAACCGCAAGAACGATGAAGGCGCCGACGAAGGCACCCTGCCAGTTTGAATCGATGCCGGCCATCAGCAGCGCATTCCTGATCACCTCGAGAAAGGCCGAACCGATGATTGCACCGAAGGCCGTGCCGGCGCCGCCCATGAGGCTGGCGCCGCCAATGACTGTCGCAGCGATCACCCGCAGCTCATAGCCTTGGCCCATGGCATTGATGGCCGAGCCGTTATAGCCGAGGAGCAGGAGCGAGGCGAGCGCGGCGGTGAAAGCCGAGAAGACATAGGCCTGGAATTTAATCCAGTTGACCGGAACGCCGGTGAGCCGTGCCGCCTCCTCATTGCCGCCGATGGCGAAGAGATGCCGGGCCCAGGCTGTGAAGTTGAATACGAAGCCGACAATCAGGGCCAAGATCACCATGGTCCAGAATTGCGACGACAGTTCTGGTATCCAATGCGGTGCCCAGTCGTTCGGACCATGCCGCGGCCATTTCCACTGACCGATCGCCTTCACGATCGGAGCATCGGGCCCGAACTGGTAGAGCATCTGGTTGGCCGAGAATACGACCGCCAGCGAGCGCGCGACGGACAGCATGCCGAGGGTGACCACAAAGGACGGCATCCCGACATAGGCGACAAAGAATCCGTTGACCGCGCCGCAGGCCAGACCGGAGAAAAGGCCCATGGCGAAGGCGACGTACCAGGGGTAATGCCAGGTGAGGAACAGGCCGGCGACGATGACCACGAGGCCCATGACGGAGCCGACCGACAGGTCGATACCGCCGGTTATGATGACGATCGTCATGCCGAGCGCCATGATACCGAAAGGTGCGAAGTTGCGCGTTACATTGGCGACGTTTTCAGAGGTGCCGAAGCTCGGCTCCATCGCAGTCATCAACATGACGAGCGCGATGAGCGCGATCGTCACCCAGAAGGGCTGACTTGAAATCACACGTTGGAGAACTGTTTTTTCCTTGGTCGGGACGAAATCCGATATGGCCGGCCTGCCATGTTCTTCGACTGAGCCCTGAACGCCAACTGACTCCTGAACACTATTCGCCACGGATGGCCCCCGTTATCAGTCCAGTGATTTCCTCGGGCGATGTTTTGTCGGCTGGCTTGTCGGCAACTTTCGAGCCCCGCCTGAGGACGATAATACGATCTGCCACGGCGAACACGTCAGGCATTCGGTGACTGATCAGCATGACGCCGACTCCTTGTGCTTTGAGGCGTCGGATCAGTTCGAGTACTTCCGCCACCTGACGCACTGAGATGGCGGCCGTTGGTTCGTCCATCAGCACCAGCTTGGCATTTGAAAGCCGGGTCCGCGCAATGGCGACCGCCTGGCGCTGCCCACCCGACATCTTCCTGACGAGGTCGCGCGGCCGGGTTTCCGATTTGAGTTCCTTGAACAGTGCTGCCGAGCGATCGATCATCGCCTGCTTGTCAAGAATCCTGATCGGCCAGAAGCCTTTCTTGATCTCGCGCCCCAGAAAGACGTTCTGCGCGGCCGTCAGATTATCGGCGAGCGCCAGGTCTTGATAAACGACTTCGATCCCCTTGGCGCGGGCCTGCACGGGCTGGTGGAAGTGGCACACCTCGCCTTCGACTACAATTTCGCCGTCGCTCGGAGGAAAATTCCCGGCCACGGTCTTGACTATCGTCGACTTGCCGGCGCCGTTATCCCCCATCAGACCTACGACCTCGCCTCGTTCCACCTGGAAGCTGACGTCGGTCAGGGCCTGGATGGCCCCGAAATTCTTGGAGACGTGGCGAACCTCAAGCACCGGCATCGCGGTCCTCCCGGGACAACATTTGTCTGTCTTGTCCCTGGTCTATGCACAGCAGCTAATCAGCGAAACGTATTCAACACAATCATTTATTAGGTCCGGCATTTATCAGGTCAGGCCTCCCGGCAGTGACACGCGTCGTCTTAGACCGCGACCTTGTAGCTGCTGCAGAACAGCGAGGCGCTCGGCCGGGCCTTAAGACAATCACCAGGCGATCCTCAGGCTTGCGCCGCTTCATATCCGTTTCGGGTGAAATGAGTGGGCATTTTGCGAGCGGTGCCAACGCCTCGGGTATGGAGCGCGGCAGAACACGTCATTCAAACACACGAGGACAGTGGCCAAGCCTGTCCCTAGCGTGCGTCGGCCAGAGCGCATGTCAGGAGATGAACCCGCATCCGGGGGAGGCGAGGATCAAGTGTTGAAAGTCCGCTCCTTACCGGCGCTGCACGAGAGGGATATCCGGTCATGAATTTCAAAGGTTTGATCAAGCGTGCCGAGACTGTGGAGAAAGCGTTCAAGGAGCTCGAAACCGATTTGGCGGATGCGTTCAGCGAATGTCTCAACGTGGACGATCAGTCGCCGTTGAACGACCTCACCGTGCCGGACGAGAATCTCGCAGCAACGGATGACAGCTCGCAGATCGAGGACAATGCGGACGCTTTCGAGACCGCGCGACGGCTGACACCCCATACGCAAACCCGGCTCGCTGCCTTAAGTGCGGTCGATGGGCTCTTTCACGACGCGCAGGAGTATCTTGGGGAGATCCATGCGAAACTGTCGGAGATTGCGACCTCGCATCATCTGACAGGCGAATTCCTGAAACTCCTCCACGGCGACATTCTTCGCGCCAACGAATTGGAGCTGGCAAATACCAGCTTGACCGCGCAACAAAGAGCACTATCCGAACAGCTCCACGATGCAACCAGAAAGCAGCGCGAGCGCGACAGCGCTATCGAGGCGCTGCAGCAGCATGAGGCGAGCCTGGTCGAGGACAAGGAAGCACTTCGCGGCGCGCTGGCTGCAGCAAGGCTGGAACTCGTCGTGGCAGGCAATGCGAGCGCAAAACGCGAGGCCGAGTTCGGCGAGCTTGTCAAAACGCTCTCGGCCAGAGCGGTCGAGGCCAACAGACGCTCGCGCGAGAACGAGATGCTGCGGGAGAAACATGTTAGCCTGTCGATCGACCTCGACAAGGCGCTGAAACGGGAGGCCGAGGCCCGGCACAGGCTGGACGAACTCTCGACTGTCCACGCCAATGACGCCGCACAGGTTTCGGAACTGCTGGCCGCGCTTGGCAAGAGCGAGAAAGAGGAAATGCGGCTGCAGAAATCGCTCGACATGGCGCAGGCCAAGCTGTCGGAAATGACGGAAGCGGCCCGCATCAGGGACGGGGACAGGGAAGCCGAACTTGCACGCGGTGTCGCGGAGATGACCGGCCTGCGTTCTGAGATCGAGGATCTCCGATCGCGACTGGAAGCCGCCTCGAACCACAACAGCGAAGCCGTCAGCGAGATCGCCAGGCTCAAGGCTCAAGCGAGCGACGCGGTGGCCGAAAAGCAAATCGCCGAGGAAAAATTGTCTGCTCTCATGAAGGAGAGCGAAAGCGACAAGATGAACCTTTCCGCGGTCAGCGCGAATTTTTCGCAGCTTTCCCTGCAGCAGGCATCCGAACAGATACAGTTCGACGTTCAGCGGCAGGAATGCGAGGATCTGCGTGCCGAAGTCGCGTCGCTTCAAGCCCGGGTCAAGGAACTGTTGCCCTATGAGCGGCTCCACAAGGTCACCAACGCCAGACCGCGTGAAGACGGCGTGGTCGAGATCACCGCTGCGGTGGCGGAGAAGGCCCGCGCCAGCAGGCGGCGCCTTCGCCTGCGCGCGGCATCCTAGCTCAGGCGCGGCTGTCTGAATTTCGACTGGTGCGAAACCGACATCCGTCAATGGATGGCGGGTCGAGCGTGAGGCTGGCCTTCCCTGCGTCGGCCTGCAATAGTGCACGCCGGTGAAGCGGAGGGGGCTGAGCATGCGGCTATTCATAAAGCGGAACCACCTCCGTTGGAGGATGTTGGCCTTCATCGCTATCATGGTGCTTTTGCCGAAAGCGGCGTCGGCCGATACCATCCCACCCGACAGGATCGCCGCGGCCCTTGCGAAGCTCGAACTACTTGCCGAAGGCGTCGTCGCGGATGGTAGCGTGCCCGGTCTGGCCATCGGCGTCGTGCATGGCGACGAGGTGATCTTCCTCAAGGGGTTCGGGCATCGCGAAGCCGGAAAACCGGAGACCGTCGATGCGGACACGGTCTTCCAGATCGCCTCCCTCTCCAAGCCGGTCTCCGCCACCGTCGTGGCGGCGCTGGTCAGCAACGGGGTCGCTTCCTGGGATTCGAAGATCGCCGACCTCGATCCGGCTTTCCGGCTCGCCGAGCCCTATCCGACCAGCGAACTCACGGTCCGCGACCTGTTTGCGCACCGCAGCGGGCTTCCCGGCACGGCGGGCGACGACCTCGAGGACATTGGCTATGACCGCGGGGAGATCCTGCGCCGCCTGCGGTTCGTGTCGCCGTCGTCGAGCTTTCGTGCCGGCTATTCCTACAGTAATTTCGGACTGACCGAGGGTGCCGTCGCCGCCGCGAAGCCGACGGGCAAGCCCTGGGAAGAGGTCGCCGAAGAGAAGCTCTATCGTCCGCTTGGAATGGCCTCGACCAGTTCGCGTCATTCGGACTTCATCAAGCACGCCAACCGCGCCGAACTCCACGCCAAGATCGATGGCGCCTGGGCCGCGAAGGTCCAGCGCTATCCGGATGCGCAGGCGCCAGCAGGCGGCGTCAGTTCCACCGCACGCGATCTCTCTCAATGGATGCGCCTTGTGCTCGGCAACGGGGCCTACGCCGGCAAGAGACTCATTGCCGCCGATGCGCTGGACCAGACACATATTCCCTTGATGGTTCGCGGCAAGAACCCCGTCTCCGGAGGCGAGGCCTTCTACGGCCTCGGCTGGAATGTCGAATTCGGCCGGCACGGGCTGGTCTGGGGTCATGCGGGCGCCTTCAGCACCGGCGCACGCAGTCTGGTGATGCTCTTCCCCGAGGAGAAGCTTGGCATCGTCGTCATCGCCAACGCCTTTCCGACAGGCGTGCCGGAGGGACTGTCCGACAGCTTCGCCGATCTCGTCTTCGACGGAACGCTGGGGAAAGATAAGGTAAAGGCATGGAATGATATCTATGCAGGCATGTTCGGGCCGGTGATTGCGGCGGCCAAGGCCACCTATGCCGTGCCGCCCTCTCCGGCAAGTCCGGCCGGGCCAGCCAGTGCCTATGCCGGCCGTTACTTCAACGACTTCATCGGCGATGCTATTGTGTCGGGCGAAGGAGAGGCTCTTGTCCTCAAGGTCGGGCCCGCCGGTGCGCGGTCCTATCCACTGAAGCATTTCGACCGCGACCTCTTCGTGACCTTCCCCGATGCCGAGATGCCGGACAGGCCCTCGGCCGTCAGCTTTGTCATCGACCCCGACGGCAAGGCGTCGGCCGTGACCATCGAGTTTCTCAACGACAATCATCTCGGCACGCTGCAGCGCGAGGGTGATTAGCCGTCGCGGGGCGGGCGAGCCTTTGCCGGTTCAGGATGCCGGGCCGAACTGGAGCAATTTGAAGCAATCGCCGCTGCCCGGCGTCGCTTGCGTCAGGAAGGGTTTCGACCGGTCGATCCATTCTTGGTGCGACCTGGCATCGGCTTCGATCTCATTGGCCGGTGCAAGCTTGACGAAACCGCGCCCCTTGCTGAACAGCCAGCATGCGCGGCCGAGAAACCGCCTGCTGCGCTGGCGCAGGAGGTCGGCATCATAAAAAATGTCGAGCACCTCCTGCTTGATCTTCCGCTCCTTTTCGGGATTGGCGATCGCAACCTCGATCGCCTCGCCGCCGATCGCATCCTGCAGGTCCTTGTAATCCAGGGCGATCTGAGTGGTGGCATATTTGATGTCGCTCTCGTCCCGGACGATGTTGAACCATAGCGTTGGGTTGAGCTCGTTGACGACGAACGATGCTTCGAAATCGCGTGATAAATTCAGGGTATCGAACCCCTGAACATCGACGTCGCGTTCGACCAGAAGGATCTGCGAAACCTGCTTGGCGAGCGCCGTCCCGTGGGCGCTGACCGCGGCATTGTTGCCGCCGAGTTCCGGACTGACATAGGCGCCGCCATCATCCAGCAGCGCATCGAATTCGCCAAGGGCCTCCACGACGGCGCCGCCGCGGGCAATACGCGCCGCCAGTTTGGCGAGAACCTGCTGGAGCTCCGTTTCGCGTTTACGCTGGTCCTGATAGTTCTGCTGGAAAAAGAAGATGAACAGGGACACGCCAATGCCGATCAGGATCACACCCAGCTGCGAAAAGATGTTGCGATAATATTCCAGCAGCTTTTCACGATGGCGTACGTCGTCACGCACACTGTGCGCCACACGGAGATTGACGATCAGCGAAACGACCAGGAGCCCGGCACCGACCAGGATCAGGCCGCCGATCAGCAGGTAGCCGTAGCCAGAGTTCAAATCCATTCTTTGCCGCGCTCCCGAAACCCCAGACAGCGCAGACTAATACCGTTCGGCTTCAACACCTACGTTTTCATAGGAGCGCCGGCGAAGGATTCCCACCATTCGGCCGCTGTTCTTACAGCCAGGTCTATGCTCGCCGTCCGCCTCGTTTCGTAGCGGTCTTCTCGCAGCCGAATTCAGGCCGCGTGCTTGGAACCAATGACGGGCGAGACTGTTCAGCTATGACTTTGATACGACGCCGAAGTGCCCGGCCGGCTGGGCATGCGGCGATCTTGAGGAGTTCTCATCATGAAGATTTCGTCCAGATTTCGTTCAGTCGCGGTTGCCGTCATCGCCGCCGCGGCAGTTAGCTTTGCCAGCGTCGCGCATGCCGACAGCGGTACGATCCGCTTCGCCATCTACAAGGCGGCCTTTTTCATCGGCGGCTCCGGAGGCGAGGGCACACTGACCTTCCATGGTCGCCGATATCCCATCTCGGTCGGCGGCATCTCGGGCGGCCTCGCCTTCGGCGCCTCCAAGACCTATTTCAAAGGTACCGTGCGCCACCTACGCCGCGCCCGGGATGTGACGGGGGTGTACGGTGCAGCGGGCGGTGGCGGCGCGCTTGGCAAAGGAGCCCAGGTGATCGTCATGACCAATGACAAGGGTGCCCAACTCGAACTCACAGGCAGGCAGGTAGGTCTGCAAGTCAACGCCGATCTCAGCGGTATGAGCATCTCGCTGAAATAAGGGCAGTCATTGCATTCGTCATTCCCTGGATGGGCCGGATTTGGCCGCTCCAAACCGCAGCCCATCCATCAGCAGCGACACCAATCGGCGCGAGCGGTCGCGCCAGTCCTTGGTGTCCGGGGCCGAATAGATGCCGCCCAGCGCATGCAGCACGTCGGAGGCATCGACGTCGCTGCGGATCGAGCCGTTGGCGACCGCGGCATCGATCAGCCGCCGCAAAGCCAGCGTCACCCTGCCCGAAACGTCGGAGAACAGGGTGGAGTTGGTTGTGAGCAGGATGCGCAGGCTTGTCGACAGCCCGCGCTTGGTGGCGATGTAGTCGACGAAGCGCTGCATCCATTGTTCGAGCGCGACGTCGGGCACATGATCGTGGGCGAGTTCGTCGGCCGCCTGGCACAGTCCTTCCACTTCGCGCCGATAAACCACCTCGACCAGATGCTCGCGCGTTGGGAAATGCCGGTAGAGCGTGCCGATGCCGACGCCGGCCTGACGCGCAATCTCCTCCAGCGAGGCATCGACGCCATGCGCGGCAAAGGCTTTCGCCGCGACCTCGATCAGTGCGTCGCGGTTGCGCTGCGCGTCGGCGCGCAGCGGTTTTGCAGCGGCGGCTTCGGCCTTGTCTCCAGATATGACGGGCGGCTCTGCGGCCAATTTTTTCTCCAGTGTTGATCCGAATAGGGCAGGCCCCGTTTCAACAACGGAGACGCCTCCAACTTCGTTACGCCTCCGACAAATATAATCGCAAGTAAATACAATCACAGGATCGAGTCTGGGCCGGCGTTCCGCATCTTGCCTGTCCCGGTGGATGACGACGGAGGATATTTCCTGGCGCGGCCGGCACTCCTCATCTGTTCGGCCGATGCCCTGAGGCAAAAATGAGCCGACATTGAGCACGATCCCCTCAGGATCATTGGACTGTCCTGCCCCTACAGACAGTCCAGAGAGCACCACCGGCTTGGGCCGGTGGTGCTTTTTTACCACCCCCCTTCGGCGCCCCAATGGTCCGCTCGTTGCTCTGTTTCGAGTGTTGCGGCTGAATCCGAGCGATTGTCGGCGCGCGAGCGGTTGCCGCGGCGGCTTCAGGCTTGGCATGACGGCTGCTGCCCTGCCAATTTTTTCAATTTCGATCGATTTCGATCCGGGGCTTGAACAGGGCAGAGCAGGTCCCTACGTAGTAAACGGAGGCGCCTCCGATTTGTGGAGCGCCTTTATCATGTAATCACGGGATCGGGTATGTCACGTCTTTCGACCTCGCAAGCTGCAGCCTTCCCAGGGTCGCGCCAAGTCGAACCGAGCCCTTCCGCCCTGCCGGGCATCTGCCCCGCAAGGGGGAGATTAGCCTTCACCTAGCCATAAGCTGACCTTGCCGCTCGCCGGCCGGGCACCAGATCATCCCCTCCCGCGTCAAGCAACTGGAGCCAGACGCCCCATGACAAGCATAACCCGAACTCCAATCCAACTTCAAATCAATGGACATCGACGTGAACTGGAGGTCGAGCCGCGCGTTACGCTGCTCGACGTCTTGCGCGACCATCTCGGCCTGACCGGGACCAAGAAGGGATGTGACCAGGGCCAGTGTGGCGCCTGCACGGTCCATATCGACGGCCAGCGCGTGCTGGCCTGCCTGACGCTTGCCACTCAGGCTGAAGGCAGGGACATCACCACCATCGAAGGGCTTGCCGGGGAGGATGGCACGCTGCATGCGGTGCAGGCCGCCTTCCTCGAACAGGACGCCTTCCAGTGCGGCTATTGCACGCCGGGCCAGATCATGTCGGCGGTCGCCTGCATTCGCGAGGGCCATGCCGGTTCCGACGAGGAGATCCGCGAATACATGGCCGGCAATCTCTGCCGCTGCGGCGCCTATCCGCATATCGTCGCCGCCGTGCGCCAGGCGGCAATGGAGGCCGCATCATGAGGGACTTTTCGTATCTCCGCGCCGGCTCCGTCGATGCAGCCCGCCAGGCAGCGGCGCTACCGGGCGCCATGCTTTTGGCCGGCGGCACGACGCTTGTCGATCTCGCCAAATGCGGCGTTGCCGAACCCGAGACCGTGGTCGACATCACCCATCTCAGGGGACTGGATACGATTGCCGTCGATGACCGGGGCGCCACGATCGGCGCGCTGGCCAGGATGAGCCAAGTCGCCGACCACGCCGATATCAAGAGCCGGTTCCCCGCCGTCTCGGAAGCATTGTGGCAGGCCGCATCGGCGCAGTTGCGCAACATGGCGACGATCGGCGGCAATTTGATGCAGCGTACGCGCTGCCCCTATTTCCGCGATCCGGCGAATTTCCCCGCTTGCAACAAGCGCTCGCCCGGCAGCAGCTGCTCGGCGATCGGCGGCGTCACCCGTGGCCATGCCGTGCTCGGCACCAGCGAAGCCTGCATCGCCACCTATCCCGGCGACCTGGCGGTTGCGCTCGTCGCCTTCGACGCGATCCTCCATCTCGGCGACCGTCAGGTCGCCGTCGATGATTTTTTCCTGCCGCCGGGCAGCACGCCCGAACGGGAACATGCGATCGAACCCGGCGAGATGATCACCGCGATCGGCATTCCCGCTTCGGCCGCCGCCCGCCGCTCGACCTATCTCAAGGTCCGCGACCGCCAGTCCTATGAATTCGCCGCGGCAAGTGCCGCGGTCGGTATCGAGTTCGAGGCCGACGGAAGGACGATCCGCGATCTGCGCGTCGCGCTTGGCGGCGTCGCCACCAAGCCATGGCGCGCCCGCGCCGTCGAAGAGGCGCTGAAAGGCAAGGTGCTCGAGCCGGAGGTCGTCAGGCAAGCCAGCCTGCTCGCCGTCGAGGGCGCCGTCGACCATGGCGCCAACCACTACAAGATCGAACTGGCGCCGCGCGTCGTCGCCCGCGCCATCCTCAAAATGGGAGAAACGGCATGACCGTTCACGAGTTGAGAACAAGACCTGGCGATGCCAAACGCGGCGACGCTTCGGACGGCGCCGTCCTCGCGGATCAGGTCGGCGGCCGGCTGTCGCGCGTCGACGGACCGGCCAAGATCACCGGTGCCGCCAAATACGCCGTCGAGCAGCAGCTCGAGGGGCTCACCTATGCGGTGCTGGTCGAGAGTACCATTGCCGCCGGCCGGGTGCAGTCGATCGACACGGCAGCGGCCGAAGCCGCGCCGGGCGTGCTGCTGGTGCTGACGCCCGACAATTTCCTGCCGCTGAGAACCGCCACGGACTGGCTGGGCACGCCGCCGCCGAATGTTGCCTATTGCCCGCTGGCGCGCAGCATCACCTTCAGCGGCCAGCATATCGCGGCGGTGGTGGCCGAGAGCTTCGAACAGGCGGTCGCAGCCGCGGCGCTGGTCAAGATCGCCTATGACGAGGCGCCGGCGATCGTCGACCTCAGCGATCCGAAAGCCGGCGACGGCATTGCGGTCGATGCGATGACCAAGGAGTGGGGTGAGGCGGAGACCGCGTTCGCCTCGGCTCCGGTCAGGATCTGCAACGCCTACAACACGCCGCGCGAATACCAGGCGCCGATGGAGCCGCATGGCCTGATCGCAAAGTGGCAGGACGACCAACTCACGGTCTGGGAGCCGAGCCAGTGGCTCGACGGCATGGCGCGGACCTATGCCGAATGGTTCGGCGTGCCGTTCGAGAATGTGCGACTGGTCTCGCCCTATATTGGCGGCGGCTTCGGCTCCAAGGCGTTCGCCTATGGCTACGGCGCGGTGGCGGCAGTCGCCGCGAAAATGCTGGGACGGCCGGTGAAGCTGGCGGTCAGCAGGCCGCAGACCTTCACCGCCTATGGCGGACGGGCGGCGACGCGCCAGACCGTGGCGCTCGGCGCCAACGCAGAGGGTCAGATCCAGTCGATCGTGCATCGCGGCGTCAACGAGACCTCGGTCGACGGCATGTGGGTCGAGCCGCTCGGCTCGGTCACCTCGGTCATGTACGCGACGCCGAATTTCTCGTCGCGGCAGAACGTCGTGCGGGTCAACACGGTGGTGCCGGGGGCATTGCGCGCGCCGGGCGAGAACCCGAGCGCCTTCGGCATCGAAAGCGCGATCGACGAGCTCGCCTATGAGGTCGGTATCGACCCGCTGGAAATCCGTCTCAGGAACTATGCCGAGCAGGATCCGCATGCGAAGAAGCCGTGGTCGACACGGCAGCTGCGCGAGGCGTTCGCGGCCGGCGCTGAAGCCTTTGGCTGGTCGAAGCGGACGCCCCAGCCGCGTTCGATGCGCGACGGCAACCAGTTGATCGGCTGGGGCGTCGCCGCCGGCACCTACCCGGTGCGGCGCGCCTATGGCGAGGCGGTCGTGCGCATTCTCGCCGACGGCTCGGTTGAGGTCGAAAGCTCGTCGATCGACATGGGGCAGGGCACCTACACGATCTTGGCGCAGACCGCCGCCGAGGTGCTGGGCGTGCCGGCGGAAAACGTCATCGTCAAGCTCGGCGATTCCCGCTATGCCCGTGCCGGCGTCACCGGCGGTTCGCGGCTGGCCGGGGTGATGACCGGCGCCGTCCACAAGGCGGCGAGTGCCGCGCTCGACCAGTTGGTCGGGCTCGCCATCAGTGATCCGGCTTCGCCGTTCCATACGCTGCAGGCCAACACGCTCGTCGTCGCCAATGGCCGCATTTCGTCGCCGCGCGGCAACGGCCCTGAAGTTTCCATCGCCGAACTGCTCAGCAGCGTCGGGCGCCAGCATATCGAGGCCAAGGGCGACACGATGCCGGCCAATTCGACGGTCGAGGACCGCTACAAGAACTACACCACCATAGCCATGGCGCTGCCGCACACCGAGGGCGACTATTCCCGCCACAGCTGGTGCGCGCATTTCATCGAAGTGCGCGTCGACGAGGACTTTGGCACGGTTCGTGTGTCGCGCGTGGTATCGGCGCTGGATTCGGGCCGGCTCTATAACCCCAAGCTCGCCGAAAGCCAGTGGAAGGGCGGCATCATCATGGGCATCGGCCAGGCGCTGCTCGAGGAAGGCATCGTCGACCGCCGCCACGGCCGCATCGTCAACAACAACCTCGCCGACTATCTCATCGCCACCAATGCCGACATTCCCGACATCGAGGTGATCTCGGTCGGTATTCCCGACCCGCATTCCTCGGTGCTTGGCGGCAAGGGGGTCGGCGAGCTAGGCATCGTCGGCGTGGCGCCGGCGATCGCCAACGCGGTATTCCACGCCACCGGGAAACGGGTGCGGGATCTGCCGATCACGCTGGAGAAGCTGATTTAGGCGGACGCGGTGGAACTGCCAATCTCCCCCCTCGTGGGGGAGATGCCCGGCAGGGCAGAGGGGGGCGTGAAGGATCGCCAGCGTTCAGTTCAACTTTGATGAGCTGAGAACCTTACGTGGGTGCGCGAACTGCTTGATAGGCTGGAGGGACAGCGCCCCTCTCTGTCCTGCCGGACATCTCCCCCACGAGGGGGGAGATCGGCAGCTTGAACGCCCTGCCTTTTCAGGCTCACCACGACAGACTGAACGCAAGCTTGCCGAAATGCCGGCCGCCGGCCGCCATGTGGGCGTAGGCCTCGGTCGCCTGGTGCTGGCTGTAGATTGTGTCGATGACCGGATCGATACGGGCGGCGCCGATAGCGCGCGCAGCGTCGCGCAGGTCGGATACCGAACCGGTGTTGTTGCCCACTACCTTGAGCGCCTTGATGATGATCGGCAGCAGGTTCGTGGTGGCCTCGGCGCCGGTGACGAAGCCGATCGCGAACACCGTGCCGCCGGGCGCCGCGGCATTGATTGAGCGGGCGAAGGTGGCCGAGCCGCCGGTCTCGACGATCAGATCGGCGCCGAGGCCGTCGGTCAGCTCGAGCACCTTGGCGTCCCAGTCCGGTGTCTCACGATAATTGATGAGATGATCCGCACCCAGGGCCTTGGCGCGGGCCAGCTTTTCGTCCGACGACGAGGTGATGATGACCGTGGCGCCGGCTGCCTTTGCCAGCTGCAGGGTCAAGATCGACACACCGCCGGTGCCGAGCAGGACGACGACTGATCCGGGCCCGGCATCGGCGGCGCGGATCGCGTTCCAGGCGGTGGTGCCAGCGATCGGCAGCGTTGCTGCCGCTTCGAAGGACAAGTGAGCCGGCATCGGCACGACGGCATTGGCCGGCAGCACGACATATTCGGCGAGCGAGCCGGGCAGCGTCAGGCCGCGCATCTCTCTGGTCTCATAAGGCCGCGGACGGCCGCCGATCCAACGCGGTTTTGCATGGGCGATGACGCGGTCGTTGACGGCGAGCCTCGACACACCCTCGCCGATGCCGACGATCTCACCGGCGCCGTCGACGACGGGAATGAGCGGAAAGCTCGGACCTGGGTAGTTGCCGCTCGCGATCGCGACGTCGACAAAGTTGAGGCTTGCGGCGCGCAGGCGGATCAGCACTTCGCCGCGCTGCGGTTCAGGCGTGGGAACGGTGGCCGCGCGAAACGCGTCCAGTCTCGGGGCAGTCAGTTCGATCGCTTTCATGTCTCACTCCGGTTGATGGGCCGATTGACGGGCCGGGATTGAGTGAAACTAGCTGCTGCGCTATTGGTATATAATCCTTGGCTTTTACATTTGAGCTCTGCGCCAGATGCAGCAATCGCACGAACCGGCAGCATTGGCCGAAATGGCCGCCTTCGCGGCAATCGCCGAAGCACGCTCCTTCACCAAGGCGGCGGCTCGCATCGGCCGCGACGCAACGATCCTGTCGCGGCGCCTTGCCTCGCTGGAAGAGCGGTTGGGCGTGCGCCTGCTGCACCGGACGACGCGAAGCGTGTCGCTGACCGAGGCGGGTTCGGAGTTCCTCGTCCGCATCCGCGCTATCCTGGCCGCCGTCGACGAGGCCGAGGCTGTCGCGTCGGCGCATGCCGGCGGCGGGCCGCGCGGCGTGCTGCGGCTGGCGCTGCCCGGCTCGTTCGGGCGCATGTGGATCGGCCCCCTGCTGCCACAGTTTCTCGCCGAATTTCCCGACGTCCGTATCGAGGCCGAGTTCTCCAACCGCTTCGTCGATCTCGTCGCCGAGAATTTCGATGTTGCCGTTCGTCTCGGCGCGCTGGAGGATTCGCGGCTGGTGGCGCGCAAGGTCGCGACACGGCGGCGGCTGCTGTGCGCCGCGCCGTCCTACCTCGCCCGCCGGGGCACGCCGGCTGCGCCGGAAGCGCTGCTGGAACACAGCTGTCTCGGCTTCTCAGGCTTCCAGACCTTTCCGGCCTGGGAGATGACCGACACCACGGGCCGCCGCGTCAGTATCGAGGTCTCCGGCCCGCTGGTCACCGACGACGCCGAGGTCCTGGTCGAAGCCGCCGTGCAAGGCGTCGGGCTGATGATGAGCACGGATTGGCTGGTCGGACGCGAGCTCGCCGACGGCCGGCTGGTGCCAGTGCTGGAGGACTGGACCCTTGCCGACGAAGGGGCCGTCTATGTCGTCATGCCTTCGGCCAAGGGGCAAGCCGCCAAGACACGTGCCTTCGCCGACTGGATCGGCAAACGCTTTGCGCCGGTCCCGCCGTGGCAGAGGTGAGGGTGCTGATCTCCCCACGAGGGAGATTATGCGCTCCTCCCTCACTTCCCGCCCTGCTTGATGAAATGACCGAGCAGATCCATTGGCACCGGAAACACGACCGTCGACGAGCGCTCGCCGGCGATGTCATGGAGAGCCTCGAAATAGCGTAGCTGCATGGCTTGCGGTGCTTCGGCCAGCATCTTGCCAGCCTCGACGAGCTTTGCCGCCGCCTGTTGTTCGCCGTCGGCATTGATCACTTTCGCACGCCGCAGCCGTTCCGCCTCGGCCTGCTTGGCGATGGCGCGGACCATGTTCTCGTTGAGGTCGACATGCTTGATCTCGACATCGGAGACCTTGATGCCCCAGGCATCGGTGCGCTGGTCGAGAATCTCCTGGATATCGCTGTTGAGCTTGTCACGTTCGGCCAGCATTTCATCGAGCTCATGCTTGCCGAGCACCGAGCGCAGCGTGGTCTGTGCCAGCTGGTTGGTGGCGGTCATGAAGTCTTCGACCTGGATCACCGCCCGCTCGGCGTCGACGATACGAAAATACAGCACCGCGTTGACCTTCACCGAGACGTTGTCGCGCGAGATCACGTCCTGCGGCGGCACGTCCTGGACCACCACTCGCAGGTCGACCTTCACCATCTGCTGCACGAAGGGGATGAGGATGATAAGGCCGGGGCCCTTGACCCCGGTGAAGCGGCCGAGCGTGAAGACCACCCCGCGTTGATATTCCCTCAGGACGCGAATGGCCGCGGATAAGAACATGACCACGACGAGCGCTGCTGCCAGATAGGCCACATAACCGATGATCATTGCCTTGCTCCATCGCTTCCCACATTGCGGCGCCGTATCGTCAGCACAAGACCCCTGACATCAGCCACCTCGACGCTGTCGCCCACCGCAAGCGGTTCGTCGGCTTTTGCCCGCCAGCGCTCGCCCCGGGCGAGCACGTGGCCCTCGCTGCCCTGCCAGTCGAGAATCTCCGCCGGCAGCCCCTGCATGGCCTGTGCGCCAACACGCGGAACGTTCTTGCGGGCCGCCCACAGATAGCTGCCGGTCAACAGCGCCAGGCCGAGCGTCAGGACGGCGGCGGTGCCGATAACGGCCCACGACATCTCGAAGCCGGGCCCCTCGATCTTGAGCAGCATGGCAGCGCCCAGCAGAAACGCAGCCACGCCTCCCAGCCCAAGGACCACTGTCGGGTTCAAGGCTTCGACGACGAGAAAGATGATGCCAAGCAGCATCAAGGCAAGGCCGGCATAGCTGATCGGCAGGAGATTGAGCGCATAGAGGCCGAGCAGAAGGCAAATCGTGCCGATCACGCCAGGCGCGACCGCGCCCGGGCTCGTGAATTCGAAGACGAGGCCATAGACGCCGACCAGCATCAGGATGACGGCGATGTTTGGGTCCGTGATGACGGCGAGAAGCCGGATGAGCCAGCCTGGTTCGAGCGTTTCAACCGGCAGCCCTTTCGTCGCCAATGCCTCTTTCTTGCCGGCGATCTCGACGTCCCGGCCGTCGGCCAGTTGAAGCAACTCGGTGGTGTCGCGGGCGACGAAGTCGATGACATGCTCCTGCAGCGCCGCGCCGGCCGACAGGCTGGCCGCCTCGCGCACGGCCTTTTCACCCCATTCGGCATTGCGCCCGCGCAATTCAGCCAGGCTGCGGATCAGGGCAACGGCGTCGTTCGTCGCCTTGGCGATCATCGCATCGCCCGCGGGTGCGTTCTTCTTGTCCTTGTCCGCCTCCGGGCCATCGTTCTTGTCGCCGGGAAACGATGGCAGCGGCCCGCCCATCTCGATCGGCGTTGCCGCGCCAAGATTGGTGCCGGGCGCCATCGCCGCTACATGGGTAGCGTAGAGGATGTAGGTTCCGGCGCTCGCCGCGTGCCCGCCGGCGGGCGCGACATAGCCGATGACGGGAACCGGCGAGGCGAGGATAGCGGCGATCATCTCGCGCATGCTGGTAACCAGCCCGCCGGGCGTGTCCATCTGCAGGATGAGAGCCTGGGCGTTTCGGTCCGCGGCCACCGCCAGCGCTTCCTCGAGCTGCCTGGCACTCGCCGGACCGATGGCGCCGTCGATCTCGACGCGCAACACAATTTTCTCCCGGCCGTTCGCCTCTCCGGTTGCGGAAGAGGGACAAACGGCCGCAGCAGCCACGAAAGCCGCGGCAAGCAGGACCGCACGCGCGAGTTTCACGCTCAAAGCTCCATATCTAGGATATGGGCTGGATTTTGCCGAAATCCATGAGAACGCTCATCAAACCGGCCTGGGTGCGGGGTGATGCTTCGCTCTGTCCTTCAGGCCCGAAGCAGCGCCAGCTCTTCGGCGGTCAGATGGCGTGTCTTGCCCTTGGCGAGGTCGCCGAGCTGCAATGGGCCGATCGCAACGCGCACCAGGCGCAGCACCTCGATATCGTGGGCGCCGAGCAGCCTTCGGATATGGCGGTTGCGGCCCTCGTCGAGCACGATCTCCAGCCAAGCGGTGCTGGTGCCGCCGCGCAGCAGCTCGATCGACCGGGCCGTCAGCAAGTCGCCATCGACTGTCGCGCCGGCGCGCAGCCGCGCCAACATGGCCTCGTCGGGCAGGGCGCCGATCTGCACGTGATAGGTCTTGGCGACATGCGAGGCGGGGTCGAGCAGGCGCTGCGCGAAGCGCGTGTCGTTGGTCATCACGAGCAGGCCCTCGCTCGCCTTGTCGAGGCGGCCGACCGGCGAGACGAAGGGCAGGTCGAGCCCTGCCAGGCAATCATAGACGGTGCCGCGGTCCTGCGGGTCGTCGCGGGTGGTGACCAGCCCGCGCGGCTTGTTGAGCATCAGATAGACCTTGCGCTCGGCAGCGACGCGGTGGCCGTCGACCTCGATGCGGTCGCGGCCGGGATCGACGCGCATCGAGCCGTTGCGCACGATCTTGCCGGCAACCCGCACGCGCCCCTCGGCAACCAGAAGCTCGGCCTGCTTACGCGAGCACAGGCCAAGCTTCGACAGGGCGCGGCACAGGCTGACGCCGGGAGGCTGGGTCCCGGGGGCAGGGCGTTGCCGGGCAATGTTCGGTCGCGGCGACATGGCGTTGCCTGTGGATTCTTGTATACGAGCATCCCACTATAGCCGGCCGCAGGCTATGTCCACGGAAGGGAACTGCATGTCTTTTGCATCGTGCGCAGCGGCTGCGAGGACTTGCATGAAAACAGCCATTCGCCTTTGCCTGCTGCTCGCCTCTCTGCCGGCATCGCCGGCGCATGCCGGCTGGCAGGCAGTCGAGAAGGTCGAGACCTATGCCGTCTCAGGGCAATCCGGGCCGGAGCTCTATGCCTCGATCGGCGGGCGCGGGCCGCTGCTCGGCGAGCGCCGCGTCATCGCGCATACCAATTTCAAGCTGACCTGGGTGAGGGACTACCAGCCGCAAGGCGACGCCTGCGTGCTGGTGTCGGCGCGGCCGAAGCTGATCATCACCTACACCTTGCCGAAGCCGGCCGCGCGGCTGCCGGGCGCCATCCAGAAGAACTGGGAGGTTTTCGCAACCGGCCTCGCCGCCCACGAGAAGGTGCACGGCGCCAGCATCATCGACATGGTGCACAAGATCGAGGCGGCCACCATCGGCCTGACCGTCCCCGACGACCGCGGCTGCAGCAAGATCAGGACCGAAGTGACGAGACGGCTCGCCGGAATTTCGCAGGCACAGCGGCAGGCGAGCCGCGATTTCGACCGGGTCGAATTCGGCCCGGGCGGCAAGCTGCGGCAGCTTGTGTTCACGCTGATGACCGGGGGATGATGCTGCGGGGCGGCGCAGGGCACCATATCTGTCGGCCAAGCTCATGCCTGCTCGGTCGGATAGAGCGTCAGGATGTTGACGTTGACCCGTGGCGGCTGCGTCACCGCATACTGGATGGCGGCGGCGATGTCCTCGCTTTCCAGCTGCTCCATGTCGCCAAGCCTTAGCTCGACCGCCTGGCGCACATCGGCGCGCATATTCTGGGTGAACTCGGTCTTGACGGCGCCAGGCTCGATGCAGGTCACGCGGATGCCGTCCTTGCCGATCTCGCGGCGAAGCGATTCCGCCATCGCGCTTACCGCGTGCTTGGTGCCGGAATAGACCACCGAAGGGTGGATATAACGGCCGGTGCCGGAAGAAACGACGACGATGTGGCCGGCGCCTTGCCGTTGCATCGACGGCAGCGCCGCATGGATCGGATAAAGCAGGCCCAGAATGTTGACGTCGACCATCCGGCGGTATTCTTCCGGCGTCGTATTGCGGAACGGCGCGGCGACGCCGACGCCGGCAACCGCAAGCAGAATGTCGAGCCGGCCGTACTCCTGCAGGACCCGTTCGACCATCGCCGTGGCTTGCGCTTCGTCGGTGACGTCGACGGCAATCGGCAGCGCGGTGCTGCCGGTCTCACGGATCCGCCTCGCCAGATCGTCCAGGCGCTCAGTGCGCCGCGCGGCAATCGCCAGCGTGGCGCCCTCGGCCGCCAGCGCCAAGGCGGTGGCCTCGCCGATGCCGGAGGAGGCGCCCGTCACCAAGGCGATCTTGCCGCTCAGTTTTCCTGTCTGCATCGTTTTCTCCTGACGCTTTGAACACGCCCTGAAGCTAGGGCGCAGACATTCTGGGAACAATGCTGGGAGTTCTTGGGCATGATACTCCGCAGCGCCGCATCCCGCGGAGTACCTCAAGGCATGCGGGACAGCGCCCTCCAGCAAGCCCATGTCTGCGCAATTTTCCTTGAGCGAACGAGCGGGGCTTGACGCGACTGGAGGTGTTGCGTCTTGATATGGGGCTGCGGGGCTTCGCATGAAAACAGCTGATCGACTATGTCTGCGGGTGGCTTGTTTGCATGCGACGCGCTTGCATGCAGCACCGCGATCCTCTGGCGACCGACCGGGCTGAGCGCAAGATGAAGGTCCTCGTCGTCTATTGCCATCCCTGCACCGACAGCTTCAACGGCGCCGTGCGCGATACGGTGCTGGAGACGCTTGCCGAAAGGGGGCATCAGGTCCACCTGCTCGATCTCCATGCGACCGGCTTCGATCCAGTCATGCGCACGCAGGAATGGCGCGGTTACCACGACAAGGCGGCGAACCTGCAACCGGTGCACGAACATGCGCAGGAGCTGATCTGGGCCGAGGCGGTCGTCTTCATTTACCCGACCTGGTGGTATGGCGTGCCGGCGATGCTGAAAGGCTGGCTGGAGCGTGTGCTGGTGCCGGGCTTCGCTTTCGAGATGCCGACCGCACGACGCGGTCCGCGGCCCAAATTGCGGCACATACGCCGGGTGGTGGCGATGACCACATGCGGTGCCACGCCGCTGATGTCGTGGATCATGGGACAGCCCGGCCGGCGAACCCTGCTGCGCGGCTTCCGCTCCGTCTGCCATCCGCTGTGCCGGACCAAATTCCTGGCGCTCTACCGGATGGACAGCGTCTCGGCCGCCGGACGCCAGGCGCATCTGCAGCGGGTCAGGAAAGCGGTTGCCGGTCTTGGCCGCGCTGATGCCATTGCCGCCACGGTGCCTGGCTGATTTGGTCGAGCGAGCCGCCGAGGGCTGCTGGCATCGCTTCGATGTGTCGGATACGATCAGTTGTACAAGTCGGCGCCGCCCCTCATCGCCCTGCCGGGCACTTCTCCCGTATAGTGACGGGGAGAAGGGGCTGGCCGCAGCGTTGGCGTCGTTTCTGCACCGCCGATGTTTGGCGAAATCACCGATGACGAGGCCCCTCTCCCCGTCACTATACGGGGAGAGGATGCCGGCAGGCAGGTGAGGGGCAACGCAAACGCTTAGAGGGCGAATTCAAAACTGAGAGATTGCCTTGGGTCGCTGGCAGAGGCGCGTTGACTCTCTTCGCCATTTCTGGAATCCTGGAATTATGGACAAGACACTCGCCCTTTCGGCGCTTGCCGCGCTCGGCCAGGAAACCCGGCTGGACGTTTTTCGCCTTTTGGTGCGGGCTGGAGCCGACGGCGTGCCGGCGGGCGAGATCGCTTCGCGGCTCGCCGCGTTCCCGAATACGATGTCGGCCCATCTCAAGATCCTGTCGCATGCCGGCCTGGTGCGGACCGAACGGGAGGGCCGCAGCGTGCGCTATTTCGCCGATATGACCGGCTTTCGCGATCTGCTGGCCTACCTGATGGAGGACTGCTGCAATGGCGCGCCGGAACTTTGCCAGCCTGTGATCCAGGCTGTGACCTGCAACTGCTAGAAGGGAGGTGCGCGATGAGCGAGCCATACAATGTTCTTTTTCTCTGCACCGGCAATTCGGCAAGGTCGATTCTCGCCGAGGCGATCCTGAACCGCGTCGGCGCAGGCAAGTTCAAGGCCTATTCGGCTGGATCGCATCCGAAGGGAGAGGTTCATCCCTATGCCCTTCAGCTTTTGAAAAGCCTCAACTACGACACGTCGTTCGCCCGTTCGAAAGACTGGCAAGAGTTTGCGGAGCGGGGTGCCTCAGAGATGAATTTCGTCTTCACGGTCTGCGACAATGCCGCCAACGAATCATGTCCGGTCTGGCCCGGGCAACCGATGACGGCGCATTGGGGCGTACCTGATCCTGCAGCCGTCGAAGGCACCGAGGCGGAAAAGCATCTCGCCTTCGCCGAAGCCTACCGCATGCTCAACAACCGAATTTCGATCTTTGTCAGCCTGCCGATCAATGCGGTCGACAGACTTGCGCTGCAGAAGCGCCTCGACGAGATCGGCCGCAATCTGCCGAAGGCCGGCTGAGGTGGTTCAGCTTTCCCGGCGCCTTGTTGCCGAGGCCCTCGGCACGGCTCTGCTGGTCGCCACCGTGGTCGGTTCCGGCATCATGGCTGACAGGCTGAGCAACGATGTCGCCGTCTCGCTGCTCGGCAACACCTTGCCGACCGGGGCGATCCTGGTCGTGCTCATCACCATATTCGGGCCGATCTCCGGAGCGCACTTCAACCCGGCGGTGACGCTGGTGTTCGCGCTTCGGCGTGAAATCGAAACGAACGCAGCGCTGGCCTACGTCGCCGCCCAGATTGCCGGCGGCATCGCTGGAACGTTCCTGGCGCATGCAATGTTCGAATTGCCGATCCTGGAAGTGTCGGCGACGGTGCGGACCGGAGGCGGCCAATGGATTGCGGAGCTGGTCGCCGCCTTCGGGCTGGTCTTCACCATTCTTGCCGGCCTGCGTTCCCGCCCGGATTCTATCCCTTGGCTGGTTGGGCTCTATATCACCGCCGCCTATTGGTTCACCGCGTCGACATCCTTTGCCAATCCGGCCGTCGCCATCGCGCGTGCGTTCTCCAACACTTTTGCCGGGATCCGCCCCACCGATCTGCCGGGCTTCATCGCCGCCGAGCTTTTGGGCGCGTTGCTCGCCGTGGCATTGGCAGGGTGGCTGTTCGCCCAACCGAAACCAGTCGGACAGATGAAAGCTGCGCAATGACCGTCACCATCTACCACAACCCCGATTGCGGCACCTCGCGCAACACGCTGGCCATGATCAGGCAGTTCGGCGAGGGGCCTGGGGTGATCGAATATCTGAAAACCCCGCCGTCGCGCGAAAAGCTCGTCGAACTGATCGCAGCGATGGGCATGACGCCGCGCCAATTGCTGCGCGAAATGGGCACGCCTTATGCCGAGCTTGGCCTGGGCGACCCGAAGTGGAGCGACGACGAGATCCTCGATTTCATGCTGGCGCATCCGATCCTGATCAACCGGCCGATCGTGGTGACGCCGCTCGGCACCATGCTCGCCCGACCCTCCGAAGCGGTGCTCGATATCCTGCCCAATCCGGATATCGGCCCCTTCACCAAGGAGGACGGCGAGGTCGTCGTCGACGCCAGCGGCAAGCGCGTCGCCTAGAGTATTTCGACATTTCTCGAAATTTGCTTTGACGCCACGACGTATCACGCCTATCTATTTCGATGAAACTCGAAATAAGAAAGCTTTGAAGCCATGAAACCAGTCGATCACGCAGGGTCCCTGCCAAACATAGATATGGAGCAACTCCCGGCAATCGATGCATCTGCGCTGTTCGATGTGGCCGCGTCGGTCCACAAGCCTCGGATCTTGATGCTCTACGGCTCCTTGCGGGAGCGTTCCTATTCCCGCATGGCCACTGAGGAAGCGGCACGTATCTTGACCTGGCTTGGCGCTGAAGTCCGTATCTTCAACCCTGCCGGTCTGCCGCTGCCGGATTCGGCGCCCGCCGATCACCCCAAGGTGAGAGAGCTGCGTGAGCTCTCGCTCTGGTCCGAAGGTCAGGTCTGGTGTTCGCCCGAACGTCACGGTTCAATGACCGGTATCATGAAATCGCAGATCGACTGGCTGCCATTGTCGTTGGGCTCGGTGCGTCCCACCCAGGGCCGGACGCTTGCCGTCATGCAGGTTTCCGGCGGCTCACAAAGCTTCAATGCCATCAACCAACTGCGTATCCTGGGCCGCTGGATGCGCATGTTTACGATCCCCAACCAATCGTCGGTGGCAAAGGCATTCAACGAATTCGATGCGGCCGGGCGCATGAAGCCCTCGCCCTACTACAACCGCATCGTCGACGTGATGGAGGAGCTGATGAAATTCACGCTTCTTCTGCGCGACCGGTCGGCCTATCTCACCAACCGATATTCCGAACGCGTCGAAAGCGCGGAAGAGCTTGCCAGACGGGTAAATCAGCGGTCGATTTGAGGCGGGCGGTTGGCGCAAACGAGACGGCGATTGTCCGGTTATTCGAGAATGTTCGAAATAAGCGTTGACGTCGTGGGCTCTCGGAGCTAAGGTGTTTCCATGATACTCGAAAAAGCAGCCTCGCAACTGGAAGCCCTCGGCAGCCCGACGCGGTTGCAGCTCTATCGGACGCTTGTGCGGGCGGGCGATGAAGGGCTGCCGGTCGGGCGCATCCAGGACAGGCTCGGCATCGCGGCCTCGACGCTGTCGCATCACCTCAAGCGGCTGGTCGACACCGGCCTGGTGACACAGGAGCGGCAGGCGACGACGCTGATCTGCCGGGCCAACTATCCCGCCATGAACGGGCTCATCGGATACCTCGCGGACGAATGCTGCGCCGACGCCACCTGTGCGCCGGCTTCGGTGGAAGCGACGGCCAAGACGGCGGCGTAATTTTTTGGCATTGTAATTCGAAACTACCGGAAGGATGGAAGATATGGAGATGATCGAAAGGCTTCCCGTCGCGGTGATCGGCGCCGGGCCGGTCGGCCTGGCGGCAGCGGTCCACCTCATCGCGCAAGGTATTCCTGTCAAAGTCTACGAAGCCGGCAATAGGGTTGCATCCAACCTCAGGGATTGGGGCCATGTCCGGGTGTTCACGCCTTGGCGCTATTGCGTCGATCAGGCGTCTAGAAGCCTGCTCGAGGCGCGTGGCTGGCGGATGCCGGAGCCTGAGGCATTCCCGACCGCGAACGACCTCGTCGCGGATTACCTCGAGCCGCTTGCAAAGCTTCCGCAATTGTCGCCGTCGATCGAAACCGGTGCCCGGGTCGTCGGCATCTCGCGCTGGGGCGCCGACAAGGTGCTGAGCAAGGAACGCGAAAACCGGCCGTTCATGCTGGTGATCGAAACCGCCAGTGGCACGCGGCGCGACAGCGCCCGCGCCGTCATCGATGCTTCGGGAACCTGGCAGATGCCGAACCCGCTCGGCGCCGGCGGAATTCATGCCGTAGGCGAAGCGCAATTTGCCGATCGCATCGCCTACGGCATCCCCGACATCCTCGGCCGCGACCGCCGCCTTTATGCCGGCAAGACGACGCTGGTCGCCGGCTCCGGCCATTCAGCCGCCAACGCCTTGCTAGATCTCGCCAGGCTGGCGGATATGGAGCCCGGCACGGCCTTCATCTGGACAACGCGCGGCACCGACCTGGTGCGCATCTATGGCGGCGGCGATGCCGACCAATTGCCGGCACGCGGCGAACTCGGCGCCGAAGTGCGCGAACTCGCCGAGAGCGGCGGCGTCAGACTGGTGACGGGCTTTGCAGCCGTTTCGATCCGCGATGCCGACGGCCGGCTGGTCGTCGAAGGCCAGACCAAGGACGGCTTGCAGCGGATTGGCCCGGTCGACCGCATCATCGCCGCGACCGGACAGCGCCCCGATCTGTCGCTGACGCGCGAGCTTCGGCTCGAGCTCGATCCGTGGTTGGAAAGCGTCAAGGCACTGGGACCGCTGATCGATCCCAACGAACATTCCTGCGGCGACGTGCCGCCGCACGGTCACCGCGAGCTCAGCCATCCCGAGCATGGGTTCTATACGGTCGGCATCAAGAGCTATGGCCGTGCGCCGACCTTCCTGCTGCTGACCGGGTATGAGCAGGTCCGCTCCGTCGCCGCGGCGATCGCCGGCGACATGGTGGCCGCCGACAATGTCCAGCTCGTGTTGCCGGAGACCGGCGTCTGCACCGTGCCGCGGATCGGCATTGCCGACACGGGCTGCTGCGGCGGTCCGGCGCCGGTAGCGGTGGATGCCTGCTGTGTCGCCGATGCCGAAGCAAAGGCGATCGGCAAAAGCGGCTGTGGCTGCGGCGTCGCGGCATGAGCCTTCTGGCGCCTTCGCCCACCATCCTGCGCAGCCGCGGCGCAATCATCACCGCGCTTGGCCTGACGCAGATCATGGCGTGGGGATCTTCCTACTATCTTCCAGCGGTCATTGCGCCGGCGGTCTCCTCCGATACCGGCTGGCCGCTGGCATGGGTTGTCGGCGGCCTGTCTCTCGGCTTGCTCACGGCAGGATTGATCTCGCCGCGCGTCGGGTCGTCGATCGAGCGGCATGGCGGCCGCAGCATTCTGGCGTTCAGCGCCGCATGCATCGGGCTCGGCCAGATCGGGCTGGCTCTCGCCCCTAATCTTGCGGCCTATATCGCAGCCTGGCTGGTCATCGGACTGGGCATGGGGGCTGGGCTCTACGATGCCGCTTTCGCGACGCTTGGGCGCCACTACGGCCACGGCGCGCGCTCCGCCATTACCACGCTGACGCTGTTCGGCGGTTTTGCCAGTACGATCTGCTGGCCGATTTCGGCCTGGCTTCTTGGGGAGGTCGGCTGGCGCGGCACCTGCCTGGCCTACGCTGTCTTTCAGCTGGTGATTGCGCTTCCGCTCTATCTCGTGATCCTGCCCCGCGAGGCGCCGCAACCGGCAGTCGGGCCAGGATTGCCGGTCGGGCCAGGATTGAAAGAGGTGACGCCGGCCGGCGAAGGCAATCCCGATCCGTCGATCATCATCGTTCTGGCCGCCACCCTTACGCTTGCGGCGGTGATCTCCTCGACGGTGTCGGTGCATCTGCTCACCATCCTGCAAGGCAGCGGCATGGCGCTGGCCGCGGCCGTCGGGCTCGGCGCGCTGGTCGGCCCGTCCCAGGTGGCGGCGCGCGCGATCGAGATGACCATCGCGCGCTACCACCATCCGATCCTGACCAAGTTCGCCTCGGTTACGTTTGTGGCGATCGGCGTTTCGGCGCTCTGGGCCGGCATGCCAATCATCCCGCTGGCGCTCGGCTTCTATGGCGCGGGCATCGGCCTGGAATCCATCGCGCGGGGGACGTTGCCGCTCGCGCTGTTCGGCTCGAACGGCTACGCGAAGCTGATGGGCCGCCTCGCCATGCCGAGCCTGATCGCCCAGGCGGCGGCACCCTCGGCCGGCGCATTGCTGCTGGAGCGCTTCGGCCCGCATGGGACGTTGGCCGCGCTTTCTGGTCTGGCGCTGGCCAACGTCATCCTCGCATGCGGCCTGGGCTGGCGGATGCTCCGCTGGCGGCAATCGCAGGTTCAAACCCGATAGGATTTCGACCCGCGTTCAGCCCCGTCAACTGGAGAGCGGGAGATCTTCCACGGGATCGACAAGGAAGGATGCGGCAATCAGATCGTCCGCATCGAGGCGCAGTGAGCCTTTGGCGCCGCCCATAATGGCGGCAACCTTTTGAAACGTCTTGATTTCGTGCTCGGTAATCTGGGCAGTTTGCATTCTGGATTTGAGGTCAGCGACGCGCAGCCCCAAACTGTGGGACATTCCGATTTTACGGTTCGACATGGTAAGATGCTCCTCCCCGGCCCATGTTTGTTTTGCCACCCGCCCTTATTCGCATATCCTCCGCCTGCCTAAATATGAGGCAGCGCGAATACAGCGCCCGAACGCCCGATGCAAGGGAAGGTTCCGGCGCGCAGCGGTCACGAAATAATAATACGAAGGAAGCACGGCCGATGGTCCGGCCGGAGATAGGACTTAGGTAGGACGCCCCCCGGACAGAGGGCTCCGGTGGCTTATCGGCTGGCGAGGACCATGCGGTTGCCTTCGCTGTCGCGAAACTCCGCCACCGTGCGCCCCGGCTGCCACGGCGCCTCATGCGGATCGGTGATGATTTCGACGCCGCCCGCCTTCAACGCCGCGCTCATTGCCCCGACATTTTCGTCGACCAGCACCAATACGGGCTCCGCGCCGGGGGCGTCGTCGGCGCGCCTGATGAAATGCAGGTTCGTCACGGCATGCGGAAATGCCAGCTCGATCCAGCGCCAGCCGCCATCGCCCATCTTCTGGTCGGCCAGGACCTGACAGGCGAGATGCCTGGTGTAGAACGCCTTGGCGCGGTCCTGGTCGAATACCGGAAGCTCGGCAAACTGGATATGCATGATCGTCGCTCCTGCTTGATGGCTGCCGCGCAGCCGCCCACGCGGGAAAGACGATGCGGGCAACCGAAAAGATTCTTCCACAAGGAGAATCTTTTCAGCGCAGCCGGTCGTCCTTCGTTCATACCAACCAGTCAGGAGACGACAATGGACTACGCGCTCATTCGATACGGTGTGAACCAAGCCGACCTGGAAGATAACCGCGCGCTGGTCGAAAAAGTGTTCGAAGCGCTGGGCGAGGCGGCACCGCCGACGGTGCGCTATCTCGTGCTCGAGCTGGACGACGGCTCGTTCGTCCACATCGTCGGCCAGAACGGCGATTCGTCGGCGCTGACCGGGCTTGCCGCCTTCAAGGCATTTGCGGAAAACCACGCCGAACGCCGTTCGACCCCGGCAATGCGATCGCCTGTCAAAGTCATCGGCAATTACCGTATGCTGGCGGATCAGGAAGCCGGGTAGCGCCTGCCATGCCGCTCGCGCAGAAACGGGATGCTACGCCGAAAATGAACAGGGCGACGTTGGAGGCGATGCTCGTCGGGTTGCGGCCAAGGCTGCATCGCTACTGCGCGCGCATGGCCGGCTCGGTGATCGACGGCGAGGACATCGTCCAGGAGATGCTGATCAACGCGCTGCAGGCGATCGACGGCGGTGCGATGGTCGAACGGCCGGAGCAATGGCTGTTTCGCATCGCCCACAATGCCGCGCAGGATCATCTGCGGCGGCGCAATCGGGAAAGGTCGCGCATGACCGAGGCCGACATGAGCGTCATCGAGGATCCCTCCGGCAGCGCCGACAGCCGGCTCGCCGCCCAGACCGGCCTGCGCTCCTTCATGCAGCTTTCGGTGCCGCAGCGCAGCGCCGTGATCCTGGTCGACGTGCTCGGCCTCAGCCTGCATGAGACCTGCGAGGTGACCGGCGCGACGCTCGCCGCCACCAAGGCCGCGCTGCATCGCGGGCGGGCGCAGCTCAAGCTGCTGGCGCTGCAGCCCGAGCAGGCGCTCGCGCCGAGGCTCGACGCCGATGACGAGCGCCGGCTGCGGCGCTATGTCGACCTGTTCAACGCGCGCGACTTCGACGCGGTCAGGGCACTGATCGCAGAGGACGTCCGGCTCGATGTCGTCAACCGCGTCCGCCTGCGCGGCAAGGCCCAGGCGTCGACCTATTTCGGCAATTACGATCGTATCAGCGACTGGACATTGTCGCTCGGCTTCGTCGACGGCAGGCCGGCGATCCTCATCCGCGACCCGCAAGCGGCCGACGGCGCCGTGCGCGGCTTCGTGCTGGTTGAATGGGCGGGCGAGGAGGTCATCCAGATCCGCGACTTCCGCTATGCGCCCTGGTGCCTGGTCGACGCGGAGATCAGGGCCGTGGAGAGGTGAGCAGAAGGCTGGAAATGGTGCGGAAATGGCGCGCGAAGGCGACATGGCCAAGGTTGCGCCACCGGACAAGTCTGCCATCGCCTCGATCACTAAGCTGAAGGGCTCCGCCCCCGATTTCGGGGACCGGTATCGTCGCGAAGAGGATCTACGGCCTACACCCGTCATGCTCGATACAGAGCGGTGCCAGCTTTCGGATCAGGCAGCCTCCTCCTGGGTGACCCAAACGCAAATTGTCACACGGCAGCAAGTTCTTAGACTGGTTCCGGTTCTCTGGAACCGGTAACCCGCTCTAACTATCTGTTTTGCCGCATTTATGCGGACGCCAAATGATTCCATTTGGCTGCAAAATGCGCTAGCCGATACGCACGCGGCGCGTCACCTGGCCATTGCTTTCCCAGTATGTGTGTTTCTTGGCAATCAAGGGATCGTCCATCGCCGGTTGAATTTGTCCCGTGGTGCTGACCGCGCGCGAGGTCACCGTGTGTTCTCCAGGAGAGGGATTTGCCCAATCCAGGGACCAAATTTTCCAGGCGTGTTCTGCCTCCTCACTGTGGTCAATGGTCGCTGGTGCCCAAGGCCCCTGATCGATTTGCACTTCGACCCGTTCGATCGGCGCCCCCCAGCCTGCTCCAATGATGGAGTAATCTGAATCTTTCCGGGTAACCTTCGCGGGCGCGGACTTTATCAGCGCTCGCCCGACCGAAGTCTCGGCCCATACGGTCTCGCCGTTGTGGTCCTCCTCCCGGATGGTGACATAGTCACGGGCCATCAGAAGGCTCATGAACCGCGTATCGCGAACCTCGATGCGTTTTAGCCACTTGACGTTGGCGATCCCGTACCAGCCTGGAGCAATGAGCCGTACCGGGAAGCCATTGGCCGCCGGCAAGGCGGCTCCATTCATTTCATAGCAGAGGAGATTGTCGGGGTTCATCGCGTCGGCGAGCGACATGCTACGAGCGAAGTTCTGCTTCATTTTTACGTCGCGTATCGGGATCTCGCCTGTGTCGGTACCGAAAAAGACGACCTCGATGCCCTTCTCCAGAACACCGGCTTCCTCGAGGATCGGGGCGAGCGGCGTCCCTGCCCAACGGGCATTGCCGATGCCGCCGGTGAAAAAGGGAAACCCGTGATTGCCCGAGCACTCCACTGTGAAAACGACCTCCTGCCGCGGTCGCGCCCTGATGTCGGCGAGCGTTAACTCCAAGGGCTTCTTGACCAGGCCTCCGATCTCCATCGACCATGTCTTCTCGTCGATCGTTGGTCGGTTGAAATGCGAGATGCTGAAGAACTTGTCGTTTGGCGTTATCCAGCTGTCCAAATCCTCCCAGACAAGCTGCTTCTGGATACCCACCGGATCGGGATTTTCGGCCGGCTGATCCAGCCACGGAATAACTTCCTCGCTCGGCCGTGTTGGAAAAGCGTAAGCCCGACGCGAGGTATAGAGAGCAGCAATTGCGGCAAGAGCCGCGCTTCCTTGAACAAGAAGTTCTCTGCGCTGAAAATCAGGCATGTTGTTTACCTCCCAGTTGATCCGGAACGGGCTGCAACGTGCCTTAGGCCGTAGCCTGATCACGGATAGGCGACACAATGTGAGGTCTGCCCATCCGGAAGTATCCGGATAGGTCAGACAATCACCGACGCAAGTCAGGCATGTGAAGCGTTGGACGAAACTCTGGCTCGCGTTTCGCATGCCAAGAGTGCGCCTTTGAGAAGGAAGTGTCCACAACTTGGACGGGACATGATGATGATTGCGGCATTCCATGCCGATTTCCGGTCCTGCCAAATCCTTGCTGCTCGGATCGCTGCCGAACGCCCCTTCTGGGGTCATTTCCGGACCTTGGCGGGTTGCGCTCGGAAACGCTTGTTTCGACCCACGTCTGCCGTTCCGATATCGCCCCGCCATCTCCGGGGGGTATGTTCACCCAAATTCGACAAGAAACCGCATTGGCCTGCCGCCTCTTGTCGCGATCACTCTTGGCGCCACAGGATGGCGGCACGGCCGGCGCAGGTGTATGATGATGGTCTAATACTTCGCATCAGGGAGGACAGCATGACGTCTTGGGAAATCAAGGGACGGGAACTCGTCAATTGCACCTGCGAATATGGCTGCAACTGTCAATTCAATGCGCTGCCCGACAAAGGCCATTGCCATGCGGTGGCGGGCATCCAGATTGACGAAGGTCATCATGGCGAAACCGCTCTCGACGGCCTGCGGATCGCCGCGATCTTCAAATGGCCTGGCGCGATCCACGAAGGCAATGGCGAAGCCATCGCTTTCGTCGACGAGAATGCAACCGACCGGCAGCGTCAAGCGCTGCTGCGCATCATGACCGGCCAGGACACCGACCCGTTCGCGACGATGTTCGCCGTCTACGCCTCAACCGTGACAAAAATGAATGAGCCGGTTTTCACCAAGATCGATCTCGACCTCGATATCGACGGCCGCAGGGGCCGCATCTTCGTCAAGGACTACATCGAAACGGTCGGCGAACCAATTCGCAACAAGGTGACGGGCGCGGACTCGCGCGCTCAGATCGTGTTGCCGAACGGCTTCGAATATGCGGTCGCCGAGATCGGCAGCGCTTCAAGCACAACCAGCGGGCCGGTTCAGGTGAATATGAAGGACAGTTACGGCCAGTTCGCCCGGCTGCATCTCAACAATCACGGGGTGGTGCGGGCCTGACGCGCCGCATGGACGGTGGGTCGCCACTGGAACGGCTGCTCAGACGCGACCGCGTCATCACGATTGCGGGCGTGGCGGCGCTGTGCCTGCTGGGCTGGCTTTATATCGTCGCCGGTGCAGGGCTCGGCATGAATGCGTGGGAGATGACGAGGGTCGCGCTATTCCCCCACCAGCAAACCGCCGACATGACCTCCGATATGTCTGGCATGGACATGCCCGGCATGGACATGAGCGCAATGGCCACGGCGACGGAACCGCGGGTCTGGGGGGCGGCGAACTGGGCGCTGATGATCGCCATGTGGTGGGTCATGATGATCGCCATGATGTCTCCGAGCGCGGCGCCGACTGTCCTGCTCTATGCGCGCGTGCATCGCCATGCGCTCGCACAAGGGCAGATCCAGGACAAGCTCGCGCCCACCGGCGTATTCATGGCAGGCTATCTCCTGGTCTGGCTGGGGTTCTCCGTCGCGGCAGCTGCGTTGCATTGGCTGCTCGAACGCGAGGCATTCGTTACCGCGGCGACGATGAGTTCGCAGAGCCGCTGGCTTTCAGGCATCGTCCTGATCGCCGCGGGCCTGTATCAGCTCTCGCCGCTCAAGAACGCCTGCCTGTCGCATTGCAGGAAGCCGACGGCGTTCCTTTCCCGCCACTGGCGTCCCCACACACTTGGCGCGCTGCGTTTGGGCGCGCTGCACGGGGCGTTCTGTGTCGGATGCTGCTGGATGCTGATGGCGTTATTGTTCGTGGGTGGCATCATGAACCTGGTGTGGGTTGCCGGGCTCGCCATTCTGGTGCTGGTTGAAAAGGCGTTTCCTGCCGGCCAGTGGGTCGGCCGGGCAGCCGGCATCGCCCTGATCGCCTGGGGCAGCGCAACGCTTTTGGTGTGACGGCCACGTAAAGTGCATCGCACCGCCCCAGCCAGGCCGGCTCACAACGCGTCGGGGCGGACCGGCGGTGACGTCAAGCTTACGCAGGCATTCAGGCGTCAAGGAACTTTGAATCCTGGCGTCCGTTTATCCGAATGTCGGGTATGAAGGGCTCCGCCATGAATGTCGGCGACGAAAGGACTGTATCCGTTTGGGCGAGAACCGAAGTCGCGCCTGATGCGGTTCCGCTCGAGCGGAGTGAACAGGTCGATGTCGTGGTCGTCGGATCTGGCATTGTCGGACTGTCGGTCGCCTACGAACTGGCCATCGCCGGGCAAAAGGTGGCGGTGCTCGATCGCGGCCGGATCGGAAGCGGCATGACGGCCCGCACCACCGCGCACCTGTCATCGATCTGCGATGACTATTTTTCGGAACTGATCAAATTGCGCGGCGAGGAACTGGCGCGGATTTACTATCAAAGCCAGTCGGCCGCTATTGACCGTATCCAATCGATCCTGGAGGCGGAGGGTATGGCGTGTGATTTCCGCCGCCTCGACGGTTTTCTGTTTCCGGCGTCGGGCAGGAAGGAATCCGTCATCGAGCGCGAACTGGACGCCGCTCTGAAGATCGGGGTCGACGTCGAGAAAACCGCAGGCGTGCCGTTTGCAGGCTTTTCGGATGGACCGATCCTTCGCTACGCCAATCAGGCGACATTCCACCCGCTCAAATATCTCCGCGGGCTGGCTGCCGGCATCCGCGCGCACGGCGGCGCGCTTTATGCGGAGACCATCGTCGATAAGGTCGAGGAGACCGACGGCGGCGTGCGCGTAAGCACGGTCTCGGGCTTTGCCGTGTCTGCCAGGTCGGCCGTTGTCGCCACCAACTCGCCGATCAACGATCGGGTCGCGCTCCATACCAAGCAGGCGCCGTATCGGACCTACGCCATGTCGTTCGAGATCGCGCGCGACGTTTTGCCGGATGCACTCTATTGGGACACGCTGGACCCCTATCACTACGTCCGTCTGCAGCCTGGCGAAGGCAAGACCGACTTTCTGATCGTCGGTGGTGAAGACCATAAGACAGGGCAGGCCGACGACGCCGACCACCGCTTCACGGCCCTGGCGGCCTGGATCAAAAAATTGGTGCCCGATGTCGGCGCGGAAGCCAATCGATGGTCCGGGCAGGTGATGGAGACGGTCGACTATGCCGGGTTCATCGGCCGCAATCCCGGTGATCGGCGAGTCTTCGTTGCTACCGGCGATTCCGGCCAGGGCATCACCCATGGGGTCGTGGCAGGCCTGTTGATTTCGGACCTGATTCTGAAGGGGGAAAGCCCCTGGCGGGAACTTTACGAACCCTCTCGCAAGACGGTACGGGCGATCGCCGATTATCTAGCGGAGAATGCGACAGCGATCAGGAGTTTTGCCGAGTATGTCGCGCCTGGTGAAATCGATTCCGCCGACAAGCTGCGGCCGGGGCAGGGCGCCATCGTCCGCGAAGGTCTTACCAAAGTCGCGGCCTTTCGCGACGAGGACGGCACGCTCTACAAACGCTCGGCCGCATGTACCCATGTCGGCTGCCATGTCCATTGGAACTCGCTGGAACGCTGCTGGGACTGCCCCTGCCACGGCTCGCATTTTGCCGTCGATGGCACGGCTTTGAACGGGCCGGCCGTATCGCCCCTGGCTCCTGCCGGATAATCTTTTTTCGCCCCGGCCGCGCAGCTCACAATTCCTTTTCGGCGAGCTCGCGAAACGCGTCGGGAACGGACCGCGACAGTCCGAGCGCGACCGAGGCGTAGCCGACCGCCTCCCAGCCGAAGCGGTCGCGGATCTTGTCGACGGCGCGATCTGCGGTCCAGCGCGCCGCGCCCTTCCTGGTGCCGGGGCGGCGGCGGTCGTCGGCGAGCCCGAGCGGCAGTTCCAGTTGCAGGCCGGCATGCTGCTCCAGATGCGAGACAGCGATCGCCAGCAGCGAGATTGTCTTTTCGTGCGGATGGTCGATGAGCACCTTGCGCACCAGCGCCTCGGCGATCTCGGCCAGCATGGCGGTTGCCGATATCGGCTGGTCGAGCGTGATCGAGCGCGTCACCGAGCGCAGGTCGGCAAAGCGGACGCGAACCGTCACCGTGCGGCCGGGGCGGGATTTCGCCCGCAATCTTGTGGCGACCCTATCGGCCAGATGCAGCAGCGCAGGCACGAAGACCTGCTCCTCGGCCGGTTTTCGGCCGAGCGCCGATTGCGCGCCGGCCGAGCGCGCCCGGCGCTGCGTCTCCAGCTTGCGCGGATCGCGGTTCCACGCCAGCGCGTTGAGTTTTTCTCCCGCCGCCGGCCCGAGCAGGCGCTCCAGCGCGCCATCGTTGGTCTTCTCCAGCTCGCCGATGGTGTTGACGCCGATGCCGGCCAGCCGCTCCCTGGTGACCGGGCCGACACCCCACATCAGCTCGACCGGCAGGTGGTGCAGGAACTCCAGCTCGTGGCGCGGATCGACCACCACCAGCCCGTCGGGTTTTGCGACCTGTGAGGCGATCTTGGCCAGATGCTTGGTGCGGGCTACGCCGACCGAGATCGGCAGGCCGAGCTCTGCCCGCACGCGGTGGCGGATCTTGCCGGCGATCTCGGCCGGCGAGCCGAACAGGTGGGTGCAGCCGGCGACGTCGGCAAAGGCCTCGTCGATGGAAATTCGCTCGACCACCGGCGTGAAATCGCCCAGCACCTTGATTGCCGCATCGCCCAGCCGCTGATAGTCCTTGAAATGGCCGCCGACGAAAATGAGTTGCGGGCAGAGTTCCCGCGCCCGCCGTCCCGGCATGCCGCCGCGCACGCCGAACGCCTTGGCTTCATAGGATGCGGCGAGCACTACCCCGCCGCCGACGGCAATCGGCTTGCCGCGCAAGGCCGGGTCGAGCAGTTGTTCGACCGAGGCATAGAAGGCATCCAGATCCGCGTGGAGGATGTTGGCTTCCATCCGGCCCGTTCGCCCGCGGCGGTTCAAACGCCGCCTTGTCTAGAGTTTTGATGAGAACATAAAGAGAACATTGTGGGCGGATTGTCAAGCGGCGCGGAGGGCAGGTGGAGGGCAATTGTTTCAGTTTGGCGCCCTCTGTCTGCCTGCGTTCCAGCGTTGGTGGTTGGCGAAAGTCGAAGCAACATCCAATCTCCCCCCTTGCGGGGGAGATGTCCGGCAGGACAGAGGGGGGTGGGACGGATCGCCAACTTCGACTTCAGTTGTTGCCAACTCGAATCAGCCTGAGGGTTTGGCTCCGATTGGTTGACAGGTCGGAGGGACAGCACCCCCCTCTGCCCTGCCGGGCATCTCCCCCGCAAGGGGGGAGATCGGCAGCTTCGCCGACGGCGCCTGCTGCAGCGACCTACAGCGCCATCTTGTAGCCGAGATGGCTGGCGGTGAAACCGAGGCGCTCGTAGAAGGTGTGCGCTTCCCGTCGACTGTTGTCCGTGGTGAGCTGAATGAGGCTGCAGCCGCGCGAACGGCACGCTTCAATCGCCCATTCGATCATCAGCTTGCCGACGCCGCGAGAGCGCCATTGCCGGGCGACGCGAACGCCTTCGATCTGGCCGCGCCAGGCGCCTTTCCTCGAAATGCCTGGAAGGAAGCTGAGTTGCAGCGTTCCGACCAATTGCCCGGCCTCGACGGCCACGGCCAGCAACTGGTTGGGATAGGCATCGATCGCGCTGAAGGCATCGAGATAGGATGGCGCGAGCGGCGTGGACGGGTCTTCCCGGTCTGCGCCGAGCGCATCGTCGGCAAGCATTGCAACGATCGCCGGCAGGTCGGGCGCCTGGGCACGACGGAATTCGATCTCGCTCATCGCGCGGAGACATACGGCGCAGTGTTGGCGATCGCAATATCCGTTTTGACTGCAAGGGGGGCGCGCGTCTTCAGGCGGCCTCCAACGCCCAGAGGCGATAGCCGTAGCGGCGGAAGAAGCGGGCGAAGAGGCGCTGCTGCCTGGCGCGGGCGAGGTCGGCGCTGCGCCTTTCCTGTCGCCAGTGCGGCATGTTGCGGAACATCGACAGGAAGCGGGCGGCGTCCTCGATCGCCTCCTCGGCCGACTGCGCCGGGCGGATCGCCGCCAGGAACAAAGCGCGGCTCGGCTTCATCCGGTCGATCGCCGCCTTGCGCTGGCGATGGCCCTGGCGCGCCGTGCGGATGCCGTCCTGGCGGATGGCCGCGAAGGCGGCAAGCATGGCCGGGCTGTCGCCGGCATAACCGCAGGCCTGGGCGAACTGGGCGAGGTCCATCGTCACTCCCTTGCATTCGGTGGACGGAGCGGCCGCGGCTGCGCCGATTCCAGCTTGCATGGTATAGAAGCATAACTCAAATAAATGAACAAGTGAAACTTTCACGTTGGTGTAAGCGGAACCGACTCGACTCCGCCTCGAAAACCGATAATGTGAACAAAGCAGGAACAACGATGGGGATGGCCATGGCATTAGCGGGCAAGGAAGCGACGATCGCCGATGTCGTCTCGATTGCCGTCGAGTGCATCGATTGCGGCCGCAACAGGTGGTGGAAGCCGGCCGAGCTCAAGCGGCATGGGGTGAGGCCGGAGACACCGCTATCAGCACTTTCCGGGCGCCTGATCTGCAAGGCCTGCCGGGCCGACGGCCTGCCGGGCGCCGCCGTTTCGATCCAGGCTGCCTTCATCGACGACCGGCAGCGAGCCCGCGCCGAGGCGCGCCTGCTCAACGGTCGAGAGCTGGAGCAATCGAGGCGGGCTTGAGGGGGAGGGCGTGCTGCTCTTCCCTTCTCCCCTTGTGGGAGAAGGTGGCCGAGCGAAGATCGGTCGGATGAGGGGTGTTGGACGGATCGCTACCTTGATGGCGTAAGTGCTTAAAATCGCTTCTACATTTCCTCCGCCGCGTTCCTTCCAGCACCCTCATCCGGCTCGGCGCTGTGCGCCGATCCACCTTCTCCCACAAGGGGAGAAGGCAACAAGCGCCCGTCAATACCCCAGCAGTTCCTTGAGCGGGATGACGCGGAAGACGTTCTTGATGGCGTAGCGGTTGAAGGTCAGCATCTTGGGCGGATTGTATTGCTCGACGATCAGCTCGGCGGCGGTGCGCTTGACCAGCTTCTTGATGAAGGCCTTGCCGTTTTGCTCGTTCTCCTCGGGCAGCGTCTCGATCACCACATGGTCGCCGGGCACGGCCTCGCGGCCGCCGCAATAGATCATCTCGCCGGGCTCGTAGCGCGGCACCATCGAATCGCTCAGCACGTGCAGCGCAAACACGTTGCGCAGATGCCGGATCCCCGGCGGCCGCTGGACATAGCCGGCCGGCTGGCCGTTGAAGGTGAAGTCGCCATCGTCGCCGCCGACGGCGGTGCCGAGAAGCTGGATGTCCATCGGCCCGGCGGGCAGGGGGCCGGGATCGGTGACGATCTCGGCATCGGCGACCGGCCCGGCATCTTCGAGGAAGACGACCTCGCCCTTGCCGAGCGCCACCGGGTCGACGCGCAGGAAGGCGGCGGTCTTCAAAAGGTTCTCGGTCTTGGGCAGGTTGCGCCCGGTTTCCCAATTGCCGACGGCAGCGACGTCGGTGTCGTTGTGCTCGGCAATGTGGCGCATCACCAGGCCGCGCTGCTTGCGCGCCCGGCGGATCGCCGCCCCGACCTTGATCGACAGTGCAGTTTTCACCATGGCTCCATCTGAGGCACAAGATTCGGTTTCGTCTATGCAAGAATCGCTTGCATTATGTCTTAAGTTATGCTCTTATGTGGCCATGCACAAGTCGCTCCGCCAGCTTTCGGTCCTCGAATCCGCCCCCCAGCGCCAAGGAGGCGGCCGCGGTAGTCATGTGCCAACCTTTTCCCCTTCGTCCTGGCTGTCCTCCTCCCCGGCCGGGACGATGCCCGAGGCTCGCGCCTCGGATCCGGCAGCGCAAGCGGCCGGAACGGCCGGAGCCGTTCCCCTCACGGCTCCGGCCACGAATTGCCTGCCGGCCGGCAATGCGGATGCCGCGGTTTCCTGCATCCGCACCGAAGACGGCACGGTCATCGCCTTCGACAAGCGGGCGGCCAAGGCAGTCTCCGGCGCAACAAGGCAGGCGGCCGGGATGAAGCTCGATCGTAGCAGGCCACGCGAGGGCTGACCGGCTTTCGAGCCTGAGGCCGGCGAAGCCGGCGCCACACAACCACCTTTGCAGGGAATAAAACGTCATGGCCGCCCGCTATTCCCCCTCCGAATTGGAACAAATCGAGAACTGGCTGATGAGTGGGCTGTCGGCCGCGAAGATCGCCGCCCGGCTGAGTGCGCAGCGCGGCCGCCCGGCCTCGCGCGCGGCGATCATCGGCATCGTCCACCGCACCGCCCGTCTGCACGCCATCGGCCTTGCCAGATCCAAGGGCTGGCGTAGCGGACGGTCGGGCGGCCGGCATGGAAAATCGGCGCCAGAGCCGTCGAACCCTGCCGGCCAGGCAGGGGCAGTACCGGCCGAGCATCACTGCCGCCCGGCAAGGCTGTCGGCCAGGCTGGCGCCGCCGGCCTGGCAGCCGGGTCCGGTTCGGATCACGGGGTCCGATGGCGAGCCGCTCGAAATGCCGGCGCCGCGCCCGATCGCCGCCGGCGGCCGCCAGCCGCACTTCGTCGCCATGCGCTTCATCGATTGCCTGTTCGACCGCTGCCGCGCGCCGCTCGACACGACGCCGCAGGAGGATGCGGGAAACGACGCCCCCGGCAGCCGCCCCGGTTTGGACATGCTGTGCTGCGGGCTGCGCACAAGGCCTTCGAAAAGCTACTGCGCCTATCACGCGGCGCGCTTCCTGCGCACGCTGCCGGCCAAAGCTATTTGAGCCCCGCTGGATACGGAAATTCGCCAGAGCCCGACGACAGACCAGGAGGACAGAGCCGATGAGCAACAAAACCGCCCAAAAGACCAAAGCCAGGCTACCGCGATTGCCGAAGGGCGAGGCCGAGCAGGTGCGCATCCGCAAGGAGATCGGCCATGATTTCGCGCTGCAGGACGACCGGTTCGGCCGCAAGCGGCTGGCCAAGGGAACGCAGGAGGCGGCGCGCCTCTATGAGGTTTCCAATGACGGCCACACCGTGACCGGCGGCATCGTGCGGGTGCGCAATGTCGACCCGCTGACCGGCCTCACCTCATTGTCGCGCCAGCAGCGCGAGGCAGGCATGCGCTACCGCCAGGATTTCCGCAACTCGTCGGAGGCAAGCGCCAAGCCGATGGCCTGGGCCGAGCGCGTCGACGGCGGCCGCACTGGCAGCGGTGTCGCCGATCACATCCTGTCCGCCGGCCGCGACCATGCCGAGGCCACGAGGGCGCTTGCCCATTGGGAGATCGCCGGCATCGTGCAAAAGGTCTGCTGTGCCGACGCAACGGTGAAGAGCCTGGCCGAACAGGCCGGCGAGCCGCGCGACGTGGTGGTGAAACTACTCAAGATCGGGCTCGACATTTTGGCCGTGCACTACGGCATGATGCTGATGCGCAAGCCGCGGTGAGGAGCTCCACCGATCCGGCCGGCACTGCCGGCCGGATCGATCCGTCAACGACGGCAGACACGGATTCGTTCGATAACCCGGTGGTGATGACGCCAGTGCTTGACGACTTCCGTGTGGCAGCGCCGGTGATACCGGTAGCGTGGCCTGTAGTCCTCGTCATAGACGTCATAGCGGTAACGGGGGACGTACTCATCGTCGTAATCGGAATACCGATGATGGCGATAATAATAGTCGTCGTCATAGCCGTTGCCGATGCCGATCGTGACACTACCGCCGGCATTGGCCGGGCCGATCACGGAAGCCGCCGAGGCGATGGCGATCACCGAGGCAAGCAGGAGCTTCTTCATAGCTACCTCCTTCTTTAACGTCCCTCTAATAGAAAAACCCCCGAGGGGCAGGCTCGTTCCACAAATTTGCAAGATGCCACGAACCGAGAGCCCCAAATTAGCGCCGGCGGGGGCGAAAACGCGTCTGGCTGTGCGCCAGGGTGGGGCCGCCGACGCAAGCCCCGAGCGGGTTGTGGTCCGCGCCCTATGTATCCCGTCAAACAGCGACAAATTGGCCAGCGCCAGTCCCGTCACCTTGCCGATCTACAGAACATGGCCCAGTTCCAGCAAAACGAAGGCGGTCGCACCCAGCACAGCGAGGGCGTAGGCCGCATAAAGAACAAGCAGCATCACCTCAAAGTCCCGGACGAAACTTGCGGCAATCCTGGTCTCCTGAGGTTCCGCTTTCTCGATGCTGTCGGTTTCCAGCTGCTCCGTTGCCACGACGAGGCAGACGATCCTGTCGTTTTCGGCCGCCTGTAATATTCGTTCGGTCAAATCGACGGCAATCACTGGATCATCGGCCAACTGATCTCGCGATAGCCAGCTTTCAGTGACAGTCTGGATTTCACGCTTTTTCACGCATGCATAATTGCGCCAACTAAATTAGGTTCCACTAAAATACATGGAATGCGTCGACCCGATCGCGATGTGATGAGGCGTGGCCCTCCTGGGCGGCGAACTGCCGCCTGAGGCCCGCATTTGCCGACCGTCGAGGCGAATCTCGATCCGCATCCTCCGATCAAAGGGCGCCGGCTTCTTCATAGGCTGCTACGGTGCGCCATTGCTGGTAGGTCGCAATGCCAAAGCAGCCAAACTCTCATATCGCGAACGCAGCGCCGACGTCTTCAGTGCCGACCGGCTATGACGAGGATCGCATGCTTACTTATATCCGGCTGCTCGACGCGTCGGCTGAAGGGACCGATTGGCGTGAGGTCGCCCGCATCGTTCTGCACATTGATCCGGAGCAGGAGCCAGACAGGGCTTTCCGGGCGTGGGCGACACACCTGGCGCGTGCACGATGGATGACCAGGAAGCGGAGCGAGTTGCGTCAATTGCATGATGAGTGGTGGGGATGAGCACCATCTAAGCGGAACTGCCGTCCCGGTCTGGCCGTTGAGGGAGGAGGCCAACATGGAAAAGCGCCCAATGACTTCTTGGCGAGCCAATACTTTCGAGCTGTGCTGCCTTCTTGCAGTTCCGCTGTCGCTTATCCTTACCGTTTTCCTCGCGGGTCTCATCCTTAGCTGACCCCGGGATGGTTGCCGTGTCGGTCAACGTGGCACCAAAGCCCACCTGAAGGATTCGGCGGGAAAGGCTGCCGGCACCGTTACTTCACAGCCGCCGCCATCACATCCGAAAACAGCGCCCGCTCCACCGCCGGCTCGAGCGTCTCGGCGAAGGGCGTTGCCAGATGGTGGCGGTCGCGGAAGGCGAGTTTGCCGTCGATGAAGACGTGGCAGGTGGTCTGGTCGCAGAAGCGGTCGGTCATGTCGATATAGCTGGCGTTGGGTGTCGAGCGCACGATGTCGCGCTCGATCGTGGCGATGTCGTCATTTGCCGCCATGATCCTCGGCGTATCGCATGTCGCGGGCGTCTGTCCCCGCCACAGCGCCCGCGCCACGCATTTGTCGGCGTAGCTTGCGTTATAGGGCACGTCCCTGATGACCGCGACCTTGATACCGGCCTGGCTGAACGCTTGAAGCGTCCAGGTCAGGCCCGTCCGCCACTGCTCTTGCCAATCGGCGTGCTTCAACTCCTCGGGCGATTCCTTGATCACATTGCCGATCGAGAATTCTGAGATCACCACCAGTTGCGGGTGGAGCGCGATGATGTCCTTGACCGACTGCTCGCGCCATTGGTCGCACTCGGTGTAGTCGCGCTTCAGCCGCCAATTCCAGGTCGTCACCCGCGAAGCCCGGCAGGAGGATTTGAGAAAGGTGACGACGCGAAAGTTGTTCTTCTCGGCCGCCTTGATCAGCGGCGTCGACCAATGGTCGGCATGCGAGTCGCCGAACAGCACGACCGAGCGCTGGGCGTCCTTGCGGCCGAACATGCAGGGTTTCGGCTTGACGGTCTCGAAATCGAGCACGCAGCCGCCGTCGCTCGCGCGCACGGTGGAGAGCTGCGCGGCGCTGTCGGCGATGACGTGCTGTTCGGGGCTGAGATTGTGCTCGGCAAAGCGCGCATTGCCGTAGGCCGCGACCACGCCGGCGCCGGTTAGGGCGACGGCGGGCACCAGCGCCCGCGCTGCTCCGGCCATCAGCCAGCCGTTGCGGCGGATCGGGTTCTCGATGAAATGATAGGTGAACATCGACAGAACCAGCGTCAGCGCCGCGCAGGCAAGCCGGTCAAGCGTGGACAGGTTGGGAATCATCATCGCCGCATAGACGATGACCGGCCAATGCCAGAGGTAGAGCGAATAGGAAAGCCGGCCCAGCCATTGCAGGGGCGCCAGCGCCAGCACGGCGCTTGGCAGGTTGCGGCCGCTGCCGCTGAGCAGCAGCAGCACGGTGCCGGCGACAGGCGCCAGCGCATTCACCCCGGGAAAGGGCGAGTCTTCGTCCAGCATCAGATAGGCCCACGCGATCAGCGCCAGCCCGAGGCATGCCTGGAGGGTGGCCAGCAGCGGCCGGTCGCGCCAGATCCTTGCTGGCGCCATGGTGGCGAGGCCGCCGGCGGCGAATTCCCAGGCCCTGAGCGGCGAGAAGTAAAAGGCCCAAGGCTGCGACACTTCGGTCAGCCAGGCGCAGGCGGCGAAGGAGGCTAGGCCTGCGACGCCGATGACGATTATAGCGGTGCGCTTGCCTGGGCGCAGCCATGCGGCGGCAAGAAGCAGCGCCGGCCATGCCAGGTAGAACTGTTCCTCGACCGAGAGCGACCAGAAGTGGATGAAAGGGTTGTTGGTGGCGTCGGCGGCGAAATAGTCAAACGACCAGCGGATCAGCCAGAGGTTGATCATGTAGGCGGAGGCGAACATGGCGCCTTTCGAATAGAGCGCCTGTTCCTCCGGCGACAGGATGAAATAACCCGCGAACAGCGTGGCGAGGATGACGAACAGTGCCGCCGGCAACAGGCGCCGGGCGCGCCGGGCGTAGAAGCGCCAGAGATTCAGCCGCCCGGTTTCGGTGATTTCCGTAACCAGGTGTTTTGTAATCAGGTAGCCGGAGATGACGAAGAAGATGTCGACGCCGGCAAAGCCGCCGGGCAGACCGGAGAGACCAAAATGAAAGGCAATGACACCCGCCACCGCCAGCGCGCGCAGCCCTTCGATGTCAGGCCGAAATGATGCCGACACAGTCACCTCGTGCAAGGAATACCCACCTCGCAGAGGCTCGACCCGATGCGCCGATATTGCAATGCAACAAATCTAACGCAGTGCAACATAGGGGGAGGGCGCGGCTCCTCCAGCTTCTGGCGTGGGCGGTTCACTCACATGAGCGATTCAGTCATGAGAGCGATTGATATTGAAGCGAAACGAAGGGTGCCGAGGCACTCACGCCTTTTTCAAAAACTCGGTCATCAGCACCAGGCCCTTTACCTGCCTGGTGCTGCATTCGATCTCGCCGGGATTGCCGGTGAGGCGAATGTTCTTCACCAGCGTGCCGCGCTTGATCGTCTCCGAGGTGCCTTTGACCTTGAGATCCTTGATCAGGGTCACGGAGTCGCCCTCGTGCAGCGCCGTGCCATTGCTGTCTCGTACGATCGCGTCGGTCATGGCAGGTCTTTCGTAGGCTTCGGTGGGGGATGGTTGGGCCAGTCCCGGCCTATCCCACGGTTGGCGGCGAGGTCAAGCGTGCTGGGTCAAGCCGCGTTGCCGGGGTCAGGTGCATCAGCTATTGACCGGCAGCCATTCCGGCACAATTCAAGACGGAGCCGACCATGACAGACAAGACCATCCTCAAATTCGGCGCCGTCGAGAACGCCGAGACCGGCGATCTCGCGGGATGGGTCGTGGTCGAAGGCGAGCCGACCATGAAGACCGCCGTCCAGCACATTACCGAGGACGGCAAGGTCATGTCGGGAACCTGGCAGGCGAGCCCGGGCACCTATCACGCAACCTACAGCGACTATGAGTTCGTGCACATGATAGCCGGCCGTATCGTCATCACGCCGGATGGCGGCGCGCCTGTCGAAGTCGGCCCCGGCGATGCCTTCGTGGTGGAAGCCGATTTCAAGGGGACGTGGAAGATCATCGAGCCGGTGACCAAGCACTTTGTCGTCAGGATCGGCTGACGCCGAATAGTGCGATTGACGCTTGCGCCCGACTGAACCGAGGCTCCCAAAACGAAGATGGCGGGCATCTCTGCCCGCCACTGCGATTGTGCTGAACCGACGTGCCTAGTTGGCGCCGCCGAGTTGCTTGGTCATCTTGCAGAAATCGTCATGCTCCTTGGCAATGGCCTCGTCGCCGCATTCCTTCATCATCATCGCCTGGTCCTCTTTGGACATGGCCATCCATGCGGTCTTGAATTCGGCTGCCGGCTTCATGGTCTTCATGCCGGCATCGGTAAAGAACGGCGACATTTTCTGCGGATCGTCGAGCGCCGAAGTGCCAGTGGCACCGGCGGCAAGCGCTGCGCCGGTCATCATTGAAAGCGCCATCGCGCCCATGCAAAGCATCTTGATGTTCATGATCATTCCTCCTGAGCTGCTGCTTTGAGGTTGTCCATCAGCGATCTACGAAGGAACGGCGTTTTGACCCAAAAGTTCCACGTTCTGGCGCAAGCATGGAACAGGATTGCTGGTGCCGCCATTTATGCAAAAAATTCTACCGTGACGGAGCTGCCGCGCTGCCGGCAGCAAGCCAAACGACGGCAAATCAAAGCTTCGCTGTAGGAGAGGCTGCGAAGTTGCAGGCCGGCTCAATATGCCCGATCATGGCAATGGCGGGGCGGAGGTATCAAGTGGCGGCAAATAGTCGAAACGGCGCGCACCTGTCGGAGACCCGGCGGGCGAGCATTGTTTCCGCGGCCAGGGCGCTTCCGCGCACATCGTTGCCCAGCGTAGCGTCGGTCGTGACGGCCGTCGCGGCGCTCTATTTCGGGCGCGAGGTCTTTCTGCCGATCGCAATCGCCCTGCTGCTTACCTTTGCGCTTGTGCCGATGGTGTCGGCACTCAAGCGAGCCGGCATTCCGCGTCTTCCTGCCGTGATCGCCAGCGTGCTCGGCGCATTCACGGTGCTGGCGCTGTTCTCCTTCATAGTCGCCACACAGGTCAGTGAACTGGCGCAGAACATCCCGCTTTACCAGGCGAATATCCTGACCAAGGTCCGGTCGCTCAAGGAAACCGGCGTCGGCGGAGGCATCGTTTCCAGATTGAGCCGGGTGATCGAACGCGTCGGCCAGGAACTCGACAGACCGGAACCCGCGCAACCCGCCGCCGATCAGCCTCCGCGGGAGCCGATCCCGGTCGAAATCGTCGCGCGCGAACGACCGCTCGAGGTTCTCCAGAATCTGATCGGCCCGCTGCTGAGCCCGCTGGCATCGGCCGGACTGATCGTCGTGGTGGTCATATTCATGCTGCTCGAGCGGGAGGACCTGCGCGATCGCTTCATACGCCTCGTCGGCTACGGCGATCTGCATCGAACCACCGAGGCGCTGCAGGATGCCGGCAAGCGCGTCGGCCGCTATCTGCTCATGCAATTGGTCGTGAACATCGTCTATGCCGTTCCGATTGCAATCGGACTTTGGCTGCTGGGCATACCCAATCCATTGCTGTGGGGTTTGCTGGCGCTGGCGCTGCGCTTCGTTCCCTATATCGGCCCGGTTATCGCGACGCTGCTGCCTCTGTTCCTGGCGCTAGCCGTGGCGCCCGGCTGGTCGCTCGTGCTATGGACCGCCGGGCTTTTCGTGGTGGTGGAACTGATCACCGGCAACGTGATCGAACCCTGGCTCTATGGCTCGCGCACCGGGCTGTCGCCATTGGCTATTATCGTTGCGGCGATCTTCTGGACCTGGCTCTGGGGGCCATTGGGCCTCGTTCTGTCGACGCCGCTCACGGTCTGCCTCGTCGTGCTCGGCCGACATGTGCCGCAGTTCGAATTCCTCGACGTTCTGTTCGGCAACGAACCCGTGCTCGAACCGCACGCCCGGCTTTACCAGCGGCTGCTGGCCGGCGATCCCGAGGAAGCGACGGACCATGCCGAGGAGATGCTGGAGGAAGAATATCTGGTCGAGTTCTACGACAAAGTCGCGATTCCCGCACTTCTGCTCGGCGAGCAGGACCGTGTGCGTGGTGTGTTGAGCGATGAGCAACGACAGCAGGTCGCGGGCAGCGCGCTGACGATGGTGGCGAACCTCGACGACAGCGCGCAGGAGGAGGCGGAAGCGGGCGACACTGCCGCGGCCGAGGACAACGGCTCACGCGAGGACAAGCAGGTTCAGGGGGAGGTTCAGGGCGGGGACGACACCGAACTACCGGATGGCACGGGCATGTCGGTGCTGTGCGCCGGAGGGCGCGGCGAACTCGACGACGCGGCTGCCGCCATGCTGGCACAGGTGCTCGAAGTCCAGGGCGCCACGGTGTTGAGAGCGAGCTTCGCCGATATGGAACCGGGGAGCATTCGCCGCCTTGAGCTCGACGCTATCGATACCGCCGTCGTCGGATTTTTGAACCGGAATTCCGTCAAGCACGGCCGGTTCCTGGTCCGTCGGCTGAAACGCGCCAAACCAAGGTTGCGGGTGGGTATCGTGTTGTGGTCGGAACCCGACAGTGACAACCAGGAGGCAGCCGCCAAATTGGCCAATGAGATCAACGCTGATTTCGTCGCACACGGAATGGTCGGTGCGGTGCTCGGTGCGTTGTCCAGCAATCCGCCGGTGGCGCTGAAGACCACCGCCAAACGCCGCATGCGCCGCCTGGCGCAGGCGCGCAAGAAAGAGCCGCTCGCCGCGGCAAAATGAGCGCGGCCAACGACCGCGGCAGTGGGGTTATTACCGTTTTCGCGAAAACGGTAATAACGAAACGGATCAGGTTATCTTCGCAAAGTCGCGCTGAACCGTCCGGACGGTGCCGCGGCAAACGGCGCCAACCCTCATACTGTCCAGAAATAGCGCACCGTATGAAAGAACACCGGGGCGGCGAAGACCAGGCTGTCGGCACGGTCCATCATGCCGCCATGGCCTTCGATCAGGTGGCCCCAGTCCTTGACGCCCTGATCGCGCTTGATGGCGGAGGCGACCAGCCCGCCGAAGAATCCCATCAGGCAGGCGACCAGAGCGACGCCGGCCGCCTGCAGCGGCGAAAACGGCGTCAGGAACGACAGCAGCGCGCCGAGCAGGCTCGATGCCGCCAGCCCGCCGACCAGTCCCTCCCAGGTCTTCGACGGCGAGACCGTCGGCGCCAGGAGGTGGCGGCCGAACAGTTTGCCGAAGATATATTGCAGCACGTCGCTGCCTTGCACGGTGACGATCAGGAAGGCGATCAGCAACAGGTTGCGGCCTTCGAAACCGGGTACTTCGAGTGTTAGCAGCGCCGGCACGTGGCTGACGCAGTAGACCGAGATCATGACCGCCCATTGCTGCGCCGAGACGCGCTCGAGAAAGCGTTCGGTGTCGCCGTGCAGTGCGGTGATCGCCGGCATCAGCAGAAAGCAGTAGACCGGGATGAAGATGGTGAAGAGCCCGTACCAGGCGGTCCACACCAGCCAGTACTGGAACGGGATGACGATGCCGAACATGCCGAGCAGCACCCAGTGGTCGCTGCGGCGGCTGTGTGTCAGCGTCACGAATTCGCGCAGAGCGGCGAAGGAAATCAGCGCGAACAGGATGGTCATGCCGGGGCGGCCGAAGAAGAAGGCAACGGTGATCGCCACCACCATCACCCACCAGGCATTGATGCGCTGGGTGAGGTTGACCAGCGTCGGCGACAACGGTTTTGGCGCGCGCCATGACAAGACGCCGGCGACGACGCTGGCGCTGATCAGCACCGCCAGTAGGCCGACAATCAGAATGAGGGTTTCGTGCATCATCGGCAGCATTTTGCCTTGGTCCTCAATCGTCTCGTTGCGGCCGGGGGTTCAGCGCCAGCAGCGTTTCGCGGGCACGGTCGAGAAAGGCGCGGCGTTCCTCACCCGGTTGAATAGCGATCGGCGCGCCGAAGACGACACGGCAAAGCAGCGGCACCGGCACGAATTGCCCCTTGGGCAGCACCCGCGACATGTTCTCAATCCAGCACGGGATGAGTTCGACATCGGGCCGCGCCATCGACAGATTGTAGAGGCCGGAGCGGAACGGCAGCAGCGGTTCGTCGGTCATGTTGCGCGTGCCTTCGGGAAACAGGATCAGCGAATGGCCCTGATCGAGCACTGACAGCATGATCGAGATCGGGTGCTGCGTTTCATCCGTCCACTGCCGGTGGATCAGCACGGAAGACAGCATGTCCTCGGCAATGAAACGGCGCAGCCGCGTCTTGCCCCAATAATCGGCGGCGGCCACCGCATGGGTACTGGCGCGTTCCTTCTCGCTGAGGCAGGCCGACAGCAGGATGAAATCGCCGTGGCTGGCATGGTTGGCGAAGTAGATGCGCTGCCGGTCCGATGGCTGGCTGCCGTTCCAGATCGGCCGCACGCCGGTGACCGCCCAGGCCAGCGCCGACAGGCCGACCGAGGTCACCGTCTGCAGCAAGGTATAGGTGCTGACACGAAGCTTTGTCATCGACGGGCTCAAAAGAATGCCGCGACGACCGAGGCCGCCGCGAACAGGCCGAAGGCGATGCGCTGCTTGGCAAGCAGGCGGCGCGTGCCGGCTATCCGCTGGTCGAGCGAGCGGCCGCCGGCCGCCGTGGGTTTCAGCCGCATGCGCGCCAGCACATCGTCGACCGCGGCACCGCCGCCTGCCTCGCTGGCGTGGCTGGCCATCAGCCGGAACAGCAGCGCCTCGAACAAAAGCAGGGCCGAGAGAATGATTGTGGCTATGGCACCCGCGGCGGCGATCAGCCAGGCTACCGCGGACAGCGACGATGTTTGCGGCGCAGCCGCCAGGCCGATGACCGGCGCCGCCAGCAAGGCAGCAGCAACCAGCAGCAGCGGCCATGCCACCTGCACCATCAGCCCGGCGGCGAACGCTTCGGCCTTGTCACGATAGGCGGTCATGTCGCCGCGTCCACGCCAAGATGCACCGGCCGGCCCGCGGCGGCGAGCTTGCCTCGCGCCTGAGCCGGCGTGTCGGCCCGGCCGCTGGCGACCAGCCATTCGGCGACGACGGCGGCGCTGCGCTGGAAGCCAAGCGCACAGCAGACCAGCACAGTGCCCTGGCCCCGCGCCGTCTCGATCGCCGCCACCGCTTGCGCACGCGCCTCGCGAGACGGCGGCAAAAGGTCGACCATGGCCACGCTCACCCAGCGGCTGGAGGCGCCGCGCGGTCTTTCCAATTCGCCGGCAAGGTCGACCACCGTGCCGAAAGCGTCGGCCTCGGCGGCGGTCGGAAAACGGCCGAGGCAAACACCGTCGGCGATGACGATCTGCGCTGGAAGCTTTCGCGTCCACGCCCACACATTGACCCTGGCAACAAGGCGGTAGGGCCAAAGCAGGAGACGGCTGGCCAACGACACGCGGCCATCGGCTGTTTTCTGGAACACTTTGGCGCCGGCGCCGGCATAGGCGAAAGCGACGATGGCCAGCGCCAGTGCCGGCCACAACAGGATGAGCCACAGCGCCGAGGCCAATGCGCCGGCAGCGGCGCCGGCCAGCGCAAGGCTTGCGCCGAGCGCATAGAACAGCGCCAGCCGCCGCGCTTTCGGGTCGGCGCTCATACGGAAGCCGGCGAACGGCAGCTCGCCGTCGCGCGGAAACAGCCACAGAGCGAAAAGGCCGAGCAGCGCGCCGGTCGGAATGTCGATGAAATGGTGCTGCCACGTCGTCAGCACCGAGGCGCCGATCAGGAAACACCAGACATGCCAGGCGGCGCCGGCGATGCCGGTCAACCTGTGACGCCAATGGTCCCAGATGATGACCAGTAGTGCGATGTGCAGCGACGGCGCCTGGTTGAAGGGCTTGTCGAAGCCGCCGAGCACGGCGAACATGAAACCGGGCAGGCCGCTTGTCTGCGGACGCACGAAGGTCGCCGTCAGCGGGAACAGGATAAAGCAGGCGACGGCGATGATCTGCGCCGTCAGATAGCGGCCGGCGAGGCGGTCGACGCCGTTCTTCGAATTGTTCAACAGCAGCGACAGGCCGTAGAATAGATTGATCGACCAGTAGGGCACGATCGTCCAGGCAAGGAACGGGATGCCATGCTCCCAGCCGAAGACGATGCTGCCGACATCGTCGCGCCGCGACGCCAGCCAGTTGGCGAAGCCGTAGGTGGAGTAGAAGAACGGCGCCAGAAATGCCAGCCACAGCGCGGCGCGCAGGACTATCCCGGGATACGGCTCGCGCGGCAAGGCCGGAAGGGCAGGGGCATCGCGAGGCAAGGCAGAGGCAGGCAAGTCCATGCTCAGACGCGCCGGGCGATCGAAACGGTGAAGATGCCCCACTGGTCGATGCGCTGGTCGAGCTTCTCGAATCCGGCGCCCGCCACCAGCTGGTCCATCTCGGCCTGCGTGCGCCGACGCATCACCCAGGCCTGGCCGCCGCGATGCGAGGTCAGGCTGCGCGCGATCATCTCGAGCTGCGGATGCCAGGGCTGGTTGGTGTAGACGAGCAGGCTTCCGGGCTGCATGGCGCCGGCCAGTCCACCGAGCGAGCGGGCGATCATGGCATTGTCGGAAAACAATTCGTAGAGCCCCGAGACGATGGCGAGATCCGGCGCCGGGTCGAGGCCGGCCAGCATCGTGGCGTCGAAGGCGTCACCTTGATGGAACGAGACGCTCGCCGGCAGCTTGCGCTCGGCGATCAGCTTGCGGCCGAGCGAGATGTTGAGCTCGGAGAAATCCTGCAGCCGCACGCTGGCCGGCGGCTCGGCGCATTTCTGCACAGCATCGAGCACGTAGCGGCCATGGCCGGCGGCGATATCGACGATATGGACCGGCCGGCCGGCGGCCTTCAGCGTCTCAGCGGCACTGCCGATCAGCTCTTCCAGATGCAGCTTGCGCTGGCGGATGCCGCGCCAGCCAATAGCATCGAGAAAGGTGCGGTCGATCATGCGGCCGCCGGGGCCGATGCCCCGCGCATCGTTCTCGTAGACATAGTCGAGCGTCGAGCCGGAATCGAAGCCGGTGGCAATCCCGGTCTTCATGCCGGACGACAGCCATGCGCCCATGCGGATCGAGGCGCGGCTCGTTGCCCAGTAGAGACCTTTGGGTGACAGTAGCGGCAGCGGCGAGGCCAGCCGGTCGGCCTCGTCGCGTGTGTAGCCGGCGCGGTCGGCCCCGGTCAGGTCGAGCGGCTTTTCCGGCGCCGCGAACTGCTTTTCGAGGAAAGGCCTGATCAGGTCGAGTGCCTTGTGGCGGTCGCGCTCGCCCAAAGTGTCGTGGAAGAAGCCGGGCAGCACATGCCGCTCCTTGGCCGGGCTCGCCAGATTGACGAAAAACTCGTGCTGCGGTCCATGCCGCACCACCCAGTCGCTGCCGGAGATCAGAAGCTGTGTCGGCACGGTGATGGCGCGGGCATCGGCGACGATGCGCGCTGCGTGGTCGTAGAGTTCGACCAGGATGTTGGAGGCGATCGGCCGGGTGATCAGTGGGTCGGCGTCGAAGGAGGCGATGCGCTCGGGATCATGCGTCAGGAATTTCGCCTTGACGTAGGAATTGACGAAGAAACGGCCCTTCAGCTTCTGCCACAACGCAATGCCTTGCTTGGCGAAGGGCACGTAGAGCTTGACCGAGAAGGCCGGCGAGGCCAGCACCAGGGCGCGAATGTCAGGCGCATAGTCGTGCACCCAGGCGGCGGCAAGCACGGCGCCGAAGGATTGCGCGATCAACGCTATATCGCGCCGGGCAAAGCCGTCACTGCCGATCTCGCGCACGAAGCAATCGATGTCGCGCACCAGCGCGGCAAACGACGGCGCATAGCCGCGCTCGCCGGCGGAGCGGCCATTGCCACGCGCGTCCCAGGCATAGAAGGCGTGGTCGGGCATCTGGAGCTCGTCGACCAGATGCGCCATGCGGCCGCCATGCTCGTGGCCGCGATGGAACAGCAGGATGGCACCCTTGCGATGTTCCGACAGCGCCGGCCAATAGCGATAAAAGATCTCGGTGCCGTCATGGCTCTTGAAGCTGCGCTCCTGCGCCACCCGCTCGACGTTGGCTGGAGCCACGGCGGCAACCGTCTGTTGGTGAAGCATGTTGTTCTCCCTGGCGAGACCGGAATTCAGCTGCCGTTCCCGTTAAGGCCGCCGCGTATCCGGTTGATGGCGGTCACCAGCGAGAGTGTAGCCATGGCCGGAAACACGAGCGGCGTGAGCGCCGGGACCCACAGGCCGGACGCGATAAGCACCGCGAGGATGCCAAGCGCCAGCGCCCGATCGCTTTTGCCGAAGGGGCCGGCATAGTTGCGCCCCGCTCCGGCCGCGATGCCGAGCACGCCGGCGAATTCCGCAATCACCGCCGCGATAGCGAATGCAACGACGCCCCAGGCAGGAAAAATGACGGCAAAGGCCAGGATCAAAGCGAGATCGGAGACAACATCGCAGAGCTCGTTGAGATACATGCCGAGCTTCGAGGCCTGGCCATGTTCCCTTGCCAGCATGCCGTCGATGGCATTCAGCGCCATTCGCGTAAACAGCACGAGCGGCATCAGCAGAAAGACCATGCGGTGGCCGGCAAGGGCTGCCACCACAAGGCCGGTGAAGAGCGAGAGGGCAGCGGCCAGCAGCGTGATCTGGTTGGCGGTGACGCCGGCCCTGGCCAGTCCGTCGGCAAGCGGCCGCAACCTGGCCTGAAAGGCCGGTTTCAGCGCATAAAGCGTCGGCATATGCGAACCCCCCGGCCGCGGTGCAAATAATGTTGGCGAGGATGGTCAATTGGCGCGCAAGACGCAAGGGCGTCGCCCTGCCACTTTTCGACATCCGGATGTGTCGGCGCTAGCTTTCGCTGTTGACATTGTCGCCCGGGAACAGTGCGGGCAAGCTTTGTTCGGCCGCCGCCCAGGCGCGACTGTGGTAACGCCGCAGGATGAGAATGCATGCGGCGAAGACCAGCAGCCCGCAAATCACGCCGAGCGTCATGCCCCCGCCAAACGCGGACTTTACAACGATGCCGGTGAAGACGCCGGCGATGGCGCCATTGATCGTGCCCACCATCCCCGCGGTGGTCATGAAATATTGCAGCGGTGAGGGCCTGAGGCCCTTGTCGACCAGCACCGCCGAGGGATCGTCATGGGTGGAATTGACAAGGTATCTTTGCAGGACGGGCGTCAGCTCGACGAAATAGTGGCGGATCCTGGCCATGCCGCGGGCATGCACCATGTCCTCGATGGCAACCTGCACCGCGCGCACGAAGGTGACCAGGCCGATGAAGAAAAGGCAAGGCAGCAAGATCAGGCTGAACAGCACGAACGGCCTGCCCATCTCCGTGACCTGCGCGACGAAGGACAAGGCAATGGTTGCGCTCGAGACCGAGGTCAGGAACAGATCGGCTCGCTGGTTCGCTTCCTGAATGGTCGCGGCGCGAGCATTTTGCAGCACGAAATGCTCGGTCGTCAGGCACTGCAGGGCTTGCTGCGCCTGGTCAGGCGGAACCGGAGCGTCGGGAGAACGGGTCATCGACAGTTGCCCTCTTCCAAGAGCCGGCGCTCCCGGGGTTCGCCGGCCCCATTTCGGCGACCTGTGCTTTCGATCTGGTGGTCGTCCGCCGCAAGTCAAGACCCGGTGGTTTTCTTGTGCCGGAACGTGGCGCCAATCTCGCAAAGAGGCGCCGTCGGCGAAGTTGCCAATCTCCCCCTCTAGTGTCCCTCTAGTCCCTATGATTGCTGGGCCTGAGGGCGGCCCGTCATCCGATATGCAACGGTACGAGGGTTAAGCCGGCTGGCCGGCGCAGA